>NZ_JAURWA010000137.1 GCF_030655195.1 Patulibacter sp. | reverse complement strand
GCCCACGCCCCCACGCGCCGGACCGCCCACGCCCCCACGCGCCGGACCGCCCACGCGCCCACGCGCCGGACCGCCCACGCGCCCACGCGCCGAATCGCCCACGCGCCTACCCGCCGGATCGCCGAGCGCCGCGGCATGCGTGGGCCGGTCCGATAGACCAGATCCATGAAGATCGGAATCATCGGCGCCGGCAACATCGGCGGGAACCTCGCCCGGAGGCTCGGGCCGCTCGGGCACGAGGTGCGGATCGCCAACTCGCGCGGGCCGGAGACCCTGGCGGAGCTCGCGGCGGTCGAGGGCGTGACGCCCGTGGAGGCGACGGAGGCGGCCGAGGGGGCCGAGGTCGTCATCGTCACGATCCCGCTCGTGAAGGTCCAGGACCTGCCGGACGACATCCTCGACGGAGCGGCCGACGGTGCCGTCGTCATCGACACGAACAACTACTACCCGCAGCAGCGCGACGGCCGGATCGACGCGATCGAGGACGGCCAGACGGAGAGCCAGTACGTCGCGGAGCAGCTCGGCCGTCCCGTGGTCAAGGTCTTCAACGGCGTCTACGCCCAGCGGATCCTCGACGTCGGGGAGCCGGACGGCCCGCGCTTCGCGATCCCCGTCGCCGGGGACGACCCGGAGACGAAGGTCGCCGTGTCCGCCCTGGTCGCCGAGCTCGGCTTCGAGCCGGTCGACGCCGGCGAGCTCGACGAGTCGTGGCGTCAGCAGCCCGGGACGCCGGCCTACGGCCTGCAGGCCGACGCCGACGGCCTCCGCGAGGCGCTCGCGGCGGCCTCGCCGGAGCGCACCGCGGAGTGGAAGGCCTAGATCGCGCCGGCGTCCTTGGCCGCCTGCTCGGCCTGGTCCAGCTGCTCGCGGACGAGGGCCAGGCCGCTGCGCCAGAAGCCCTTGTCGGCGAGGTCCAGGCCGGCGATCGCGACGAGGTCCTCCGGGGCCTTCGAGCCGCCGGTGGAGAGCAGCTCGAGGTACTTCGGCGCGAACGACGGGCCCTCCTCGCGGTACTTCCCGTAGACCGACAGCGCCATGAGCTGGCCGTAGGCGTACGCGTAGACGTAGCCGGGGGTGCCGATGAAGTGCGGGACGTAGGACCACCACGAGCGGTAGCCGTCGCTGATGTCGACGGCGTCGCCGAGCATCGCGACCTGGCTCTCGTGCCAGAGCTCGCCGAAGCGCTCGACGGACAGCTCGCCCTCCTCGCGCCGCGCGGTGTGCACGGCGTGCTCGAAGCGGTTCATCGCCGTCTGACGGAAGATCGTGGCGATCGAGCCCTCGATCTGCTCGGCGAGGAGGCCCAGGCGCGCCTGGGGCTCGGTGGTCTGCTCGAGCAGGCGGTCGAAGACGAGCGTCTCGCCGAAGACCGACGCCGTCTCGGCCAGCGTCAGCGGGGTGGTCTGCTCGAACGGGCCGCGCTCACGGGCGAGGTAGGCGTGGATGCCGTGGCCGAGCTCGTGGGCGAGCGTGAGCACGTCGCGCCGGCGGCTCGTCCAGTTCAGCAGCACGTACGGGTGGTGGCTGGGCACCGTGTAGGCGCAGAACGCGCCACCGCGCTTGCCCGGACGGACCGGGGCGTCGATCCAGCCCTCGTCGACGAACCTGCGGGCGACGTCCCCCATCTCCGTCGAGAAGGCGTCGAACGACGTGTAGACCATCTCGGTCGACTCGGCCCACGAGAACTCCTGCTCGTCGGCCTGCGAGACCGACGCCATGCGGTCGTAGTCGGCGAGCTTGTCGACGCCGAGGATCTGCGCCTTCAGGCGGTACCAGCGCTGCGGCACGTCGTAGGCCTCCTGCACCGCGTCGACGAGCGCCTGGACGGACTCGTCGCTGGCCTCGTTGGCGAGGTTGCGCGAGGCGATCCAGCTGGGGAACGCGCGCAGGCGGTCCTCGACGGCCTTGTCCTGCAGCAGGGTGTTGAAGATGAACGCTCGGGTGCGCAGGCCGGGCTGCAGCGCCTTCGTGACGGCCTCGGCCACGGCCTTGCGGGTCGCGCGGTCCGGACTCGTCAGCTGCGACAGGGCCACGTCGAGCGGGACCGCCTGCGACGCGCCGCCGTCGCCCGGCAGCTCGACCTCGATCACCGAGGTCAGCTCGTCGAACAGGCGGTCCCACGCACCGCGGCTGGAGGACGACTTCTCGGCGAGGATGCGCTCCTCGGGCTCCGTCAGGAGGTGCGGCTTCTCCTTGCGCACGACCCGCAGGTGGTGGCGGGCCTTCTCGACGCCGGGCGAGGCGAGCAGCTCGTCGGCCTTCGCGTCGTCCAGGGCGGTCCACTCGAGCTCGAAGAACAGGAGCTTCGTCTGGATCGCGGTGCCGCGCTCCTCGACCGCGGCGAGCAGGGCACCGTGCTCGGGCTTGGCGGTGTCCTCGGCGAACTTCAGCGACGCGTACGAGCCCGCGCGGCCGACGAGGTCCGTCAGCTCGATCAGCTCGCCGATCGCGGCGGCCAGGCCGGCGCCGTTGATGTCCGCGACCTTGCCCTGGTAGGCGGCGGCGAACTCGTCGGCCTGGGCCTGCGCCTCGTCGAGCAGGCGCAGGACGCCGTCGGGTCCCTCCCCGTGGACCAGCGTCTCGAGGTCCCAGGCGACGTCGGTGTGCTCCACGCTCGTGCTCATGCGGCAAGCCTCTCAGACCGCTAGCGTCGCCGTGATGGAGCGGGAGCCCGACGCCGCGCCCGTCGCCGGGGCACCACACCCCGGGGATCCCGCGGGCCCCCGCCGGTCGCGGGTCGAGCTGGTCACCGACCGCCTCCGGATGCGGGCCTGGCGCGCCGGGGACCGCGCGCCCTTCGCCGCGATGAACGCCGACCCCCGGGTGATGCGCCACATCGGTTCCGGTCCGTTGGACGCCGTCGGTAGCGACGGACTGCGGTCGCGGCTGCGGAGCGAGTGGTCGCGCGCGGGCCACGGGCTGTGGGCCCTCGAGCGGCGGGACGACGGGGCGTTCGCCGGCTTCTGCGGGCTGACGGCCGTGCCGTTCGGGACGCGGGGGACGGCCGGGGCGCTCGAGGTCGGCTGGCGCCTGCCGCGCGCGCAGTGGGGGCACGGGTTCGCGACGGAGGCGGCACGTGCGGCCCTCGACGTGGCCTGGTCGGCGCTGGGGGTGGCGTCGGTCGTCGCGCTGGTGCACCCCGACAACGCCCGGTCGCTGGCGGTCGGTGAGCGGCTCGGGATGCGCGTCGTCGGCACCACGCTCCACCCGCCGACGGGCTGGCGGGTGCTCGTCCTGCGGGCCGACCGCCCGGACGACGTGGACGCGTCGTTCCAACACGACCTGCCGAACGTCCGCGCCGATCCCCCGCCACGACGGGGATCGCCGCACGAACCGGGATGATGCAGTGGTGAGCTCCGCAGGTCCACGCATCCCCCCTCCCGTGACGCCCGAGCACCGCCAGGGCCGCGTGTCCCTCGAGCGTCTCAGCCTCAACGCCCTGCGCGTCGGGGTCATCGGCGTCGTCGGCTACGGCCTGCTCCTCGTCTGGAGCCGGCTGCAGTTCATCCTCCTGCCGTTCTTCGTGGCCGTGCTCCTGGCCGCGCTGGTGATGCCGGTCGCGGCGTTCCTGCACGCGAAGCTCCGCCTCCCGCGCGTCTTCGCGGCCATCGTCACCGTCCTGCTGCTGATCGCGATCGTCACCGGTCTCGTGACCGTCGTGGCGCCGGACATCGTCAAGCAGGCGGAGGACATCGGCAACCAGGTCGAGGAGGGGATCCGGCAGCTGCCCGACGTCCTCCACGACCTGGGCGTCAAGGACGAGGACATCCAGCGGTACTCCAAGGACCTCACAGACAAGCTCCAGGACTCCCTGGGAGCGATCGGCGGGCAGCTGGGGACCGGCGTGATCTCCGCCGCGCAGGGCGTCGTCAACGTCGCGGCGAGCGTCTTCCTCGCGGTGATGATGCTGATCTACCTGCTGATCGACGGCACCGGATTCTGGCGCGGGTTCCTGCGCTTCGCCCCGGCCGAGAGCCGCGTCTCCTGGCACGACGGCGGTCGGCGCGCCTGGACCGCGATCACCCAGTTCGTGCGCAGCCAGGTCGTCGTGGCGGTCATCGACGGTGTCGGCATCGCGATCGGCCTGTCGATCCTCGGCATCCCGCTCGCCATCCCGCTGGGCATCCTGACCTTCGTCCTGGCGTTCATCCCGTACGTCGGCGCGATCGTCGCCGGCCTCGCGGCGATGCTCGTGGCGCTGTCGACCAACGGCATCGAGGGGGCCGTCGGCGCGTTCGTCGTCGCCCTGGTCGTGCAGCAGATCGAGGGCAACGTGCTCTACCCGCTGCTGATCGGCCGTTCGGTCCGCCTGCACCCGCTGACCGTCCTGCTGGGCGTCGGCGCGGGCAGCGCGCTGCTCGGGATCGTCGGCGCGTTCCTGGCCACGCCGGTGATCGCGGGCGTCGCGGCCGCCGCCGGGTGGCTCGAGGACGACGAGGAGCTGGACGGCCCCGAGCCCGAGGAGATCGCCCCACCGGAGGCCGACCCCCTCGGGTCCCCGCCGGCACCGGACGCCGAGGACGGCGACGCGCGGAAGTTCCCGACGTCCGGCGGCGGGCAGGACGACGACTGACCGCCGCCGCGCCGCGCACAGGGTCGGCGGGGCCAGCGGCCCCGCCCGCCCGGGCCCACGGAGCGTCCGTGGGGGCACGCCCGGACCCAGGAGGTCCGCCCGTCCGGCGCGCTACACTGGGACCTCGTCCGTTCGCGGGCGACACCTCCGGGGGCGACAGGCTTCGACGCGGTCGGTTCGCGGGGGTGATTGCGAGCCGAGGTGGGGGAGGCCTCGTTAAACACCCCCACAACACACACATGCGGACTCTCACGAGTACGCCCTCGCTGCCTAGCACACACTAGGTAGGTGAGGTATCGGGCCTCGCTCGCCGGCGGCGGGGGTTCCCGGTATCAACTCAGCCGGATCACCTTGCGCGGACGCCCTCGTCGCGCCGGGGACATCTCAGGAGGGCTGGCGCTTCGGACGTGGGTCGACGGGACCGACGGAGCGTGAGACCCAGATACGCCGACTACGCTCGTAGACGTCGCCCTTGGCGCGGTCGCGGACGCGGGTTCAACTCCCGCCGTCTCCACCTCCGAGCACCGGCCCCCGCAAGGGGGCCGGTGTCGTTCCCGGGCGCGGTCGCCCGACACCGTCCGTCGCGCCGCGTCGTGCCGGTCTCCCCGGGCGTCGCGTCGACGCCGGGTAGGGTCCCGCGCATGACGAGCGCCATCCGCTTCTCGGCCTACGGCGGGCCCGACGTGCTCGAGCTGGTGCAGGTCGACGTCCCGGTTCCCGGCGACGGCCAGGTGCTGGTGCGCGTACGGGCCGCCGGGGTCAACCCCTCCGACTGGAAGCGCCGCAAGGGGCTGTGGGCCGGTGGGCGGGAGCTCGCGGCGCCGTCGGGGATCGGCAACGACCTCGCGGGCATCGTCGAGGCCGTGGGACCGGGCGTGAGCTCCGTGGCGGTGGGCGACCACGTGCTGGGCACCGGCAGCGCGACCCACGCCGAGCTCGCGCTCGCCCGGCCGGCGTCGCTGACGGCCCGGCCCTCCGAGATCCCGTGGGAGGTCGCCGGCGGCGTGGGCGTCGCCGGGCGGACGGCCTACCGCGTGCTGCGCCAGCTCGGGATCGGCCCCGGGGACACCCTCCTGATCCACGCGGCCGCCGGCGGGGTGGGCATCGTGGCGACCCAGCTCGCGCTCGCGTGGGGGGCCACGGTCGTCGGCACCGCGGGATCCGACAACCAGGCGTTCGTCCGCGAGCTCGGCGCCTCGCCGGTGCGCCACGGCGACGGCTGGGAGGACCGCGTCCGGGCCGCCGCACCCGACGGCGTCGACGCGGTGCTCGACGCGTCCGGTCGCGGCGAGCTCGCCGCCTCCGTCGCGCTGGCCGGTGGGCCCGAGCGGGTCCTGACCATCGCGGCCGGCGACGCCGACGAGCACGGCGTCCGGTTCTCCGGCAGCGACGAGGGCGTCGACGTCTCCGACGCGTTCCCCGAGCTCGCGCGCCGCCTGGCCGCCGGCGACCTCGTCCTCCCGGTGTGGCGGACCTACCCGCTGGCCGAGGCGGCGGAGGCCCACCGGGTCAGCGAGGCCGGGCACCTGCGCGGCAAGATCGTCCTGCTGCCCTGAGCCGGGTGGGCGCGCCGACCCGGCGGCACGAGCCGGCACCGGCGACGCGCGACCCCGACCCCGGACCTCCTCCACCCGTGCCCGCCGCCCTGTCGCCCGGAGAGCTCCGGCTCACCGCGCTGCTCGACGAGCTGCGCCTCGAGCCCGGCGGGTCGGCGACGATCGGCGGGCGCGACCCCGTCCTGGCCTGCCGCTACCCGCTGGGGGAGGCGGCGGCCGCGATCCACGCCGCCGTCGGGGTGACCGCGGCACGCCTGGGCGAGGACCGTGGTCTGCCCGCCCAGCGGGTCGCCGTCGACGTCCGTCACGCCGCGGCGTCGCTGCGCGGGTTCCTGGACCAGGTGGTCGACGGCGAGACGCTCGACCCCGATCCGACGGGCCGGCTGGCCGGCGTCGGGCTGTTCGCCGCGCGGGACGGCTGGGTGCAGACCTACGGGGCCTTCCCGCCGCTGGAGGAGCGGACCCTCGCCGTCCTGCGGTGCCGCGGGGACCGGGAGGCGATCGCCCGGGCGGTCTCGACCCGGGGGGCGGAGGAGCTGGTCGACGCGCTGGTCGCTGCGGGCGCCCCCGGAGCGCTGGTCCTGAGCGCCGCGGAGTGGGAGGCCCACCCGCAGGGCCGCGCCCTGCGGGAGCTCCCGGTCGTCCTCGTCGAGCGCATCGGCGACGCACCCCCGGAGCCGCTGCCGGCGCCCGTCGATCCCCGGCCGCTGGACGGCGTCCGGGTGCTCGACCTGACCCGGATCATCGCCGGACCCGCCTGCGGGCGGACCCTCGCCGAGCACGGGGCCGACGTCCTGCAGGTGGGTGCCCCGCGACTGCACGAGGTCCGGCGCGCCGCGATCGAGACCGCGCCCGGCAAGCGCCGGACGTCGCTGGACCTCGCCGACGGGCACGACCTGGCGCGGCTGCTGGCGCTGGTGCCCCGGTCCGACGTCGTCTGCCAGAACGCCCGCCCGGGGGTGCTCGACCGCCGCGGGCTGGGCGCCGAGCGTCTGGCGGAGGTGCGGCCGGGCATCGTCCACGTCTCGACCGACACCTACGGGCACGTCGGCCCATGGCGGTCCCGCCCGGGCTTCGAGCCGCTGGCGCAGTGCAGCACCGGCTGGGCCGACGAGCACCGCGACGCGGACGGACGCCCGACGATCGTCCCCGCGCTGCCGTGCGACTACGCCACGGGCTACCTGGCGGCCCTGGGCGCGATGGTGGCGCTGCGGCGTCGGGCGACCGAGGGCGGCAGCTGGCAGGTCCGCACCTCGCTCGCGCGCACCGCGATGTGGTTGCGCGACCAGCCCGGCCGGGTCGACCCCACCGGGGCGCCGGGCACGCCCGCGGCGTCGACCGGCGACCTGCGGATCCGCCTCGACGGGCCGTTCGGCGCGGTCGACCAGCTCGCCCCCGTCGTCCGGATGAGCGGGACGCCGGCCCGGTGGGCGACCCCGGGGGAGCCGGCCGGGAGCTCGGCCCCGGAGTTCGGGGACGAGTCCCGTGGCCCCGCGCCGCGCCGCTAGCCTGGGGCATGGTCGACCGCACCGACGTCACGTTCCCCTCCGGCGACGCGCACTGCGCCGCCTACCTCTACCGGCCCGACGGCGAGGCCTCCGGCGACGTCCCCTGCGTGGTGATGGCCCACGGGTTCAGCGCCACCCGCGACGACCGCCTGCCGGCCTTCGCCGAGCGCTTCGCGGCCGCCGGGATGGCCGCCCTGGTCTTCGACTACCGCCACTTCGGCGCCAGCGGGGGCCACCCGCGCCAGCTGCTGGACGTCGGCCGGCAGCACGACGACTACCGCGCGGCGATCGCCTACGTCCGCGGCCTCGACGGGATCGACCCGGAGCGGATCGCGCTCTGGGGCAGCTCGTTCAGCGGCGGGCACGTCGTCGCCGTGGCCGCCGGCGACGCCCGGCTGGCCGCCGTCGTCTCCCAGGCACCGTTCGCCGACGGTCTCACGACGGTCGCGAAGGTGCCGCCGAAGAACCTCGTCCGCCTCACCGTCGACGGTCTGCGGGACAAGGTCGGCTCGCTCGTCGGGCGTCCGCCGCACCTGATCCCCGCGGTCGCCGAGCCCGGCGGCTACGCGGCGATGTCCGCACCGGAGGCCGTCCCGGGCTTCGACGCGATCACCGGCGAGGACAGCCTCTGGCAGAACGCCTTCGCCGCGCGCCTGATGCTGACGATGGCGCTCTACCGGCCGGTCCGGTCGGCGCCCGGCGTCCGCGCGCCGCTGCTGGTCTGCGTCTGCGACGAGGACGACACGACCCCGGCAGCGTCGGCGGTCAAGATGGGGGAGACCGCGCCCCGGGGCACGGTGATCCGCTATCCGATCGGGCACTTCGCGATCTACGTCGGTGGCGCGTTCGAGCGCGCCGTCGCCGATCAGACCGCGTTCCTGCAGCAGCACCTGCTGGCGACCGCGGGCCCCGCCGCCCGGGACCGCGCGGGCGCGGCCGCCTAGAGCGGCGCGAGCTGCGCGGTGCGCGCACCGCGCAGCTCGGACGGCAGGCCGAACTCGGCGAAGAGGCGGGTGTCGAGGAAGTTGTGGATGCCGACGATCCGCCCGCCGGCGATCTCGAGCACCGCGATCGACCAGGGCCGGAAGAGCTCCGGGTCGTCCGCGTCGGGCTTGTAGGCCCCGAACGCGGGGCTGCCGTTGGCGGTCGTCGGCACGACGCGGGAGCCACGGCACGCCGCGCCCTGGCCGCGGTAGAACGCCGCGATCTGCTCCGGTCCGCGCAGCCACAGCTCCATCGGCGGCATCTGGAAGGTCGCGTCCTCGTGCAACAGCGCCACGAGGGCGTCGACGTCGTAGCGCTCGAAGCAGTCCACGTAGCGCTCGACGAGCTCGCGGTCGCCGTCGCCCAGGGCCGTCAGGTCCTCGGACGGCTGCACCGCGTCCAGGGTCGCCCGGGCCCGCTGCAGGGCGCTGTTGACCGACGCGACCGTCGTCTCGAGCAGGTCGGCGACCTCGGCCGCGCTCCAGTGCAGGACCGTGCGCAGGACCAGGACCGCGCGCTGGCGGGGCGGCAGGTGCTGCAGCGCGGTGACGAACGCCAGGCGGATGGTCTCGCGGTCCGCCGCGACGTCCGCCGGATCGGCACCCGACGTCAGGACGCGGACGTCGGGCACCGGCTCGATCCAGACGTTCTCCGGCAGCCCGCCGAGCGCCGACTCGGCGGTCGACGACGGACCCAGGTCCATCGGCCGGGCGCGACGCTTCGTGCCCTTCAACGCGTCGAGGCAGACGTTCGTCGCGATCCGGTACAGCCAGGACTTCAGCGCGGCGCGCTCCGTCAGGGTCGACGACCGGCGCCATGCGCGGACCATCGTCTCCTGCACCGCGTCCTCGGCCTCGAACCACGAGCCCAGCATGCGGTAGCAGTAGCCCGTCAGCTGCGGGCGGAGGCGCTCGAGCTCCAGCTCGAGCCCGGGGACGCCCTTCGCGCCGGCGCGGGCGCCCTTCGTGCCTGCGGGGACGGAGAACCGGGTCGCCATGGCGCGATCCTACGGCGACCCCGCCCGGATCGCCAGTGCGTCGGACGCGGACCGACCCCGAGGGAGCGGCGCACCGGCCCGTCCGCCGCACCGCCGGGGCTCAGAGCGCGAAGCCCCCCGCGCCGTCGAGCTCGACGGCGCCGTCGATCGGGTCGCCGTCCAGCAGGCGGCCGAGCACCTCCGGGTCCTCGGTGCGCCCGAAGGCGCGACGGCCGTCGGCGTCCAGCGCGACGACGGACCCCACCGACGCGGTGCCCTCGCGGTCGTAGGCGGCGGTGAACGTCTCGACGGTCCACGTGCCCGACGGCGCGTCCGCGATCTCGCGGGTGGGGGTCGCGTCGACCTCGGACTGGACGTCGTGGTGGGCGTAGGGCTTCTCGGGCGGCGTCGCCGAGAGCAGCGCCAGGCCGTGCTTGGTCAGGTACCAGCCGACGGCGCTGGCCAGGGCGAGCTCGTCCGGGCGCTCCCGGGCGCGGTCGGCGAGCGTGGCGATCGAGTGGGTGACGTAGTTGTTCGCCGGGCCGCCGAAGAGCGCCAGGCCGCCCGTGACCGTGAGCGGGCGCTGCGGGTCGTCGACGACGAAGCCGAGCTCGTTCGCGCCGACCTGCACCGCGCACGGGAAGCAGGAGTAGAGGTCGACGAGGGCGATCTCGTCGGCCGACGTGCCGCGGTGCCCGAACAGCGCCCGACCGCTCGCGGCGATCGCGGGGGAGCGGTCGAGGTGCTCGCGCTCGCCGACGAACCAGTGGTCCGACGCCGACGCGGTCCCGTGCACGAAGACCCAGCGGTCGCGCGGGATGCCGGCGGCCTCGGCGGCCTCGACGCTCGTCAGGAGCAGCATCGCGGCCTGGTCCACGCCGATGTCCGCGTTCATGTGCCGCGTGTAGGGGTCGCTGATCAGGCGGTTCTTCGGCCCCGGCGTCGCCAGCTGCTCGGCGGTCATGGCCTCCTGGGCCCAGCCCTGCGGGTGATCGACCGCGATGGAGCTGTAGCGCGCCCACCACTCGCCGATCCACGCGCGCTGCTCGGCGGTGCTCCGGCCGGCGGCGTGGCGCAGACGGTGCTCGAAGAGGGGGTAGTACGAGATCGGGTAGGCGATGCCCGCGGCCAGCTCGGCGTCGTGGGACGGCGGGCGGTCCGTGCCCAGCACGCGCGTGGGGGCGGTGCCCTCGGGCTGCTCCTCCCAGCCCGTCGAGCCGCCCGACATCAGCGCGGCACGGAAGGCGGTGCCGACCTCGCCGCCGCCGAGCAGCGCGACGTCCATCTCGCCCGCGGCGATCCGGCCCGCGGCGTCGGCCAGCAGGGCGATGGGGCTGTTGCCGCCGATGACCGTGCGGACCGTCTCGCGCGGCGCGATCCCCAGCTCCCGCGCCACGAGGGCGCCGGGGTCCGGGACGGGCCAGCAGAAGATGTCGACGATCCCGAGGCTGTCGGTCTTCGCGAGCAGCGCCTCGCCACCGGGGCCGGCGTCGGCGGCGGCGGCGCGGGCCGCCTCGACCATCAGGTCCAGGGGCGTCCGCGTCGTCGCCTCGCCCTTCGCCGGGCGGTCGGAGACCTGGCCGGTGCCGACGAGGACGGGGGTGCGCGGGTCGATCTGGCTCACGCGCACATCATGCCGTGCCGGAGCGGGAGGTGCCACGTCCTACTTGTCGCACGGCCGGGGTGGCTCCGGGCGCGGCGGGGGAGGGCCGGCGGGACGCAGCGCGCGCGAGATGCGACGTTCGTCACGGAGGGGCCCGAACGTGGCGCCTTGCCGCTCGTTCGTTGCAACGTGGACGCAACGTGCGCGGGCGTACGGTCGATCCACAAGACCTCGGTGACGCGCACGCGCCACCGACCACGAGCACGGAGCACCCATGGCCACCGTAAGCGTCACCGCGACCCACGCCCGCGAGTTCCTCTCCGGGACGAAGCAGCTGATCATCGACGGCGAGCACGTCGACGCCGCCGACGGCGCCACGTTCGAGACGATCGATCCCGGTACCGGCGAGGTCCTGACCTCGGTCGCCCACGGCAAGAAGGAGGACGTCGACCGCGCCGTCCGCGCCGCGCGCAAGGCGCTCGACGGTCCGTGGAAGACGATGACCCCGTCCGAGCGCGGCCGCGTCATCCACCGCCTCGGCGACCTGATCATGGAGAACCTCGACCAGCTGGCCGAGCTCGACTCCCTCGACAACGGCAAGGCGATGGCCGTCGCCGCGGCCGCCGACGTCCCCCTCGCCGCCGACAACTTCTGGTACATGAGCGGCTGGGCCACGAAGCTGCGCGGCTCCACGGTCCGCCCGTCGCTCCCCTACCTGCCGGGCGGCGAGTTCCACGCCTACACGACGAAGGAGCCGGTCGGCGTCGTCGCGCAGATCATCCCGTGGAACTTCCCGCTGCTGATGGCGGCGTGGAAGGTCGGCCCCGCGCTGGCCACCGGCTGCACGATCATCCTGAAGCCCGCCGAGCAGACGCCGCTCTCGGCCATCCGTCTCGGCGAGCTGGCCCTCGAGGCCGGGATCCCCCCGGGCGTCCTGAACGTCATCACGGGCTACGGCGACGCCGGCGCGGCGCTGGCCGAGCACGACGACGTCGACAAGGTCGCGTTCACCGGGTCCACCGAGGTCGGCAAGCTCATCGCGCAGGCGGCGGGCAAGACGAACCTCAAGCGCGTGTCCCTCGAGCTCGGCGGCAAGAGCCCGAACATCGTCCTCGGCGACGCCGACGTCCCCGCGGCCATCGCCGGCGCGGCGAACGGCATCTTCTTCAACCAGGGCGAGGTCTGCACGGCCGGCTCGCGCCTCTACATCCAGAACGACCTGTTCGACGAGGTCGTCGCCGGCGTCAGCGACGCGGCCAACAACATCAAGGTCGGCCACGGCCTGCAGCCGGACACCGAGATGGGCCCGCTCGTCTCCTCCGAGCAGTTCGACCGCGTGACCGGCTACCTGAAGATCGGCAGCGACGCGGGCTCCCGCGCCGTCGCGGGCGGCAACGCGATCGACGGTCCCGGCTACTTCGTGCAGCCGACCGTCCTCGTCGACACCACCGACGACGCACGCATCGTGCGCGAGGAGATCTTCGGGCCGGTCGTGGTCGCGATGCCGTTCCAGGACGTCGACGAGCTGGCGGCCAAGGCCAACGACTCGGTCTACGGCCTGGCGGCCGGCATCTGGACCAAGGACCTGAGCAACGCGCACAAGCTGGCGGCGCGGATCAAGGCCGGCACGGTGCACGTGAACACGTACCACATCTACGACGCAGCGCTGCCCTTCGGCGGCTACAAGCAGTCGGGCTGGGGCCGCGAGATGGGCGAGGAGGTCCTCTCGGCCTACCAGGAGACGAAGTCGGTGATCGTCCAGCTCTAAAAGCAGGGGTGGCGGGCCCCGCCCCGGGCGTCTCGGGCCGGGGCCTCCTCACATCGCGATGAAGTTCTCCGGCGGCGGGCCCTCGGGTCCGCCGTCTTCGCGTGCGGGCTCATCACCCCACGCGTAGGATCGCCGCATGGGGACCCCGGAGGCCACCGAGGACGTGCGTGAGCGGATCGCGGCGCTGCCCGCCGAGCTCGGCGCGGTGCTGCGGCCCGTGCTCCCGTCGGTGGCCGACGAGATCCTCGTCGCCATCCGCGCCGAGGTCCCCGCCTACCGCCGACCGTTCGGCGGGGAGTTCGGGCGCGTCGTCCGTCGGGGCGTGGAGTTCTCCCTCGGCGAGTTCGTCGCCTTCGTCGAGGACCCGTCCCGGGCGTCGCAGACCGACCGGATGATCGAGGAGCTCGGACGCGGGGAGGTCCGGGCCGGGCGCACCCTCGACGCGCTGCAGTCCGCGTACCGCACGGGGGCGCGGGTGGCCTGGCGCCGCTTCGCGGACGCCGCGCGGGCGGACGGGGCCGACGCCGCCGTCCTCGTCCCGCTCGGGGAGGCGATCTTCGCCTACATCCACCGGCTCGCCGGGCTGTCCGTGACCGGCTGGGCGCACGAGCAGTCCCTGCGCGCCGGGGCCACCCAGCGCGCCCGCGACACCCTCGTCCGTCTCGTCGTCGCCGACCGCGATCCCGTCGACCTGCACGCCGCCGCGGTCGAGCTCGGCTGGACCCCGCCGGCCCGCCTCGCCGTCGTGGTCGCGCCGGGCGCGGACGGTCCGGGCGACCTGCTGCGCATCGACCCGCGCATCGTCGCCGCGGTCGTGGAGGGCGTCGCCGTCGGGCTCGTCCCGGCGCCCGGGGTGCTCGCCCGCCTGACCGGTGCGCCCGTTCGCGGCGGCGGGCTCGTCGTCGGCCCGACGGTGGCGTGGGAGGAGGTCGGGCGCTCGCACCGCCGCGCCGCGACCCTGGCCGCGCTCGTGGCCGCCGAGCGGGTGGCCGACGTGGGGGAGGGCCCGGTGCTCGCCGACCGGCACCTCACCGACCTCGTCGTCCACGGCGACGGGGAGGCCGCCGACGACCTGGCCTCGGGCGTCCTCGGTCCGCTCGACGCCCTGCCCGCGGGGCGACGCACCCGGCACCTCGAGACCCTGCGCGCCTGGCTCGACCATCGCGGCCATGGACCGCGGATGGCCGAGGCGCTGCACCTGCACCCGCAGACCGTCCGCTACCGGATGGCCCGCCTGCGGGAGACGCTCGAGGTCGACCCGGAGGACCCCGACGCGCGCTTCGCCCTCGAGCTGGCGCTGCGCCGGCGCGGGGTGCGCGGCGGCTGACGCGCGACGGCCGGCCGGCGGCGACCGCGGCCACACCCACCGGTCGGTCGCGGGGCCGGAGGACCGGTGCGGAGGTCGCAGGATGGCGTGCAGCGCTCGGCCGCGGGGCGGACTGCGGCTAGTTTCGACGGTCGCGTCCGGCTGCCGCCCCGACGCGCCATCCCCATGCTCGTACCCTCCGCCCTCCGGGGCCGCATCGGCGTGTTCGCCGGCGGCCTGCTCCTCGCCCTGCTGCTCCTCGCCGTCGTGCCCCGCGTCGCGCCCGGTGCGCCCAGCTCATCCGCGCTGCAGGGCACGATCGACCAGCAGAAGGCCCGCGAGCGCTCGCTCTCGTCGACGGCCGCGAAGCTCGGCGCGCTCGAGGACTCGGCGACCAGGGCGCTGGCCGCCGCCCAGTCGCGGCTGGCCGAGGTGCAGCAGGAGTACGACACCGCGCAGCGCCGCCTCGCGACGACCACGACGGACCTGCGCGCGACCCGCGCCCGCCTCGTGCGCCTGCGCCGCAGGCTGGAGCAGGGCCGCGACCAGCTCGCCGCCGTGCTGCGCACCCGCTACACCGCCGACAAGCCCGACGTGGTCTCGGTCATGGTCAGCTCGCAGGGGTTCTCCGACCTGCTGGAGCGCGTGAACTTCCTCCGCCGCATCCAGTCGAGCGACACCCGCCTGGTGGACCTCGTCCGCGACTCGCGCAACGAGGCCAAGAAGGACGAGGACGACCTCGCCACCCTGCGCCGGACCCAGGCCCGGCAGGCCGCGGTGGCCTCGCAGCAGCGCGACGCGATGGCGTCCATGACGGCCGGCCTGGCCGAGCGGCGCGCGTCCGTCGCCGCCGCCCACCAGGCCCGCCTCGCCGCGCTCTCGAACGCCCGGGCGAAGCGCCGCGGCGCCGAGAAGACCCTCGCGAAGCTCGTCGCGGCGCAGGAGAAGGCGGCCCGCCAGTTCACCGCCCCGTCGTCGTCGCCCAAGGCGCTCGGCGCCGCGAAGCCCGCGAGCGGCGGCTGGGCGATCCCGTGGTCGATCGTGCAGTGCGAGTCCGGCGGACAGAACTTCACGCCCAACAGCGCCGGGGCGTCGGGCTACTACCAGTTCATGGTCGCGACCTGGAAGGGCCTCGGCGGCAGCACGCCCCAGGCCTACATGGCGTCGAAGGCCGAGCAGGACCGGCTCGCCGCGAAGCTGTGGGACGGCGGGCGGGGCGCGGGGAATTGGGACTGCGCCGCCATCGTCGGCATCCGCTGACCCGGGGGGACGCAGGGCGGCGCAGTCCCGCGCTCCCCACCCACCCCGCCGCCGTCGTCGGCATCCGCTGACCCGGGGGACGCGGGGCGGCGCAGTCCCGCGCTCCCCACCCACCCCGCCGCCATCGTCGGCATCCGCTGACCCGGCGACGGGACCACGACCGGCGCGTCCGGCATCCTCTCCGGCGTGCCTCCTCCATCCGCGCTCTCGCTCAAGGGCGTCCGCAAGGCGTTCGGGCCCGTGCAGGCCGTCGACGGGCTCGACCTCGAGGTCCCCGAGGGCACCTGCGTCGGGCTCCTCGGCCCCAACGGCGCCGGCAAGTCCACGACCATGCGGCTGCTCACCGCCCAGTCGATCGCGGACGAGGGGACGATCGACGTGCTCGGGTTCTCCCTGCCGGGGGAGTCGAAGCAGGCGCGCGCCGTGATGGGGCTCGTGCCGCAGCTCGACAACCTCGACACCACGCTCACCGTCCGCGACAACCTGCGCGTGTTCGTCCGGCTCTACCGCGTCCCGCGGGCGGAGCGCGAGGACGCGATCCGGCGGGCGCTCGAGATCGCGACGCTGACGGAGCGGGCCGACACGAAGGTGGACGCGCTGTCGGGCGGCATGCGCCGGCGGCTGCTGATCGCCCGCGCGCTCGTCCACCGGCCGCGGCTCGTGCTGCTCGACGAACCGACGGTGGGACTCGATCCGCAGGTGCGCCAGGAGCTGTGGGCGCTGATCGACCGCCTTCGTTCCGAGGGGGTGTCGATCCTCATGAGCACCCACTACATCGAGGAGGCCGAGCGCCTCGCCGACACCGTCACCGTGATGGCCGAGGGACGCGCGGTCGCGACCGGCCGGCCGAAGGACCTGATCCTCGAGCACGCGGGGCGCACCGTCCTGGAGGTCTACGGTCCGCCGGAGCACCTGCGGACGGTCGAGACGGCGGCGCAGGACGCCGGCCACGACCACCGGCGCACCGGGACGAGCGTCGCGATCCTCCGGGCGGAGGGCCTGGGCGGGTCGCTCGCCGGCCACGCCGGGCACGAGCGCGCGGCCAACCTGGAGGACGTCTTCGTGGCGCTGACCGGCGAGGAGGTGGCCTGATGTCCGCCGGCCCCGAGACCCCGCCGGGCTCCGGCTCCGATCGCGACGGCGGAGCGGCCGCCGGCGCCGTGGTGCCCGCGACGGCCGGTCCCCGCAGGCGCCTGGGTCGCCTCGAGCGCCTGGCGATCGAGGGGGTGATGACGCGGGAGGTCATCAACTGGCTCTCGTTCTGGAAGAGCTCGACGTTCTCCTCGACCGTCGAGCCGACGATCTACCTGCTCGCGTTCGGCTTCGGCTTCGGCTCGATCGTCTCCGAGATCGACGGGTACGACTACGTCGACTACGTCGGCACGGGCACCGTCGCGACCTCGGTGCTGTTCGGCAGCGCGTTCTCGGCGATGTTCGGGTCGTTCGTCAAGCGGGAGTTCCAACGCACCTACGACGCGATCCTCGCCGCGCCGGTCGACGTCGAGGAGCTCGTCACCGCCGAGGCGCTGTGGATGGCGATCCGCGCGTCGGTCTACGGCTGCTTCCCGCTGCTCGTGGCCATGATCTTCGGCCTCGATCCGGCGTGGGGGATGCTGCTCGTCCCGCTGCTCTGCTTCCCGTGCGCGTTCGGCTTCGCGTCCTTCGGCCTGCTGATCTCGGCGATCGTGCGGTCGATCGACTCGTTCTCGTACTACCAGTCGCTGATCCTCACGCCCCTGTTCCTCGTCGCCGGGACGTTCTTCCCCCTCGACGGGCTGCCCCGCGGCATCCAGATCGCGTCGGAGCTCAACCCGCTGCACCACCTCGTCGAGCTCGTCCGCGGCGCGGCGTTCGGCTTCGACGGCTGGCACGACGTCGCCCGGTTCGCCGCGCTGATCGTCTTCGCGCTGGTCATGTGGCGCCTGGCGATCCGGCAGAGCACCAAGCGGCTGATCACCTGACCCACCCCGGTCCGTGGGTCGCGGCGGCGGCCGGGCGACCGCTCAGCTGCGCGCGAAGCGGCTCATCGTCTTGTCCGGCCGGACGCCGCCGAGGTGCTTGGCGTAGATCCGGTGGTAGGCGAGCTCCTCGTGGGTGCGCAGCGGCGGATCGACGATCGTGCGCTCGAGCTCGAACTCCTCCGGGGTGATCGAGCTCTCGAGCGCGCCCTGGAGCACCTCGGCGGCGCCGGACCCGTCGCCGAACTGCTCCTTCGGACGCCAGAGGATCGCCTCGGGCAGCCAGCCGTCGAACGCGTGGCGCAGGACGCGCTTCTCGAGCTGCTGGGGCTTCGTCGTATCCGACGCCTTCCAGCCGGGGGCCAGCGAGAGCGCCTGGGCGATCACCTCGCGGTCCAGGAACGGTACGCGCGCCTCCAGGCCGTGGGCCATCGTCACGCGGTCCGCGCGCTGGAGGTTCAGGTCGTGCAGGCCGCGGATCGTGCGGACGAGCTCGCCGTGGAGGTCCTCGGGCTCCGCGAAGTCGTCGTGGTAGTAGTCGTAGCCGGCGTAGAGCTCGTCGGCGCCCTCGCCGGTCAGGACGACCTTGACGTGCTGGGCGGCCAGGCGTGCGAGGAACCAGTTGGGCACGGACGACCGGACGAGCGACGGGTCGAAGGACTCGATCGACCGGATGACGTCGTCGAGCGCGGCCGCGGCGTCCTGCGCGGTGTAGAGCGCCTCGTGGTGCTCCGTGCCGAGGTGCTCGGCGACGACGCGCGCGGCGAGGATGTCGGAGGAGCCCTCGGTGCCCACGGCGAAGGTCTTCAGCGTGCGGCCGCGGGCCTTCAGGAAGTCCTGGGCCAGCGCCGCGATCAGGCTGGAGTCCAGGCCGCCGGAGAGGAAGACGCCGACGTCGACGTCGGCCATCATGTGCCGGTCGACCGAGTCGGCCAGCGTCTCCCGGGTCGAGCGGAGGATGTCCTCGGGGATCGGCGCGCCGGGCTCCTTCGGGCCCGGCAGCTTCGGGACCTGGATCGACTCCGTGGGCACCGCGTCGGCGAACCGCACGAGACCGTGCTCGGGCGTCCAGGCGCAGCCCGGGGGGAACGTCTCGACGGCCCAGCGCCAGTCCTCGTCGAACGCGCGGATCTCCGACGCGAAGCGGACCTGGCCGTCGCGCCGGGCCCAGTAGAGCGGCTTGATGCCGATCGGGTCGCGTGCGGCGAGGAACGTGATCCAGTCCGGCCTGCCCGCGGGATCGGGGTTCTCCGGGCCGGCGAGGCAGATCGCCCACATGCCGCGCAGCTCGGCGAGCGCCTCGACGCCCCGTTCGACGACCAGGTGCAGTGCGACCTCGTTGTCGGAGGCGGTGTCGAACAGCGCGCCGTCGAGGGTCTGACGGACGTCGTCGTGGTTGTAGACCTCGCCGTTGCCGACGAGCCAGAGGGTGCGGTCGCCCAGCGGCTGCCGCCCGCCGGCGAGGTCGACGATGGAGAGGCGCGTGTGCCCGAGCCAGCTCGTCTCGCCGACGGCCACCTGGCCGATGTCGTCGGGCCCGCGGTGGGTCAGGCGGGAGAGCATCCGGACCCCGGCCTCGGCGTCGACCCGGTGGTCGGTCGGGGCATAGACCGCGGCGATTCCACACATACGACGACGCTACGGCACGCGGGCGGTGTGGCGTTTGGACACCCGGCGAAGCCCGGGTCGCGGCGGACGCCCGGAACGACGAAGGCCCGCGTCGGGGACGCGGGCCTTCGGGCGGGGCGGGACCGGAGGCGCCGGTCCGGGGGAGGTCAGTCCGCGGCGACCGCGGAACTCTGGGCGGCGCGCGCGCCCACCAGCGCGGCGTCCTGCTTCTCGCGGCTGATGTAGACCGGCTTGCTCATCAGGCCGACCTTGACGAAGCCCTTGATGACGAGGGCCGAGAGGTCGACCTCGTACCAGCGCATGCCGTGGGAGGCCGAGCGCGGGAACGCGTGGTGGTTGTGGTGCCAGGACTCGCCGAGGCTCAGGATGGCGAGCGCCGGGTTGTTGCGCGAGTGGTCGTCCACGTCGAAGCGGCGGTAGCCGGAGAAGTGGCAGATGGAGTTGATGCTCCACGTGACGTGGTGGATCAGGAAGACCTTCACCAGGCCCGCCCAGATGTAGGTCTGCAGGCCGCCGGCGACGTTGCCGTAGTAGGCCCAGCCGGCGAAGAACGGGATGGCCAGTGCGACGATCGCGATGATCGGGAAGGCCTTCGAGATGCGGACGAGGCCCTTGTCGCGCAGCAGGTCCGGCGTGTGCTTGCGGGGCCAGCCGCGCTCGATCTCGGTGGACCAGAGCCAGCCGACGTGCGCGTGCCAGAGGCCGCGGAGACCCTCGCCGCCCCCGATGTGCGGGGAGTGCGGGTCGCCCTCCTGGTCGGTGTGGGCGTGGTGCTTGCGGTGGTCCGCCGCCCAGATCAGCGCGGGACCCTCGATCGCGGTGGACCCCGCGATCACGAAGGCGTAGCGGACCCACGGCTTGGCCTGTACCGCGTTGTGGGTCAGGAGCCGGTGGTAGCCGATCGTGATGCCGAACGCGGAGATGAGGTACATCCCGGCGAGCATCGCCACGTCGAACCAGGTGATCGCCGAGTTCCAGAGCAGGACGGCGGCGATGAGCAGCCCGACGAACGGGACCGTCACGGCGACGATGTTGATCCACCTCGTCGCCCGCGACATGGTCTTGTGCTCACGCACCACCTGGTTCTGGGAATCGCGCACTTCGGCCATGGCATTGAGGGTATGCGCGGAGCGCGCGGGATTCTGTCCCCCGGCGCGAGAACCGGGACGGCGTTTTTCATCACGTCGTGAGCATTCTGCGGGATCAGGCGCCGGACGCCCGCGGATCCGCACGTCGGATCCGCGCGGGGGAGGTCGCCGATCGGGGGGACCGGTCCCGTGGGCGGGTCGGGGCCGGGGTGGTCGCTGGTCGGCGGGGCGGGGGGCGGCGGTGGCCGCTCGTCGGCCGGGCCGGGGCGGGGTGGGGCGGACAGGCGTGTCGGCACGGATCCGGGTCTCGGCCCGTCGTCCGGGGCGAGACGCGGATCGGTGTCCCCGGGCGACCCCGATCGCGGTCTCGCGGGACGGTGCCCGGCGAGACCTGGATCGTGGACGGCCGCTCGCCCCGGCCCGGTAGGTGGACCGCGGCCACACGGCCCCGATCCGTGGACGCCGCCGCACGGCCTGATCCGCGGACTGCCCCCCGCGCCGGCCCGATCCGTCGACCGCGGTGGCACCGGTCCCGATCGCCGGAGCGGGTATGAAGGGGGAGTGTCCGATCCCGCCCTGATCTTCTACGACCGCGAGTGCCGGTTCTGCGTCTGGGGCGTCGTCGGGCTGGCCCGCCGGGCGCGGCCGGGGACGCTGCGGCTCGCCGCCATCCAGGGCCCGCTCGGCGACGAGCACCTGGGCCACCTCGACGAGCAGACCCGTCTGGCGACGTGGCACCTGTGGGACGGCGAGCGCCTCTTCAGCGGGGCCGACGTCCTCGACGCGCTCGGCCGGTACCTGGACCCGGCCGGCCTGCGGGCCGCCGTCGCGGTCGGCCGTGCCGTCCCCCGACCGCTGACCGCGTTCGCGTACCGGCAGATGGCCGGGCACCGGGTGCTGATCTCGCACCGCATCCCGGAGTCGCTGAAGCAGCGCTCGGCCGACGCCCTGCCCGGCTACGCGGCCGACACCGGGGCACCGGGCTCGGGCGTCCGGGACGCCTGACCCGGGGACCACCGTCGGCGATCCTTCGTCGGTCGGCGGCGGTGCTCTAGAAGACGACGAACTCGCGCGCGAGCGGGCTCAGGCGCGTCTCGAAGAGCAGGGCGAGGAGGCCCTGCTCGAACTCCTTGGCCAGGCGGCGGACGTCGCGGAAGCGCGGGTCCTCCGCGGCCGCCTCGCGGGTCAGGCCGCGCAGGTGGGCGCGGGTCTCGGCGTCGTCGAGCAGCCCGATCCAGCGGTCGTAGGCGCCGAGCGCCCGGACCCCCTCGTCGACGGCGTCGTAGCGCAGGAACGCGTGGGCCAGGCGGTCGGTGGGCGGGGCCTGGAGCGCGTCGAGGAGGAACGCGCGCTGATCGTCCTGGCGCTGCAGGTGGCAGAGCAGCACCGGGACGAGCCCGCCCGCGAAGAGGAGCTTGCGGTTCAGGCGCAGCTTCGCGTTGCGCATGCCCCACTTCTGCTCCTCCGCCCGCGCCTTGCCGGCGAAGTCCACGCAGATGGTGCGCCAGTAGCGGATCAGGTCGTTCAGGAGGAACCGCGGGGGCCGGTAGTCCTTCGCCTGTCCGGCCAGGTAGCCGTCGACGACCTGCTCCAGCGAGCGGCGGTAGGACTCGCGCCCGACGACCGGCACCGACTCCAACAGCAGCAGCATCCGCTGGGTCAGGTTGGCGTTCGTGTCGTCCTGCAGGCCGATGTGGCGGACCATCGGTCCGACGAACACCTGCTGGCCGAAGATCCCCTGCGTGCCGGGCTTGGCCTCGCCCAGGCCGAGCAGGCTCTCCAGGCGCTCCAGCTGCGGCTCGGCGTCGGGGCGGCGCTCGCCGTCGACGAGCACGAGGAAGTCGTCGTCGGACCCGGAGGTCCGCTCACGTCGGCCCCACGAGCCCATCATCACCACCGCCGTCGTCCCGTCGCGGGGGACGTCCGACAGGCGGCGGCGCAGGTCGTCGAGGTCGCGCTCGGTGCGGTCGCGCGCGGCGACGAGGTGGGGGAACCCGCTGCGGGAGTGCGCCGCGAGCTCGAGCAGCGCGTCCTGGGGGGTGTCCGTCACGCCGGGGACGCTACCGGCGGGAACCGGCACGACGGGGTGCTGCAACGGCGACCCCACCCCGGGCGGCGGTCGGCCCGGCCACGCGGGCGGCGGACCGGGCGGCGGCACCGGGGTCCTCCGGCGCCCGGGCGGCGGTGCCCGTCAGCGCCGCGGCAGGTCCGCCTCGAGGATCCACGGCACGTCGCGGCAGCGGGCCAGGACGGGGCCGAAGGCCTCCTCGTCCTCCGCCGTCAGCGGCAGGTGGTGGCAGTCCTCGTCGACGGAGGAGACGTGTACGTGGCGCAGGCGCTCGCCGAACGCGTCGAGCAGGTCGTGGGCGACGCCCATCGACGGGTCGATCGAGCCGGCGTGCGGGACGTCGAGGCAGAACCCGGCGTCGGGGAGCGCGGCGAAGTACGGCTCGAGCTCCGCCGCGGTGCGGCCGGTGCCCTTGCGGCCGTCCATGTTCTCGATGACCAGGGTGCGCCCGAGCGCCGCGAACCGCTCCGGGCGCTCCAGGACGTCGGGATGCACGACGATCGCGTCGACCACCGGGGGCAGCGCGAGCAGCAGCTCGACGAGGTCGGCCTCGGGCAGCGCCAGCTGCTTCGTCGGGGCGTGGACGCTGAGGAACCGGAACGGCAGGCCCCGGCCGGCGTCCTGGAGCCAGTCGCAGAGGCTGAGGAACTCGGGCTCCGAGAGGGCGGCCAGCTCGACCGCGAGGGTCGAGACGTCGAGCGCGCGACGGACGAGCAGGTCCCACTGGCCGCGCAGCTCCACGACGTGGCCGGTGGAGGTCCCCAGGGGGTGGTGCGCGGTGATCGAGCGGGCGTCGACGATCGCGTGGGAGACCATGGGATCCACGCTAGGGGCCGTCCCGGACGCGACGGGAACGGGCCCGGCAAGTCCCTGCAAACGGGCGGGACGGGCACCCACGGGGTGCTCCTGGTCGGTCGGTCGGTGGGCGTCGGCGGGCGGCACGGCGGTGGGGTCGGGCGGGGTGCTCGGGCACCCGGGCGGTCGCCGAGGGTGACACACGCGGCGCGGGGGCGACGGAGGTCCTCCCGCACCTTGCGGGAAACGCCGGTGGCCGGAGGCGCGCGGCCGGGGTCTTGGGCGCGCGGGGCGTCGCGGGGCCCGGACGGGGGCCTCCCGGGCCGTGCCGGGCCCCGGAGGCGCACCGAGCTCGGCGGGGCACGCCGGACGACCGCCCGCCCCGGTCGCCGCGGGACGGGGCGCGGGCGGTGGGCCCCCGCGGTCTAGGATCCGCGCCGTGCCGTCGTCCCCCCAGCACGCCGCCGCCCCGGCCTCCGCGGCCCACGGGGCGCCCACGCCCGGGAGCGGCCCCGCGGCCTGCCCGTGGTGTGCCCGATCGACCGACGACGTGGTCCCCACCGGCGCCCGCCGCGTCCGCTGCCGCGGCTGCGGGGTGCAGCTCACCTGGCCCTGGCCCGACGCCGCCGAGCTCGACCACGCATACGCCGACTGGTACCGGCCGGAGGGCGGGCGCTTCTCCGGTCCGGGCGACGCGATCCTGCGGGTCACGCGCGGGAGCACCGCCTGGACCGTCGACCGGATCGCCCCGGACGGCGTGGTCATCGACGTCGGCGCGGGCGACGGGCACCTGCTCGACGCGCTGCACCGCCGCGGCAGGGAGGCGATCGGACTGGAGCGCGACACCGACACCACCGCGCGGCCCGACCTGCGCGACGACGCGCTCGACGAGCTCGAGCGGCCCGACGGCGGCGCGGCGGCTGTCGTGCTCTGGCACGTGATCGAGCACCTGCCCGAGCCGCGCGCCGCGGTCCGCGAGGCCGCCCGGCTGCTGCGGCCCGGCGGCGTCCTCGTGCTCGCGTGCCCCAACGCCGACAGCCGCCAGGCGCGGTCGTTCGGCGACCGCTGGCTCGCGTGGGACCAGCCGCGCCACCTCGTCCACTTCACGCCCCGGGCGCTGGAGGAGGGGCTGCGCGCCGAGGGCTTCGAGATCCGCCGGCGCGGCCACCTGCGCGCCGGGCAGTCGGTGTTCTGCGCCCTCCACGGGCTCGTGGGGCGGGTGCCGTACGCGGGGGACCTCTACGATGCGATCCGT
The DNA here is from genome assembly GCF_030655195.1 of Patulibacter sp. Taxonomy (GTDB): domain Bacteria; phylum Actinomycetota; class Thermoleophilia; order Solirubrobacterales; family Solirubrobacteraceae; genus Patulibacter. Next base: position 48,226 of record NZ_JAURWA010000137.1, on the reverse strand, counting down.
CAGCCGGACGCCCGGCAGGCCCCGCTCTCCGGGGTGCGGCGGGCGTACACCGCGCTGGTGGCGGGCGTCCTCCTGCCGGTCGCGGCGGCCGCGGCGGTGGGGGAGGCCCGGGAGGGTCGCGGGGCGAGCATCTACCTCGAGGCCGTCCGCACCGCCGTCACCCCCACGAGCGATCGCCACGCACGATGAGCAAGGCCCACCCGAACCACCGCACGATCGTCGTGATGCCCGCGCACAACGCGGCGCTGACGCTCGAGGCCACCGTCGGCGGCATCGCGAAGGACTACGTCGACGAGCTGCTGCTGGTCGACGACTCCTCGACCGACGACACCCTCGCCGTCGCCGAGCGACTGAAGATCTCCACGGTCTGGCACCCCCACAACGCGGGCTACGGCGCCAACCAGAAAACGTGCTACCTCCACGCCCTGCAGCGCGGCGCGGACATCGTCGTGATGCTCCACCCCGACGGCCAGTACACCCCGGACCTGATCCCGGACATGGTCGCGCCGATCGTCGCCGGCGACGCGGACCTCGTCCTCGGCTCGCGGATGCTGCCCAACCGGCGCAGCGCGCTCAAGGGCGGGATGCCCTGGTACAAGTGGCTCGCCAACCTGGGTCTGACGCGGATCCAGAACACGCTGATGGGCGCGCACATCACCGACGGCCACACGGGCTACCGCGCCTACAGCCGCCGCCTGCTGCTGGAGCTGCCGTGGCTGCGCAACTCGCTCGGTTTCAGCTTCGACTCCGAGGTCCTCTACCAGGCGGCGCACCTCGACTTCACGATCGCCGAGGCGGCGTGCACGACGAAGTACTTCGACGACGCGTCGTCGATCCGGCTGAAGCCGGCGACGGTCTACGCGCTCCTGACCCTGTGGACCGGGGTGCGGCTGACGTTGCACCGGGCGGGGATCAAGTCCGACCGGCGCTTCCTGCCGGCACCGCGCGTGGTCGACCCGCCCGACGGCCGGTAGGCCCCCGGCGTGTGGGTGCTGCACAGCGTCGTCGGCCTGCTGGTCGTCGCGGTCCTCGCGGCGGCGGCGTGGCGGCTCGCCTCGCGGCTGCGCACGGACGACCCCGTGGTGCGGGGGCTCGCCGCGGTCGTCTGGTGGTGGCTGGGCGTGCAGGTCTCCGGCCTGGCGACGCTGCTGCCGCTCGGGGTCGGCCCGGGGCCGGTCGGCGCCGGGGCGGCGCTCGCGCTGACGGTGCTCGTGCTGCGGTTCGTCCCGCGGGGGACGCCGACCGCGGCGCCGGACCCGGCGACCCGCACGCTGCTGGCCGTCGTCGGGGTCGGGGTGGTCGCGCTCTGCGCGGTCAGCCTGTCGGCGCCGGTCATCGGCTTCGATGGTCTGCTCTACCACCTGGCCGTCCCCGCGGCCTGGATCGGCGACGGCCACCTCGCGAGCCTGCCCGGGGTCGTCGAGGGCCTCCCCGTCGAGGCCTACCCCGTCGGCACGGAGCTGACGATCGGCTGGCTGATGACCGTCGTCGGCTCGACGGCGGTCGCGCTGCTCGTGACCCCGACGGCGCTCGGCGTCGTGGCGCTGGCGGTCTGGACGTCGGTGCGACGGCTCGGCGGGACGGCCGCCGCGGGCTGGGGCGCGGTCGCCTCGACCGCCCTGGCCCTGCCGTTCCTCGCCCAGGCCAGCCAGGTCTCGACGGACCTCGCGGGCGCGGCGATCATGGCCTGCGGGGCGACGATCGTGCTGCACGCTGCGGCAGGCCGGGGGACGGAGACCGCGACGGCGTCGGCGGGCGCAGGGCCGGGGGAAGCGACCGAGGGAGCGGAGGCGGCCGCACGGGGGCGGTCGCGTGTGTCGGCCGACGTCGCCGGGCTCCTGACCGGGCTCGTCGGCCTGCTGCTCGCCCTGGGCGTCAAGACGACGGCGGCGTGCGGCGGCCTGCTGTTCCTGCTTCTCGCCTGGCCCGCGCGCCGGGAGCTCCTCGGGCGCCTGCGGGCCGTGCCGTGGTGGGGCCTCGCGGTCGTCGTCGCCGGCGCCTGCGGTGGCGTCTGGCTGACCCGCAACCTGCTGCTGCACGGCCACCCCGCCTGGCCGCTGCTGTCGAGCCCCTCCGGCGATCCGGTGCCCGAGATCCTGCGCCCCACCGTGAGCCGGTTCGTCGACCACCCCGGCGAGGTCCTGCGCGTCGGCGGCACGACCTACCTCGACCTGGCGTGGGTGATCCTGCCGCTGTTCGCGATCGGGCTGCTCGCGATCGTCCGCGGCGGGCTCGTGCGGCTCGTCGCCGTCTGCGGCGTCCTCGGGGCCCTCGCGTGGTTCGTCGCCCCGGGCACCGGCACGACGTCCGATCCCGCCCTGGCGGCCGGGGCCACGCGGTACCTCATGCCCTGCTGGGTCCTGCTGGCCGTCGCGGGCTGGGCGACGCTGTCGCGCCTGGCCGCCGGCCGGCCCACATGGGCGCCGCGGGCGCTGGCGGGGGCCGCGGCGCTCGTCGCGGTCGCGCAGCTCGTGGTCGCCCGGCGCTACGCGGCGGACCTCCCCGAGGGGGAGCTCGTCGACCTCGACCGCCTGCCCATCGAGCACGGCCTGACCGCCGCCCTGATCGCGGTCGTCGTCCTGGTCGTCCTGGTCGTCGCCGGGAGCCGCGCGGGCCGCGTCCTGGCCCCGGTGTTCCGCCCCCGCGTGGGTGCGGGGCTCGTCGTCGTCGCGGCGGTGCTCGTCCTGGTCGCGACCCCGGGCCTCTGGGACCGCCACGCGACGACGCTCGAGACCGGCCGCCCGCCCGAGCCCGACGACGTCGTCCTGGCCCTCGGTGCGACCCCGGCGTGGGCGCTCGGGGCGCACGGTGCCCCGGGCAGCCGCCTCGTCGCGGACTGCGAGGCCCTCCGCGGCGGTCTGGCCGCCGGCCGCGTGGTGACGATCGGCCCGGGACGTCCGCAGGACGCCCGCTGCGACCTGCCGGGCGAGCCGACCGAGGTCGACGGCTTCCTGGTCTGGACGCCGCCGGGGAGCTGAGGGCGCGGCCGGGCGCGGGCGGCGGTGGTCGTCGGCGGGTGGGCGGGGCCGGTGGGCGGCCGGGCCGAAGAGCGGCTCGTGGTACGGCGGCGGCTCGTGGCGCGGCGACGGCTCGGCGCGGCGCGGCGACGGCCGGGCCGGCGGGTGGCGGGTGGCGGGCGGCTTCTCGGCGGGGTCGTGTTCCCGATTCGCGATCCGGTGGCACGCGTTCTTGGAACGCGGCAGGCGCGGTGGGTGGCGGCCGGGTCGTGTTCCCGATCGGCGATCTGGCGGCTCGCGTTCTGGGAACGCGGCAGGCCCGCGTTGCCCGGATCGCGCACTCTGGCGACGTGACTCCGGAACGCGACGGGCGTCCGTGGGGGGCGGCGGCCGCGGTACCTGGATCGCGCACTCCGGCGACGCGATTCCGGAACGGGACGACCCGGCGACGGCCTACCCGCGTCCGCCTGCCGGATGCTCCCCGCCATCGGAGGGCGGGCCATCCTGCGGCGTCGTCCCATCCGCCGCGGATACACCGCCCGCCGCGGACGCACCGCCCGCCGCGGACGCATCACCCGACACGACCGACCCGCCACCCGGCGCCGGCCCTCCCTCACGCTCGCCGGCCACCGGCCCCGCCCGATCCGGCGCGAGCTCGCCGCGCCACGCCTGCGTGACCTGCGGGCTGGGGGCGACCGAGAGCGGGCCCGGGGGGCGGCGACCGGTCAGCCGGGAGGCCAGCAGCATGCCGGGCATCTCGACGTACCGGAACAGCACGACGGTCAGGGCGAGCGAGAGCGCGAACGCCGCGAGGCCCAGGCCGATCAGGCCGAGGTAGCCCTTCTGGCCCGGCAGGACGTGCGGCATCAGCAGGCCGAGGACCGCGAAGTGGACGAGGTAGAAGCTGTAGGACCGCTCCCCGAACCACCGGGGGATCCTCCGGTCCAGGCCGAGCGGCGGCCGCCCGCCCTGCCACTCCAGCGCGATGAAGCAGAGGAGCATCCCGGTGGCCCCGACGAACTGCATCGGGATCGCGACGACCGCACCCCAGCGCAGCGCGCCGGAGACCTCCGCGCCGCGGGCGAGGATCTCGTCCTGGGTCGCGTTCGCCGGCAGCGGCACGAGGCCGAGGTTCTCGACGAGGTGGGTGATCAGGCGCGCGGAGACCGGCTCGGAGCCGCAGAGCAGCAGGAACGAGATGAGCAGCGCCCACAGGGTCGCCTTGCGGCCCCGCCGGGCGATCCACTCGCGCAGCGGGTCGTACGCCTCGACGACGGCCACGGTGAGGCCCGGGAGGAACAGCCACTGCAGGAGCCCCGGGCCGGCGAGCGCGGGGTTCGAGATCAGCCGGACCGCGAGCGTGACGGTCAGGAGCACCACGATCCCGCCGGTCAGCCCGCGGAAGCCCCAGCGCCGGGTCGCCCAGAACCAGCCCCACGCCACCAGCGGCAGCAGCGCGTAGCCGAGCACCTCGACGCGGACGGTCCACGCCGTCTCGATCGGGATCGTCCACGTGTGGTGGAACCCCGCGTCGCGCAGGCCGCCGTCGAGCAGCAGCATCGTCTTGGCGATCTCTCCCGGCGTCGTCGCGTGGTCGTCCCGCAGGACGACGAGCCACAGCAGCACCAGCGCGGTGACGACCCAGTAGGCGGGCATGATCCGCAGCACCCGGCGGACGTAGAACTTGCCCGTCGCCGGCCGCGAGGTCCGGTCGAGCGCCCAGGCGATGAACGGCCGGGCCAACAGGTACGCGGAGAAGGCGAAGAAGAGGTTGACCAGACGTGCGGGCGCGAAGAACGTCCGCCAGCCGACCTCGCCGCCGAAGAGGTCGTAGAGGTCGCGGCCGGGCAGGTCGGGGAACCCGGCGCCGCGGTAGGTCATCTCGGCCGTCGCGATGTGCGAGACGAAGACGAGCAGCGCACCGAGACCGCGGGCCCCGTCGCCGCCGAGCCACGGGCGACGCCACGCGGGGCGTTCGGGTGGGGTCGCCGGCCCGCCGGCGTCGGCGGGTGCGGTCGGCGGGACGGCGGTGGCGCTCACCGGTCGGTCCCGGCCGGGGTCGGGGTGCCGGAGGTGTCGTGGACCTCGGGCGCCGGTGGTGCCCCGGGCGCCGGCGGTGCGGACCCCGTCGGGGTCAGCGGCACGGCGCCGGCCATCGCGGGGGTCGGGGTCGTCCCGACCGTCGGGGCGCGGGAGCCGATCCGGCGGACCGGTCCGCCGCCGAACAGCGGGCGCTCCCCGCGGGCCAGGCGGGTCGAGGGCTGCTCGACCAGGGCGTAGAGGATCGCCCCGTAGAAGATCGAGACGGGGATGGCGGCGAGGACGAGGACGAGGAACTGCTTGCCGACGGTGTCCTGGTCCGAGCCGACGGACTGCAGCTGAAACAGCGCGATGCCGTGCATGAGGTAGATCGAGAACGACCGCTCGCCGACCCAGCGCGGGAACCGCCACATCATGAAGGGCCAGGTCTTCCGGCCCGTGAGCTGCCAGAGGACGAAGCCCGCGAGCATCGCGCCGGCGGCGATCGTGATGATGTTGCGCTCGCCGACGCTGCCGCCCTCGGCCAGGCTCGACTGCTTGAACGCGAGCAGCACGCCGAAGACGACGAGCCCGATCGCGACGAGCGGTGCGGGCCTCCAGCGGCCGAGGCGGTCGCCCCAGCGGACGTCGGCGACGGCGATGAGGATGCCGGGGATGAAGGTCAGCAGGCCGCCGATGACGGACTGCGACGGGACGGTCGTGGCGGGCAACCAGGTGTTGGCGAAGATCCACGCGAAGACGGCCAGCGCGGTCATCGGCAGCAGGGCGTACCAGCCGGCGAACCGGCCGCCGCGCAGGTAGATCCACGCGGACGCCGCCGCGATGACCGGCAGCGCGATGTAGAACGCCATCTCGACGTTCATCGTCCACGCCTGCAGGATGTTCTGGTTGAACGGCGCCGCGGTCCACGTCTGGCTGAAGAGGAAGACCGCCGCGATGTCGATGCTGCGCGAGCCGTCGATCCCGAACAGCGCGATCGTGATCAGGACGACGGTCCAGAACAGCGGGACGACGCGGCCGAGGCGGTGCCGGGCGTAGGTCCGCAGCTTCGGCGCCTGCCTGTCCTCATCGAACATCGCGGCGATGTACGGCCGCGCCAGCAGGTAGGCCGAGAGGGCGAAGAAGAGGAAGACGACGAGCTGTGTGGCGAGGATCGCCGCGCCGGCCTGCCGGCTGTCGAAGAGCCGCTCGAACCCCAGGTCCTGGGTCTGCTGCCGCCGCAGCAGCTCGGCCGGATCGCCGTTGAGCAGGGAGTAGAGCAGGGCGGTGGTGCCGCTGTGGCCGATGACCACGAGCAGCACGCCCCACCCGCGGATCGCGTCGCCCGCCTCCAGGTACCGCATACGGCGCATGGGCGGAAGCATGCCCGTTCGGGGCTCCCCGGTGTCCCGTCGCCCGTTCGGGGGGTGGCGCCCCGTGCCGCTCAGCCGCCGACCCGCACGAGCCGCCAGGGGTTCTCGGCGTCGTCGGTCAGGGCGAACGTCCACGAGTTGCTGCGCCGCGTCTCGGTCCGCTTGTCGCCGGAGAGGACCGCGGCGGTGTCGCGATCCTCCCGGTACCAGCGGGCGCGGTACCGCAGCCGCACGACCATCTCGCCGCGCTCCCCGGCGTCGGTCACGGCGATGATCGTCACGTCGTCGACCTGGGGGCCGCGGACGACGGTGCGGGTCTTGCCCGTCGTGTCGGGACCGTGCAGGAGCCAGCGCACGGCCTCGGGGTCCGCGAGGCGGTCGAGGTCGTCGTCGGGGCCGTCCACCGCGACGGCCCATGCGGCGACGGCGCGATCCACCGCGATCCGCAGCACGTCGGGGCTCCAGCGGTCGTCGACGAGCGCCAGGTCCAGGGCCGCCGCGCGCGCGTCGTCACGGAAGCTCGTCGAGACGAAGCCGGCGACGGAGTGGGTGGGGGCGTCCTCCGTCGCGATCTCGGTGCGGGAGGCGGCCGCCAGCTCGGGGTCCTCCGCCGGGTCGAGGATGTTCCGCGACGTCAGGTGGTGGCCGCCCTCCACGTCGCCCTCGATCGAGACGAGGCGCCACTCGTCGCGGTGCTTGGCCATCGTCCAGTACTCGGAGAGGGTGGTCGAGGGGCCCTTCTTGCCGGTGGCGTACTTCTTGCCCTCCGGGCTGTCGACCCACGCATCCATCTCGAGCGTGAGGTGGAAGACGACGCGGTCGTCGGCGTCCTCGCGGCGGTTGACCAGGGTGATGAGGCGGATCTCCGGCTCGCCGGTCAGGACGACGCGGTTGTGCCACTTCTTCTCGTCGAAGTCGTCGAGGCGCCGTACCCACTCGTCGAGCAGGTCGCCGCCGATCAGCCGGCCCAGCGCCTCGCGGTCGCGGGCGTCCCACGCGGTCTGCACGGTCACGACGAGGTCGGTGGCGGTCGCGACGAGCCCGTCGGCGTCGAAGTCCGGGTCGTCCTCGGCCGCCACCACGGCTCCGGCGCGCGCCTCGCGGTCGCGCGCCCGCTGGGCCTGGCGACGCCTCTGCACGGTCCACCACCGCAGGACCGCGCCGCCGACGACGAAGAGCAGGACGAGCACGATGATGATCAGCCCGACCGTGCCGTCGCCCTCGCCCGCTCCCGAGGAGCCGGACGATCCGCCGGAGAACCCGCCCCCTCCGCCCCCTCCGCCGCCGCCCGAGAACCCGGACGACCCGGAGCCCGCCTGGGCGACGAGCGGGTGGGTCAGCAGGGACGCGAGGACGGACACGCGGCCATCATGGCCCGCCGCTCGGCGGGAGTCGAGCCCCTCGGCAACCGGCAGCCAGGTGCGTCCCGGCCGGGGCGATCCGTCTGGCACGTCCCGACCGACGCGTCGGACCGCGACCCCGGGCGGCCCGGCGACCCCGCCCCTCCCGCGCGTCGTACCCTGACGGCATGGTCGACTTGGGACACGCGGCGCTCGGCGCCTGGAGCGGCGGGCGGTTCATGCACTACGGGCAGGAGCTGTCCGCGGACGAGCTCGTGGAGCTGCTGCGACCCGAGGGCCGGCTGCGCACGATCGTCACGGCCGACGTCTACGGCACCGGCGAGGCGGATCGTCTCGTCGCCCGGGCGATCGAGGGGGAGAAGCGCTCCGACGTGCGGATCGTCGGCGCGGTCGGCCACGACTTCGTCGACGGGGAGCGCCGCGGCGCGAAGGGCTTCCCGCGCTTCACCGACCCCGGCCTGCGCGGCCCCGACGGCTACGCGGACTACCTCCGTCGCGCGACGGAGGCCAGCCTCGAGCGCTGCGGGACCGACCGGTTCGACCTGCTGATGCTCCACAACCCCGACCACGTCGGCTACACGTCCGAGGTCGTCTGGGACGCGATGCAGGCGCTGAAGGACGACGGGCTCACGAGCGCGATCGGCGTCGCGCCGGGGCCGGCCAACGGCTTCACCCTCGACATCCTCGCCTGCCTCGACCGCTTCGGCGATCGCATCGACTGGGCGATGCTCATCCTCGGCCCGCTCGAGCCGTGGCCGGGCCGCCTGGTGCTCGAGTCCTGCGAGCAGCACGAGGTCGACGTCCTCACCCGCGTGGTCGACTACGGCGGCATCTTCTGGGGCGACCTGCGGGCCGACACGCCGATGGGCGACCACGACCACCGGCGGTACCGGCCCGACGGCTGGGTCGAGCGCGGCCTCTCGATCGTCGACAAGGTCGCGACGGTCGGCAAGGCCCGCGGCCTGACCCCGATGCAGACCGCCGCGCAGTGGGCGCTCGCCCAGCCGGCCGTCGCGTGCGTCGTGCCGACGCTGATCCAGGAGCTGCCGGGCAGCGTCGACGTCGCGCCCAAGCCGATCGGCGGCAAGAAGCTCGAGCTGGCCGCGCTGCCCGCCGAGATCCGCCTCTCCCCGACCGAGATCGAGCGGATCACGCACCTGGGCGACAACTCCGGGTCGATGGCGCTGAAGGGTGCCTCCCCGGTGTTCGAGGGCGACGCCGAGCTGCCCGACGCGTGGGCGATCGGGACCCCGGAGCTGCAGGCCGCCCGGCGGTGGGGGATCGATCCCGACCAGCAGCTCGTCAAGACGACGGCCTGAGCGTGCCGGCCGAGGGCGGGTCGACCGGGGCCCCGGACGACGGGGCGCCCGTCGCCCCGGGCCGGTACCGGCACTACAAGGGGCCGGAGTACGAGGTGCTGTTCGAGGCGCGCCACAGCGAGACCGAGGAGCGCCTCGTCGTCTACCGCCAGCTCTACGGCGAGCACGGCACCTGGGTCCGCCCGCGGACGATGTGGCTGGAGACCGTGACCGTCGACGGCCGGACCGTCCCGCGGTTCGCGCCGGTCGACGTGCCGCCCGCCTAGTCCTCGACGGACCGCAGGACCCGGGCGGGGTTGCCGACCGCCACGACGTTCGCGGGCAGGTCGCGGGTGACGACGGATCCGGCGCCGACGACCGTGTTCTCGCCGATCGTCACGCCCGGGCAGACGACCACGCCGCCGCCGAGCCAGACGTTGTCGCCGATCGTGATCGGTCGGGCCGCCTCCCACTTCTGCCGCCGCGGCTCCGGCGCCACCGGGTGCGTCGGGGTCAGGAGCTGCACGTTCGGGCCGATCTGCACGTCGTCGCCGATGGTCACCCGGGCGACGTCGAGGCACATCAGGCCGTAGTTGACGAACGTGCGCGCGCCGACCGTCGTGTGCGCGCCGTAGTCGACGAAGAACGGCGAGCGGATCTCGGTCTCCTCGCCGATCCCGCCGAGCAGCCGCTCCAGGAGCGCCCGGCGGGCGTCGGCGTCACCCGGGTCCGTGGCGTTCAGCTCGTGGGCGAGGCGCTGCGCCGCGATCGCCGCGGCGTGCAGGTCGGGGTCGTCGGCGATGTACTGCTCGCCCGCGAGCATCCGCTCGCGCATGGTCGGATCGGTCCCGGTCATGGGTCCCAGCCTACGACCGGCCGCCCGGGCGGGCGTCGTCGGGCGACGGCCCGTCTCAGCGTCGCGACGCGCGTGGCCGCGCGTGGACGAGGCGGACCTCGACGCGCGCGGGGCGCACCGGGGTGCGCATCGAGAGGAAGTCGCGCAGCCGGCCGTCGTGGGCGCAGACCGGGCACATCAGCGGCTGGGCGGGCGACCGGGGCCCGGGGCCGGGGGAGACCGGGGCGTCGCACTCCGGGCAGGCCAGCGTGCCGTGCCCGAGCAGGCCGACGTGCTGGTCGCGGCGGTCCGCCCGCGCGCGGGCCTGCCGTCCCACAGGCTCGGAGTCGGAGAACCCGCGCTCGATGCTCACCCTTCGAGTGTAGGCAGGCCCGACGCGCGGCCCGGCGGTACGGGCCCGGCGGTACGGGGCCGGGGGTCAGTCCTCGGCCAGGACGACGACGCGGTCCGCGGCGTCGGGGGAGAGGACGAGCGACTTCGGCGGGTTGACCCGCACGCCGTAGGCCAGCTCGGCGTTGCGGGCCTCGCTCGCGTCGCGGTAGCCGATCGCGGTCTCGCCCCGGCGGCGGGCGGCGTCGACGACGGTCGCGTAGCTGACCTCGCCGCCCAGGGCGACGTAGTCCCCGGCGGGCCGGAGGTAGATCTCGGAGCCGTCCGCGTCCAGCAGGTCGGTGAAGACGGCGTCCAGTCGGGCCTCCTCGGAGATCTGGGCGAGGATCAGGCTGAGGATCTCGTCCGACACGATCACGTCGTCGACCTCCGCGACCTGGGCGAGGGCGCGGTTGCGGTCGTCGAGCATCTCGCTGACGATCGCCGGCTTGCGGCCGTGCTCGTCCGCGACGGCGAGCTCCCGCAGGTGCAGCAGGGTGACGAGCGTGCGGGCGTCGGCACGCTGGATGTCGAGGTCGTCGGAGTAGCAGAGGACGATGACCTGGTCGTGGGCGACGACGTCCAGCCCCTCGAGCGTGGCGCGGTCCGTCGTCCGGCCGGAGCGCACGTCGACGGCGAGGTTCTGGAGCTCGGGGACGACGGGGTCGCCGAACTCCGAGACGATCGACAGTCGCGAGTTCGGCGACGCGTACTCGTCGAGCTCGCGCACGACGCTGGGGGCGCGCTCGTTCCAGCCCAGGACGAGGATCCGGGACGGCGGCTCGGGCCGCACGGGCGCGGCGACCACGGCCGCGTCGTCGACCCGGCCCGCCGCGGCGGGGGCGCCGACGAGCGCGGAGTCGTCCTCGGCGATCACGACGAGCGTGCGGCCGTCGAGCGGGGTGTCCATCGGCGGGTTCAGGCGGACGGTTCCGTCCTCCTCCGCGAAGCCGATGACGGAGCAGGACTCGTAGCCCAGCAGCGTGTCGCCGTAGGTCCCGGCGGACAGGCGCGGCTCGTCGTGGAAGTAGATCTCGTCGCCCTCGAAGTCGAAGAGCTCCGTGTAGACCATCGCCGCACCGGACTGGCGCGAGGTCTGCACGATCAGGCGGGCGACGGTCTCGCGCTTGTTGACGATGACCACGCCGGTGCCGGCGACCATGCGCGCGGCCTCGAGCGACGCGGGGTCCTCGATCTCGACGACGACGTGCAGCGGCCGGTCGCCGGACCGCGGCAGGTGGGTGAGGGCCAGCAGCGTCTTGATGACCTCGCTGTCGGGCTCCTCGCCGTCGGGGGAGAGGACGATGATCGACCGGGCGTCCTCGTGGCTGCCGATCCGCAGGTCGGTCACGTCGATCGGCGACCCGGTGCGACAGATGACGCGGGTGCCGCGCAGATCGCCGGCGCGCTCGCGGATCTCCTCCTCCATCTCGACCTTGTCGCGCGGGGCGAGGATCACGACCGCGGGCCGCTTGCGGCTCTCGTTGGCGATCGAGAGCTCGCGGAGGATCGTCATCACGGCGTCGGACCAGCCGAGGATCAGCGTGTGGTCCTGCTCGAGCACCCGGGAGCGGCCGCGGCGGAGCTCCATCAGACGCGTGTCGATGGCGGTGGCGATGACGCCGATCAGGGCGCTGACGACGAACAGGCCCGCGATCGTGAGCGCGAGCATCGTCAGCAGGAACCGCCACGACCCGGTGTCGCCCGCTACCGTGCCCGGGTCCAGGGCGTGCATCAGGCTGTTGAAGAGCTGTTGACGGACGCCCGGGCGGTCGCCGTCGTCGGTCGACGGCGCGATCTGCGTCACCAGCACGATGAGGCTGAAGACGACGATCAGGACGAGCGTGACGACCGCGAGCCACCCGACGAGCGCCGACGGGCCGCGCGACATGCTGTTGTCGAAGCGGTAGCGCAGCCGCTCGCGGAGCGACCCCCGTCCCTCGGGTTGACGCGGGCGCTTGACGCTCGTGCCCGCGTCGGCCGGCGGGGGACCCGCGTCCTTGGCCGTGCGCGTGGTCATGCGCTCTCGTGTCTGACGGCCCGTTCGCGACATCGGCGCATCACCCTACTGACGCCCATGGTCCGCGGGGGATCGGTGTTCACCCCCTCTGGACGGGTGGCGGCGGGGAGGGCCCGGAACGACGAACGCCCGGCACGAGGTGCCGGGCGTTCGGGTGCTGCTGAGCGGCGGGGCCGCTCGAAGGCGCTGGACCTAGCGGTCGTCGCGGCGGCCGCGGCCGCCACGCTCGGGCTTGTCCTCGCCGCGGTCCTCGCGGCCCGGCATGGAGATCATGCGGGGGTGCGGGTAGGGCAGCAGCGCGAGCTCGCGGGCCTGCTTGACGGCGCGAGCGGCGTGGGCCTGGTCGCGGGCGTTGAGACCGGTCGCGCGGCGCGAGCGGATCTTGCCCTTCTCCGTGACGAGCGCGCGGAGCGCGTCGACGTGCAGGTGATCGATCTGCGCGACCTGCTCCTTGGTGAGCTTGGGGGTCCGGCGGGGACCGCCCTTCGGGGAGCGCCGGCCACGGGCCGGCTTCGTGGAGGGTCGAGCCATAGACAGGGCATGATGGCACAGGCCCGTCGGCCGGTGCCTCCCGGTCGGGACGTCCCGACCGACCCCGGTCGGGCCCCGCGCCCGCACCCGCCCCGAGGGACGCCGGCCGGCCCCGGGGCCCGCACCCGCCGCGCCGGCGCGGCCCTCAGGCCAGGGTGGGCACGTCCGGCCAGCCGGTGGGCATCGGGAAGACCTGGTCCCCGACCCCGAGGACGATCGGCTCGCCGGCGTCGGGCGACTGCGCGGTGATCGAGAAGGCCACGCCGGGCCGGGTCGTGTCCCACGCCAGCTGCAGGACGCTGCCGGCCGGCAGCTGGGCCGCGGTCTCCGCGACCCCGATCGCCCGGTGCTCCACGCCGCCCAGCGGCGCCGCGACGTCGCCGGTCTCGGGATCGGCGTCGAAGACCGGCAGGTCCTTGAACGGGAAGAGCGTCGGCAGCACGACGTCGAGCGGGCCGGAGTGGGCGAGGTGCACGACCTCGTCCCCGCGGGCCACCTCGATCGGGGCCAGGCGCGCGACGTCGACCACGGCGGGCTCCTCGGCCCCGGTGGCCGGGACCACCGCGGTCGCCCGGACGGCGGAGGCCACGTGCAGCAGCTCGCGCAGCAGCGCCACGACCGGGTCCAGGGGGCCGACGGACGCGACGAGCGCGATGCGGTCGTCGACGGGCTCCCCGTCCCCGGCGGCGGGCTGGTCGGGCGCGCTCACGAGGGGTTCTCGATCCGTGCGGTGATGGAGGACGGCCGGCCGGTGCGGTAGGTCTCGGCGACGGCCCGGGCCCACGCGGCGTCGCCCCAGCGGGCGGCCTGCTCGGCGACGGCGCGCTCGGCGTCGTACTCCACCCGTCGCAGCTCGACCGCCCCGTCGTCGTCGAGCAGGCCGTAGGCCGCGCGCGGGTCGCCGTCGAACGGCAGGCCGACGCTGCCGGGGTTGACGACGGTGGTGGTGCCGCCGTCGGTGCGGACGACCTCGCGGCGCAGCTGCACGTGCGTGTGGCCGACGACGAGCAGGTCGGGGGTGCGCTGCTCCAGCAGGCCGGCGTCGTCGTCGGAGGGCTCGGCCCCGAAGCCGTCGACGTCGGAGCGGGGCGAGGCGTGCCACGCCTCGCCGCCGGGGACGCGCTGCCACGGGCTCGTGGCGTAGAGCTCGGCGACCGTCGCGGGGCCCAGGGCCTCGCGGGCCGCGACGACGCCCCCGCGGGCGAGCGGGACGTCCGGGACGTCGGCGGTCTCGACGGCCCAGCGCTCGTGGTTGCCGCGGATCCACCGGGCGTCCTGAAGCCCCCGCAGCCGTCGCAGCGCGTCGACGGGCCAGGGGCCGAAGGCGCTGACGTCACCGCCGACGAGCCACGCCGTGGCACCGGCCGCCTCGGCGTCGTCGATCACGGCCTCGAGCGCGGCGAGGTTGCCGTGCACGTCGTAGAGGAGGGCGAGCACCGGGCCACCGTACCGGGGCGCCGGGTACGGCACCAGCGGGGCGCGGGCTTCCGGCGGGCGCGCGCCGTAGCCTGCGCGACGTGCCGCCCGTCCCCGTCGAACCGCCGAGCGGTCCCTCCGTCTTCCGGGCCCACGCGGGCGGTCCCGGCCGGGGGCACCTGGCCGCGGCAGGGGTCGCGGTCGCCGGTGCCGCGGTGGCGAGCCTGGCGATCGCGGCGCTCGACGGCGAGGCGCCGGTCGTCTCGCTCGGCGTCCTCTACGTGCTGCCGGTGCTGTTCGTCGCCACCCGCCACGGCGCGGTGGCCGCGAGCGGTGCGGCGGTGCTGTCGGTGCTGGCCTTCAACTGGTTCTTCCTGCCGCCGACGGGTCGGCTGGCGCTCGCCGACTCCCGGCACTGGGCCGTCGTGGTCGTGCTGCTGGTCGTGGCGGTCGCGGCCGCGCGGATCGCCGAGCGGGGCCGGCGCGACGCGGCCCGGGCGGACGCGGCCCGGCGCGAGGCCGACCTCGTCGCGACGCTGACCCGGGCCGTGCTCCTGGCCAGCCCGGTGCGGGCCGCGCTCGACGCCGCCGCCGCGCGGCTGGCCGAGCACCTCGGGGTCCCCGTCGGGCTGCGCCCGTGGTTCCCGGGGGACGAGCCCCCGGGCGACCGCGGCCTGCTGCTCGAGGGACCGGCGGGCCCCGTCGGTGCGCTCTCGTGGGACGCGCCGTTGCCGCCCGCCACCGAGGCGGAGCTGCGCGAGCGGACGGCTCCGGCGCTGGCCGCCGCCGTCGCCGCCGCGGTCGAGCGGGAGCGGCTGGCCGAGGAGGCCGTCCAGGCCGCCGGGCTCCGACGGGCCAACGAGGTCGCGACCACGCTGCTGCGGACGGTCGGGCACGACCTGCGCACCCCGCTGACCCAGATCTCGGTGGCCGCCGCGGCGCTGCGCTCCTCGTCCGTCTCGTCCGCCGAGCGCGACGAGCTCGCCGCCGGGATCGTCGAGGGCAGCGACCGCCTGGCCGGACTGATCTCGAAGCTCCTGGACCTCTCGCGCGTCCAGGCCGGCGCCGCCGCGCCACGGCCCGACGACGTGCCGCTCGACGACGTCGTCCGGGACGCGCTGGACGAGATGGCCCGCACGCACCCCGAGGCCGGGGCGGTCCGGTTGGAGACCGAGGACCCGCCGCCCCGGGCGCGCGTGGATCCCACGCAGATCGCGCGGATCGTCGCCAACCTCGTCGAGAACGCCCTGGTGCACGGGCGCGACCCCCGGACGGGACGCGCCGACGTCCTGGTGCGGGTCGCGAGCCGGCGCGGGCACGCGGTGGTCCGGGTCGTCGACGGCGGTCCCGGCCTCGGGCCGGCCGACCGCGACGAGCTCTTCCTGCCGTTCCGTCGCGGCGACGAGGCCGCCGGTCCCGGCAGCGGCCTGGGTCTGGCCATCGCCCGCGGCCTGGCCGAGGCCAACGGCGGCGCGCTGCGCGCCGAGAGCTACCCCGGGCAGGGCACCGCGTTCGTGCTCGAGCTGCCGCCGGCGACCGACGACGCCGCGCCGGCGCGCGGGCGGAGCGGGGGCCCGGCGTGAGCGCGGGTGGACGCACAGTGCTGGTCGTCGACGACGAGCGGCAGATCGTGCGGGCCCTGCGGGTGCTGCTGCGCGACGCGGGCTTCGAAGCGTTGCCCGCGGGGGGCGTGCAGGAGGCCCTCGACCTCGCCGCGCTGCACGCGCCGGAGGCGGCGATCGTGGACCTGATGCTGCCCGACGGCAGCGGGGTCGAGATCTGCCGGGGCCTGCGCGAGTGGACGCAGATCCCGATCCTCGTGCTCTCGGCGGTCGACGAGGAGGCCGAGAAGGTCCGGGCGCTCGAGGCCGGGGCCGACGACTACGTGACCAAGCCGTTCGGGCCCGACGAGCTGCTCGCCCGGCTGCGGGCGGCGCTGCGCCGGGCCGCCCCGGCGGTCGACGAGGCGGTCCTCCGGGTCGGCGACCTGGAGATCGATCTCGCCGACCACCGGGTGCTGCGCGCGGGGGAGGAGCTGCGCCTGACGCCGATCGAGTTCGCGCTGCTGCGTACCCTGGTCCGTCACCGCGGGCGGCTGCTGACGCACGGCGCGCTGCTGCTCGAGGTCTGGGGCGCGGCCTACGCCGACGACACCGCGACCCTGCGCACGCACATCGCCAACCTGCGCCGCAAGCTCGAGGCCCCGATCCCGGGCGAGGAGGGCGAACCCGCCGGCGCCCGCGGGGCGCGGCTGATCCGCACCGAGACGGGCGTGGGCTACCGCCTCGTCGGCTGACCTCAGCCGACGGCCCGGCGGCTCTCGTCGCGGACCTCGCCGACGAGCTCCTCGAGCACGTCCTCCAGCGCGACGACGCCCAGGGCGCGATCCTCCGCGTCCACGACGCGGGCGAGGTGCGCACGGGAGCGCTGCATCGTCTGCAGCACCGTCCGCAGGCGGTCGCCCACCCCGACGGTCGGGAGCGTCCGCCGGTCCCGCGCGGGGACGACCTCGTCGCGGGCCCGGTCGTCCTCGGCCAGCAGGTCCTTGAGGTGCAGGTAGCCCGAGAGCGACCCGTCGCCCAGCACGACCGGGAAGCGCGAGTAGCCCGTCTCGCCGGCCAGGCGCTCGACCTCGGCACGCGTCGTGCGGATCGAGACCGTCACGAGCTCGTCCATCGGCAGCAGCACGGCCTGCGCGGTGCGGTCCTCGAACTGCAGCGCGTCGAGCAGCAGGCGGCCCTCGCCGTGCTCCAGGAGGCCCTCGCGGTGGCTCTCCTCGACGAGGTCGGCGACCTCGTCGCGGGTGAACGCGCTCGTGACCTCGTCCTTCGGCGTGACGCCGACGCTGCGCAGCGTGATGTTCGCGACGCGGTTCAGTGCGGCGATGAACGGCCGCAGGATGCGGACGATCAGGACGAGCGGCGGGCCCAGGACGAGCGCCGCGCGGTCGGGGCCGGCCAGCGCGATGTTCTTCGGGACCATCTCGCCCACGACGACGTGCAGGAAGACCACGAGGGTCAGGGCGATGGCGAACGAGATGGGGTACTGCAGCGACTCCGAGACCCCGAGGTCCGCGAAGACCGGCTCGAGGATGTGCGCGATCGCGGGCTCGCCGATGTAGCCCAGGCCGAGCGAGCAGATCGTGATGCCCAGCTGCGCGCCGGCCATCATCAGGGAGACGTTCTCCATCGCCCCGAGCGTGATCTTGGCGACGCGGGAGCCCGCGTCGGCCCGCGGCTCGATCTCGGTCCGGCGGGCGGAGATCAGGGCGAACTCCGCCCCGACGAAGAAGGCGTTGAAGCCGAGCAGCGCGACCGCGATGAGGACGCCGACGAGGTCGCTCATCGGTCGTCCTCCTCGTCGTCGTCGCCGGGACGCTCGACGTGCTCGACGACCACCCGCAGCTCGTCGACCCGCAGGCCGTCCATGGTGTTGACGGTGAAGAGCACGCGGTGGTGCGGGTCGTCCTCGTCGGGCACGCCGAGGTCGACGACGTCGCCGACGTCCGGGATGCGCTCGAGGTGCAGGGCGACGAGGCCGCCGAGCGTCTCGTAGTCCTCGTCCTCCGGGACGGGCACGCCGATGATCTCCTCGGCCTCGTCCGGGCGCAGGAGCGCGGGCAGGAGCCACGAGCCGTCGGCCTGACGGCGCGCGACGGAGCTGCGGTCGTCGTGCTCGTCGAGCACCTCGCCGACGATCTCCTCGATCAGGTCCTCCAGCGTCACGATGCCGTCGACGCCGCCGAACTCGTCGACGACGACGGCCATCTGCAGGCCGCCCTGGCGCAGCACGGTCATGAGGGGGTCGAGCTCCAGCGACGAGGGGACGACGACCGGAGGGACCATGACGTCGCCGACGAGGACCTCGCCGCGGCGGTCGAAGTCGACGGCGACGGCGTGGCGGATGTGGACGATGCCGGCGATCTCCTCGGAGTCCTCGACCTCGACGGGGAAGCGGGAGTGCCCGGTCTCGCGGGCGAGGTCGAGGACGGCGGCGACGGACTCGTCCGCGTCGATGGCCTTCATGCGCGTGCGGGGCGTCATCACGTCGTCCGCGCGTCGCTCGCCGAACGCGAGCGAGCGCTGCAGCAACGTGGCCGTGTTGGTCTCGAGCGTGCCCTGCTCGGCGGAGCGCTGCACGAGCGAGGAGAGCTCCTGGGCCGAGCGGGCGGAGGCCAGCTCCTCCTGCGGCTCGATCCCCATGCGGCGGAGGATCCAGTTGGCGGAGCCGTTCAGCACGCGCAGGGGCCAGGCCATCCCGTGCGTGAAGCCGCGCTGGAAGCCGGCGACGGCGCGGGCGGTGGCGATCGGGCTGGAGATCGCGAGGTTCTTCGGGACCAGCTCGCCGAAGACCATCGTCACCGAGGTGGCGAGGACCAGCGCGATGATCACCGACACGCCCTTCGACGCGGTGTCGCTGAGCCCGAGGGACTCGAGCGGACCGTCGACCAGCCGGGCGATCGCGGGTTCGGCGAGGAAGCCGATCGCGAGGTTCGTGACGGTGATCCCCAGCTGCGCGCCGGAGAGCTGCGACGACAGGGTGCGCAGCGCGTTCGAGACGCTCGTGGCCCGCCGGTCGCCGTCGGCGGCGAGCTTGTCGACCGCGTTGCGGTCGACGGTGATGAGGCTGAACTCGGCCGCGACGAAGCCGCCGCAGGCGGCGACCAGTGCGAGCGCCACGAGGATCAGGAGGACCTCGGTCATCGGACCGGGACCCCGTCGTGGTGGAGGGTCTCTCGGAGGAGGACGCGCGCTACGGCGCGCCCGGCACCTCGAGGAGGATCGTCGTCGGCGTGCGGGGCGGCACGCTCAGGACTGGAGGACTCGTCGTCCACGGGGGGTGTCATTCACGACCATGGTACGGACGTGGGCGCGGAATGCCACCACGACCCCGCGGCCGGTGCCGGGCGGGTGGGGTCCGGCCCGACGGGCGTACGACGTGCGTGACCGGCCTCCGGCGCGCGGACCGTCCACGCGCCCCGGCGCGGCGGTCGGGCGCCGCTACGCTGGCCGTCGATGGCGACGCGCGAGATCACCTCCTGGCTCATGGACATGGACGGCGTGCTCGTCCACGAGGAGCGGATGGTGCCCGGTGCCGACCGCTTCCTGGAGCGCCTGCAGGAGCTCGGTCGGCCGTTCCTCGTGCTGACGAACAACTCGATCTACACGCAGCGCGACCTCTCCGCCCGCCTGCAGGCCAGCGGCCTGCAGATCCCCGAGACCGCGATCTGGACCTCGGCGCTGGCCACCGCGCACTTCCTGGCCGACCAGCGCCCCGGCGGCTCGGCGTTCGTGATCGGCGAGGCGGGCCTGACCACCGCGATGCACGACGCGGGCTACACGCTGACCGAGCGCGACCCCGACTACGTGGTGCTGGGGGAGACCCGCACCTACAGCTTCGAGCGGATCACGCAGGCGATCCGGCTGATCGACGCGGGCGCCCGGTTCATCGCGACCAACCCCGACAACATCGGGCCGTCGCCGCAGGGCTCGCTGCCGGCGACGGGCTCCGTCGCCGCGCTGATCAGCCGCGCGACGGGGGTCGAGCCGTACTTCGTCGGCAAGCCCAACCCGCTCATGATGCGCTCGGCGCTCAACCGCATCGACGCGCACTCCGAGACGACCGCGATGATCGGCGACCGGATGGACACCGACGTCGTGTCGGGCCTGGAGGCGGGGCTCGAGACGGTCCTCGTCCTCACGGGCGTCGCCACGCGCGAGACGGCGGGGCGCTTCCCCTACGTCCCCACGCGGATCGTCGACTCGGTGGCGGACCTGGTCGACCGGGTCGTCTGAGCCCCGGGCGGGCTCAGGCGGGGCTCTCGACCGCCCGGGCGACGGGCTCCGCGGGCGGCCCCTGCGGGGTCAGCCGTCGCGGCAGGACGAACGTGGCGATCAGGAAGCCGACGGCGAAGAGCACCGTCGCGAAGGTGAACGCCGAGGTGTAGCCGTGCACCGCGGCGTCGGAGGCCAGGGACGCGGTGGCCGCGTGGGTCTCCCGGTAGGACTGCGACGCCTGGGTGAAGATCGTCGACAGCACGGCCGTGCCGACCGCGCCGCCGACCTGCTGCGACGTGTTGACCATCGCGGAGGCCACGCCGGCGTCGGAGCGGTCCACGCCGAGGGTCGCCGTCGCGAAGGACGGCGCGAAGACGCACGGCATGCCGATCCCCAGCAGGATCAGGCCCGGCAGGACGTTCGCGGCGTAGGTCGAGGACGGCTCGAGCTGCGTGAAGAACAGCAGCATCGACAGGAAGCCCAGCGTCATGCCCGTCATCACGATCGGGCGGACGCCCACCCGCGGCAGGATCTTCGTCTGGATCGTCGGGGCCATGATGAAGATGGCCGCCGTCATCGGCAGGAACGCGACGCCGGTCTTCAGGGGCGAGTAGCCGAGGTTCTCCTGCAGGAAGTACGTGAGGAAGAGGAAGACGGCGAACATGCCCGACGCCGCGACCACGATCGACAGGTACGCGCCGCCGCGGGCGCGGTGCAGGACGATGTGGAGCGGCAGCAGCGGGTTGGGCACGCGCCGCTGGGTGGTGACGAAGGCGGCGAGCAGGAGGACCGCCGCGATCAGCGAGACGATCGTCGTGGTGGCGCTCCACGAGTTGCGCTCCGCCTCGGAGAAGCCGAAGACGAGCGCGAAGAGGCCGGTGCACGCCAGCCCGGTGCCGACCCAGTCGATGCGCGGCCGGTGCGGGTTGCGCTCGGCCGAGAGCAGCCGCAGCGCCACGATGGCGGCCGGGACGGCGATCACGAGGTTGACGTAGAGGCACCAGCGCCAGGAGAGCGCGTCGGTCAGGACGCCGCCGAGCAGCAGCCCGACGGACGCGCCGGCGGTGGCGACGGCGGCGAAGATGCCGAACGCCTTCGGGCGGTCGGGCGAGTCGGCGAAGGTGACCGTCAGGAGGCCGAGCGCCGCGGGGGCGAGCAGCGCGCCGAAGACGCCCTGGAGCACCCGGGCGAAGACGAGGACCCCGAAGGACGGGGCGAGCCCGCCGATGAACGAGGCGACGGAGAAGCCGATCAGGCCGCCGATGAAGGTCCACTTGCGGCCGAACAGGTCGCCGAGCCGACCGCCGATCAGCAGCAGGCTGCCGAACGCCAGGGCGTAGGCGGTCACGACCCACTGGCGGTTCTCGGTCGAGAAGCCCAGGTCCCCCTGGGCGGAGGGCAGGGCGATGTTCACGATGGTCGCGTCGAGGACGACCATCAGCTGCGCGACGGCGATCAGGCCGAGGACGGCCCAGCGGTTGGGTTCGGAGGTGCTTGCAGGGGCGGAGGCCATAGGTCGAGAACCTACAACCGGAACGGTCGATCCGCTTAGGCACGGGGGTTTCGGCCCGGCCACGCGTCGGGCGGCCGTCCGGGACGGTGTCCACAGGCGGGTGTGGACGGCGTCCCCGCCGCTAGCGGCGATCCGCCACGACCTCGACCACGAAGGTCGAGGAGGTCGTCGCACCGGGGGCCACGAACTCGAGCCCGTCGCCGGTCACGAGCGCGTTGGTCGGCGCCGTCATCGGCTCCCACGCCACGAACGACTCGCCCTCGGGGGCCCAGGCGTGGCCGACCGGGAACTCGGGCGACCCGAAGCGGACCGTCAGGCGCCGGCCGCCGCCCCGCAGGACGAAGGCGCCGTCGATCACGGGGTACTCCGCGTCGAGCGTGCGGTCGCCGAGCGGCCCGTCGGTCCAGTGCGGCGGGTGCACGCGCCCCGTCGGGATGCCGCGGTCGTCGAGCGTGCTCTCCCGCACCACCGGCAGCGTCACGTCGAGGTGCTCCCGCGCGACGCCCGGGAGCGTGAACAGCGGGTGCCAGCCGAAGCACCGCGGGACGGCGACGTCGCCGGTGGCGGTCAGCGAGGTCGTGACCTCCATCGTGTCGGGCGACAGGCGCACCGACACGCGCAGCGCGTGCGGGAACGGGAAGACGGCGAGGACCGGCTCGTCGGCCTCGAACGACGCGACGAGCCAGTCGCCGGACTCGTGCTCGACGACCCACTCGCGGCCGGCCATCGCCCCGTCCTTGGGCAGCCCGTTCCCGTCGAGCTTCACGCGTTCGGGGTCGAGGACCACCTGGCCGTGCGAGCTGGGGTAGGTCAGCCCGGAGAGCCGGTTGGCCCACGGCGCCAGCAGCGGGATCCCGAACGCGGAGCCCTTCGCGCGGTAGGCGTCGAGGCCGCCGCGCTGGCCGAGCAGCTCCTCGCCCTCGTGCGTCAGGGACGAGCCGACCATGCCGACGTCGGGGCGCCAGACGGCGGTGAGGGGTCCCGCGCGCAGCTCGGTCATGCGGACAGGATGACGGCGTGGGGGCCGCCGCGCGAACGACGGTCGTGGATCGCCCCCGACGGCTGCAGGAGGGGCGGCCGCCGTGGTCCTCCCGCGGCTGCGTGACGGGGCTCCGCCGGGCCTTCACACCTTCTTGATGCTCGGGCCCCGACCCCCCACACGGGGTTGACGGGGGCGGGCGCACCCTGGAGACATGGATCTCCTCGCCGTCGGCATCGCGGTCGTCTTCTTCGCCGCGATGCTGCTCCTCATCGAAGGGCTGGACCACGCATGAGCGGTTCAGCCGTCCTCGGCCTGCTCGCCGCGTTCCTCGTCGGGGCGTACCTCCTGTACGCCCTGCTGCGTGGGGAGGAGCTCTAGATGGCCTGGGTGCAGCTCGCGCTGCTCCTCGCGGTCGTCGTGGCCATCACGCCGCTCCTCGGCGGGTACATGGCGAAGGTCTTCGCCGGTGAGCGGGTCTTCCTGAGCCCCGTCGCCGGACCGCTGGAGCGCCTGCTCCTGCGCCTGGTGCGGGTCCGCCGCGAGGTGAAGCAGATCGGGCCCCACCCCGTGCGTCCCGGGTCTGATCCGGGAACAGCTTCGGCAGGGCACGGGGCACCCGTGTACGGCCCGGTCGGCCAGGACTGGAAGTCCTACGCCCGGAGCGTCCTGCTCTTCTCGTTCGCCTCGTGGCTCGTCCTCTACCTGCTGCTCCGGCTGCAGGGGTCGCTCCCGTCCGCGGGATCCGGCGACGTCGGAGCCTCCGCGGCGCCGTGGGACGTCACCTTCAGCACCACCTCGTCGTTCGTCACGAACACGAACTGGCAGTACTACGCCGGCGAGACGACGCTGACGAACGTCTCGCAGATGGCGGGCCTGGCGGTCCAGAACTTCGTCTCCGCCGCCGTCGGCATCGTCGTCCTGATCGCCGTGGTGCGGGGCATCGCGGCGCGGAACACCGACCCGGCCGATCGACGCAGCGGCAGCCTCGGCAACTTCTGGGTCGATCTGGTCCGCGCGGTCGTCTACGTCCTGCTGCCGATCTCGATCCTCGCGGCGCTCGTCCTCGTCACGCAGGGTGCGCTGCAGACCCTCGGCGGCCCGACCGACCTGACCACCCTCGCCGGCGGGACGCAGACGCTGGTCCGCGGCCCGGTCGCCTCGCAGGAGGCGATCAAGCTCCTGGGCACCAACGGCGGCGGCTTCTTCAACGTCAACTCCGCGATGCCGTTCGAGAACCCGACGGCGTTCTCGAACCTCTTCTCGATGGTGCTCGTGCTGGCGATCCCGGCCTCGCTGACCTCGACCTACGGCCGCATGGTCGGCAGCCGCAGGCAGGGCTGGGCGGTCTTCGGGGCGATGGCCCTGATGTTCGTCGCCCTGGCCGTGGTCGTCACCGTCGCCGAGCAGCACGGCTCCCCGGCGCAGCACGCCGCGGGCCTCATCACCTCGTCCTCGGACGGCTCCGCCGGCGGGAACCTCGTCGGCAAGGAGCAGCGCTTCGGGACCGCGGGATCCGGCCTCTTCAACACCGTCACCACGGTCACCTCCACCGGCGCGGTCAACAGCTCGATGGAGTCCTACACCGGGCTGGGCAGCCTCGTCCCGATGGTCGGCATGGGGACCTCCGAGGTGATCTTCGGCGGGGTCGGCTCCGGCCTCTACGGGATGCTGCTGTTCATCATCCTCGCCGTCTTCATCGGCGGGCTGATGGTCGGCCGCACGCCGGAGCTGCACGGCAAGAAGATCGAGGCGCGCGAGATCAAGCTCGCGATGCTCGGCGCGCTGTACATGCCGCTGGCGGTGCTGACGACCACCGCCCTGGGCGTGGGCACCGACCACGGGAAGGTCTCCAACTACAACGGTGGGCCCCAGGGGTTCTCCGAGACCTTCTACGCCTACCTCTCGCAGGGCAACAACAACGGCTCGGCGTTCGCCGGCTACACCGGCTACGTCCAGCCGGACGGCACCAACGACGGGGCGTTCGGGATCACCTTCGCCGACCTGCTCGGCGGGCTCTCGATGCTGTTCGTCCGGTTCTTCCCGATGCTGATCGTCCTGGCGATCGCGGGGTCGCTCGTGAAGAAGAAGGCCGCACCCGCCGGGCCGGGGACGCTGCGCACCGACAGCCCGACCTTCGTGGTCCTGCTGATCGGCGTGATCGTCCTCGTCGGCGCCCTGACGTTCTTCCCGGCCTTCCTGCTCGGCCCCGTCGTGCAGTCCCTGACCGGCGGGCTCTACTGATGCCCGGCCCGCGCATCCCCGGGGCCCTCGCGCCCCCGTCGGCCGCCACGCCGACCCCTCCGTCCGCCGTCTCCGAAAGGGCCTGAGCGCATGCGCAAGGACGCCATCACCTCCCTCCTCGCCGTCGTGGTCCTCACGGTCCTCCTCGGCGTGCTCTACCCCCTGCTCGTCACCGGCGTCAGCCAGGTGGCGATGCCGGACCGCGCCGACGGCTCCGTCGTCGAGCGCGACGGCAGGGCCGTCGGGTCCTCGCTGATCGGCCAGGACTTCCGGCGCGCCGCCGTCGGCGCCGACGGGAAGCCGAGGCTCGACGCCGACGGCGAGCCGGTCCTCGTCGCCGAGCCGCGGTACTTCCAGTCGCGACCGTCCGTCACGGGCTACGCCCCGGACGCGACGGCCTTCTCGAACCTCGGCCCCAACGGCAAGGACACGAAGGAGGCCATCGACGCGAAC
Organism: Patulibacter sp.; assembly: GCF_030655195.1. Classification (GTDB taxonomy): domain Bacteria; phylum Actinomycetota; class Thermoleophilia; order Solirubrobacterales; family Solirubrobacteraceae; genus Patulibacter. The sequence goes on along the minus strand of NZ_JAURWA010000137.1, from coordinate 23,060 downwards.
GTCGCCGCCTACCTCGCGCTCGAGAAGCCCTACGACCCCGACCTGACGGTCGGCCGGATCCCCGTCGACGCGGTGACGGACTCCGCCTCCGGCGTCGACCCGCAGATCTCCCGCGCCAACGCCCGCATCCAGGCCAGGCGCGTCGCGAAGGTGCGCGGCCTCCCGCTGGACCGGGTCCTCACCGCGATCGACGACCACACCGCCGGACGCGGGCTGGGCGTCCTCGGCGAGCCGGGCGTGAACGTCCTGGAGCTGAACCTCGCCCTGGACGGCATGCGCGGCGCGACCGCGTCCGTCCCGCGGTCGGCGGCCGGCACCACGCGCCCCGCGACGACCTCCTCCTCCAACACCACCACCGAAGGCACCCGATGACCGAGCGTCAGGACCGCTCTCTGCTGGACCCCAGCATCCTCCGACCCGCCCTGGTCCAGAGCCTCGTCAAGCTCGACCCGCGGGTGCAGGTCCGGAACCCGGTGATGTTCGTCGTCGAGCTCGGCGCGGTCGTCACGACGGCGATCTGGATCGCGCAGGCCACCGGCATCTCGTCCACTGATGCGGTCCCGCCCGACCCGGGCTCCCAGCCCGCGTGGTTCGCGTTCGTCGTCGCGCTCTGGCTCTGGCTGACGGTCGTCTTCGCCAACGTCGCCGAGGCGCTCGCCGAGGGCCGCGGCAAGGCGCAGGCCGACGCGCTGCGCGCCATGCGCACCGAGACGAGCGCCCGCATGGAGGACGGCTCGGAGAAGGCGGCCGGCGACCTGCGCCCCGGCGACGTGGTGGTCGTCGACGCCGGCGACGTCATCCCCGGCGACGGCACCGTCGTCGAGGGCATCGCCTCCGTCGACGAGTCCGCGATCACCGGCGAGTCCGCGCCGGTCATCCGCGAGGCCGGCGGCGACCGCAGCGCCGTCACCGGCGGCACCCGCGTCCTCTCCGACCGCATCCTCGTCGAGATCACGCAGGAGCCGGGCGGCTCGTTCCTGGACCGGATGATCTCGCTGGTCGAGGGCGCCGCCCGCCGCAAGACCCCGAACGAGGTCGCGCTGGGCATCCTCCTCGCCGGGCTGTCGATCGTCTTCCTGATCGTGGTCGTCACGCTCCGGCCGTTCGTCACCTTCTCCGGCTCGACGGTGTCGGCGACCACGTTGATCGCCCTCCTCGTGGCGCTGATCCCGACGACGATCGGCGCGCTGCTCTCCGCGATCGGCATCGCGGGCATGGACCGCCTCGTCCGGCGCAACGTCCTGGCCCTGTCGGGTCGCGCGGTCGAGGCCTCCGGCGACGTCGACGTGCTGCTGCTCGACAAGACGGGCACGATCACGCTCGGCAACCGGCAGGCGACGGAGTTCCTGCCGATGCCCGGCGTCGGGATCGAGGAGCTCGCGGCCGCCGCCCGGTTCTCGTCGCTGTCGGACGAGACGCCCGAGGGTCGCTCGATCGTCGCGCTCGCCGAGGAGCACCACGGTCTCGCCGAGGCCGCGTATCCGGCGGGGCACATGGAGTTCGTGCCGTTCACCGCACAGACCCGCATGAGCGGGGTCGACGTCGAGGCGCTCGACGGCACGATCCGCTCGCTGCGCAAGGGCGCCGGCGACTCGCTCGTCAGCTGGGTGCGGGAGGCCGGCGGGGCGATCCCCGACGACCTGCAGGCCACGCTCGACCACGTCGCGGGCGAGGGCGGCACGCCGCTGGCCGTCGCCGAGGACGGCCGCGTCCTGGGCGTCGTCTACCTGAAGGACATCGTCAAGCCGGGGATGAAGGAGCGCTTCGACCGCCTGCGCGCGATGGGCATCCGCACGATCATGGTCACCGGTGACAACCGCCTGACCGCCGCGAAGATCGGCGCGGAGGCCGGCGTCGACGACGTCCTGGCCGAGGCGACCCCGGAGCGCAAGCTCGCGCTGATCCGGGAGCAGCAGGCCGGTGGGCGACTCGTCGCGATGACCGGCGACGGCACGAACGACGCTCCGGCGCTCGCGCAGGCCGACGTCGGCGTCGCGATGAACACGGGCACCCAGGCCGCCCGCGAGGCCGGGAACATGGTCGACCTCGACTCGAACCCGACGAAGCTCATCGAGATCGTCGAGGTCGGCAAGCAGCTCCTCATCACCCGCGGCGCGCTGACGACGTTCTCGATCGCCAACGACATCGCGAAGTACTTCGCGATCCTCCCGGCCATCTTCGCCGGCGTCTGGCTCGTGAACCCCGGGGATTCGGAGGGCCCGCTCTCCAAGCTCAACATCATGGACCTCGGGACCCCGGAGTCGGCGATCATCTCGGCGATCGTCTTCAACGCGGTCGTCATCCCGCTCCTGGTGCCGATCGCCCTGCGCGGCGTGCAGTACCGGCCGGTCGGTGCGAACGCGCTGCTGCGGCGCAACATGCTCGTCTACGGGCTCGGTGGCATCGTCGCCCCGTTCGTCGGCATCAAGCTCATCGACCTCGTCGTCCACGGGCTGCTGGGGGCGTAGCTCGTGGGACCCCCGGGCGACGGCGGCGCGGTGCAGGGCGACGGCGGGCCTCGAGCGGCCCGTCCCGACCCCGGCGCCCGCGCGTCCGGGGCCGATCCCGGGAGGTCGCCGGACCGGGGACGCCACACCGTCCTCCTGGGGATGGCGCCCGGGGTCGGCAAGACCTACCGGGCGCTGCAGGACCTGCGTCGTGCCCGGGACGCCGGCCGGGACGCGGTCGTCGCGGTCGTCGAGGCCCACGGCCGGGCCGAGACGGCGCTGCAGGTCGAGGGCCTCGAGGTCCTGCCGCGCCGGACGCTCGAGCGCCGCGGGATCGTCCAGCACGAGCTCGACCTGCCCGGCCTCTTGGCGCGGGGCCGGGACGCCCGGGCCCGTGCGGGGGCGGGCGAGGACCCGGGCGGCGGTCGCCTGCTGGCCCTGATCGACGAGCTCGCGCACACCAACGCGCAGGGCACGGAGCACGAGAAGCGCTGGCAGGACGTCGACGCGGCGCTCGCGGCCGGGATCGACGTCCTCTCGACCGTCAACGTCCAGCACCTCGAGTCGCTGAACGACCAGGTCATGGAGCTCACCGGGGTCCGCGTCCGCGAGACCGTCCCGGACCGCGTGCTCGTCGACGCGGAGGACGTCGTGGTCATCGACCTGCCGCCCGAGGCCCTCCTGCAGCGGCTGCGCGACGGGCAGATCTACCCCGTCGAGCGGGTCCCGGCGGCGCTGAACAACTTCTTCCGGGTCGAGCGCCTGACCGCCCTGCGCGAGACCGCGCTGCTGCAGGTCGCCGAGGAGGTCGGCGCCCGGCGGCTCTCCGCGAGGCCGCCGCGCGTCCGGGACGACGTCGGCGGACCGGTCGGGACCCGCGGCGAGCACGCCGACGGTCCGCGCCTGGGGGACGACGTCGTCGACGCGGTCCGCGAGCGGATCCTCGTCCTCGTCTCCGCCAACGGCAGCGGGCAGCGCGTCCTCCGGCGCGCCTGGCGCTCCGCGCGGCGGCTGCGCGCCCACGTCGACGTCCTCCACGTCCAGCGCCCCGGCCGTTCGCCGTCCGCGGCCGAGAAGGACCGGCTGCGCGGCCTCCGCAGCCTCTGCGGGCTGCTCGGCGTCGAGCTGCTGGTCGTCGAGGACGACGAGGTGGCCGTCGCCGCCGCCCGCGTCGCCCGCGACCGGGGCTGCACGTACGTCTTCGTCGGCGTTCCCAGACCGCCGGCCGGTCTGCGACGCGTGGCCGCGTGGCTGCCACCGGCCCTCACCGGCGCCCGGGCCCCGCTGCCCGAGCTGCTCTGGCGGCGTCTTCCCGGCGTCGACGTCCGCGTCGTCTCCGACCGCCGCGACCGCCCGGAGCGCCTCGCCCCCCAGGACCGGGGCGACCGATGACCCCCGACCCCCACGACCTGACCGACCGATGACCGCCGACCTGCTCGCCTTCTCGTTCCTCGCCCTCCCGCCCGCCGCGGAGGCCGTCGCGGTGCTGCTGACGCTCGGCGTCGGCGGAGCGGCCGGCGCCGGCGTGGTGGCGTGGATCTCCAGCCGCCGACGGGCGCGGCGGGCGACGCCTCCGGGCCGCATCCTGCTCGCGCTCACCGGCGACGGCCTGCCGTGCGCCGCGATCGACGCCGCGGGCCGCCTGGGGCGGGCGGACCACGCCGTCGTCGTCCCCGCGGTGCTGCTGCCCACGCCCTACGGCCTGGCGCTGGACCGCGCCTCGCCCGACGCCGGATCGCGGGCGCTCGACCTGCTGGAGGCCGTGGAGCGTCGCCTGACCCGCGCGGGGGTGCAGGTCGACGGCCGCGTGGTGCAGGGCCGCACGCGGCGCCACGCGATCCGGCGCCTCGTCGAGCAGGAGCGCCACGACCGGCTCGTCGTGCCGGCCGGCGGCCCGGAGGAGGGCGGCCTCTCGGCGGACGACGTCGGCTGGCTGCTCGCCCACGTCGACGGCGAGGTGCTCGTGCTGCGGGCGGGCCCCCACGGCCGGGTCGCCACGCCGACCGGGGAGCGGCCGGCGCGCGACGTCGCCCCCGGGCCGGCGTCGACGGCGGCCTGAGGCGACGCCGCCCGCCGCCCCGCGCTCCTAGTGGAACGCGGTGAGCACGCCCAGCGCCGCGCAGGCCGCGTCGGCGTCGTCGTGCATCGCCCGGGGGTTCCCGTGGCAGTAGACGCCGATCGCGTCGTCCGAGACCAGGCGCTCCACGAGCCGCTCGCCGCGGAGGCGCACGGGGATGCCGGAGCGCAGGACGTGCTCGAGGTCGGCGAGCCGGCCGCGGGCCGCGAGGACCTGCAGGCGGTGGGCGCGCTGGGGTCGGGTGTCGCACGCGCGCATCCGCGAGGCGTCGAGGACCAGGGCGTGCAGGCGGTCGGCGAGCCGGGCGCGGTGCGCGAGGTCGAGCTCGCCGGGCGCGCGGTCGGCGGCCGGGCCGCGCGGCACGGAGCGGCTCAGCGCGGTCGGCTCGGGGGCGCGGACGGCGGGCACCGCGGGGCGGTCCGTCGCGGCGGGGAGCGCGCGCAGCCGTTCGAGAGGGTCGTCGTGGTCGACGGGGGAGGGGAGGGTCGTGGCCATGCACCGAGGATGCGGCCGGCGCCGTGCGGGCAGGATCGAGATCGGGCCCGCGGGTGTGAAGGACGCGTCAAGACCGGGCGGAGGCCCGCCGACCCCGCCCCACCGCCCCGGTAGGCTCGCCCGCCGATGCCCTTCGAGCTGCGCGGCCCGACCCTGTCCCTGCGGATCCCGACGGAGGACGACGCCGAGGCGCTCCTCGGCCTGGCGTCGGACCCCGAGGTCACCCGGTGGTTCTCGTGGGGGCCCTACACCGACGTCGCCCAGCCCCGTCGGTTCCTCGCCGGCCTCGAGAACGAGCGGCTGCGGGGGGAGAAGCTCGACCTGCTGGCGGTCCACCACGAGCGCGGCCCGGCGGGCGTGACGGGCCTCTACGAGTTCTCCGTACGCGACCGGCGCTGCGTCTGCGGCACGTGGTTCGGGCGCGACTTCTGGGGCACCGGCGCCAACCGCGAGTCCAAGGCGCTGCTCCAGCACCTCGCCTTCGCGGTGCTCGGCATGCACCGGTTCGGCTCGTACTCCAACCCGCTGAACGAGCGGTCGACCCGGGCGCTGGTCGGCGTGGGCCTGCGCCACGAGGGCGTGCTGCGCGGGTACCACCGCCACGGCGACCACCACCTCGACGTGAACATCTTCGGTCTCCTCCGCGCGGAGTGGGAGTCCTCGGCGCTGCGGGCCGAGTTCGCCGGCGCGATCGAGGTCGTGGGCAGCCCGCCGCCCACGTTCCTCGCCGATCCGTGAGCCGTCCCGGCCCGACCGGCCCGCCCGTGTTCCCCGCCGACCCCCGGGCCACCGCGGGCCGGCCGCGGCGCCGGGCGGGGTGAGGGTCCCCTCACCCCCGGGGACGCCTCGTCCCGGGGGACCGATCGGGCATCATGGTCGGGTTGCGCCTCAGCCACGCCCGAGCCCCTGAAGTCGACGCCCCCGTGGCGACGGCGCCGGCGTCACCGGCGCCCGACGCCCCCGTCGCCGGGCCCGCGCTGGTCGTCGACGGTCTCGTCAAGCGCTACGGCGACCGCGTGGCGGTCGGCGGCGTCTCGCTCCGCGTGGAGCGCGCACGGGTCCTCGCGCTCCTCGGACCCAACGGCGCGGGCAAGACCACGACGATCGAGACCTGCATCGGCTTCCGCCGTCCGGACCGCGGCACCGTGCGCGTGCTCGGGCTGGACCCGCGGGCCGACAACGCCGAGCTGCGACCCCGGATCGGCGTGATGCTCCAGCAGGGCGGCGTCTACCAGTCCGCCCGCTGCGGCGAGATGCTGCGGCTCGTCGCCTCGTACGCCGCCGACCCGCTGGACCCCGACGCGCTGCTCGAGCGCCTGGGCCTCGCGTCCGTGCAGCGGACCCCGTACCGGCGGCTCTCCGGCGGCCAGCAGCAGCGGCTGTCGCTGGCGATGGCGCTCGTCGGACGTCCCGAGATGGTCTTCCTCGACGAGCCGACGACGGGCCTGGACCCGCAGGCGCGCCACGAGACCTGGCGCATCGTCGAGGCCCTGCGCCGCGACGGCGTCTCCATCGTGCTGACCACGCACGACATGGAGGAGGCCGAGCGGCTGGCCGACGACGTCGTGATCGTCGACCACGGCGAGGTCATCGCCGCCGGCACCTGCGACGAGCTGATCCGCGGCCAGTCCGAGCACGAGGTCCGGTTCCAGGCGGTCCCCGGCCTCGACGTCGCCGCGCTCACCGGCGCGCTGCCGGAGGACTGCGACGTCCGCGAGCCCGCGCCCGGCACCTACCTCGTCGTCGGTCCGGTCACGCCGCAGCTCGTGGCGGGCATCGCGACGTGGTGCGCGGCGCACGGCGTCCTGCTCGGCGGACTGCAGGTCAAGCAGCGCACCCTCGAGGACGTCTTCCTCGAGCTGACCGGCCGGGAGCTCCGCGCGTGAGCGTCGTGACCCCCGTCTCGGCCGCCGACGCCGGCGAGTTCACGCCCCGCCCCGGTCGTGCCGGCCTCGGCCGGATGATCCGGGCGCAGGTCTGGATGGAGCTCAAGCTCATGCTCCGCAACGGCGAGCAGGTGCTGCTCTCGCTCATCGTGCCGCTCGGTCTGCTCGTCGTCTGCACGAAGCTCTCCTTCATCTCCGTCGACGGCCGTCGCGCGGACTTCTTCGTCCCCGGCGTCCTGGCCCTGGCGATCATGTCCGCCTCCTTCACGGGGCAGGCGATCGCCACCGGCTTCGACCGGCAGTACGGGGTGCTCAAGCGCCTCGGCGCGACCGCGCTGCCGCGGGGGGTCCTGCTGCTCGGCAAGACGGGCGCGGTCCTCGTCGTGGAGACCCTGCAGGTCGTGCTGCTCGTGGCCGTCGGCCTGGCGCTCGGGTGGGAGCCGCGCGGCGATCCCCTGTCGGTCCTGCTGCTCATGGCCTTCGGCACCGCCGCGTTCTGCGGCCTGGCGTTCCTGATCGCCGGCGCGCTGCGGGCGATGACGACCCTCGCGCTGGCGAACGTCCTCTGGTTCGTCCTGCTCGTCTTCGGGGGCATCATGTTCCCGCTCTCGGAGCTGGGCGGCGCGGCCGGCGCGTTCGAGCTGCTGCCCAGCGGCGCGCTCTCCTCGGGCCTGCGCGAGGTCCTGCAGGACGGCGGCCACGTGCCCTTCGAGCACCTGATCGTGCTCGGGCTGTGGGCGGTGGTCTCCATGACCGCCGCCGCGGCCACCTTCCGCTGGGAGTAGCCGGACGGGGACGCCCCGCGAGGTTCACCGGACGGTCGCATCCCCGCGCGGACGGCGGATACGCTCACGGGGTGGTCAAGGCCCTGCCGATCCCCGGCCTGCGGGCCGACACGCCCTACGGGCTCGCCGCCGCCGCGACGGTCCGCGTCCGCGCCGACGAGCTCGTCGCCCAGGCGGCCGGCGTCCTCGACACGGGGCACATCGAGCGGGTCCACGGCATGCGGGTGGCGACCCGCCGCCTGCGAGCCGTGCTCGAGATCTACGCGCCGTGCTTCCCGCCCGCGGAGCTCAAGCGGACGCTCCGCGAGGTCAAGGCGCTCGCCGACGCCCTGGGCGCCCGCCGCGACCCCGACGTCCAGCTCGAGGGCCTCGACCGCTTCGCCGCGACGCTGCCAGAGGCCGATCGCCCCGGGATCGAGGGCTTCATGGGCGTCGTGCGCGAGGACCAGGAGGCCGGCAACGTCGTCCTGGCCGCGGCGCTCGAGCGCCTGGACCCCGCCACCCTGCGCGAGCGCATCGAGGTGCTCGTCCGCGCCGCCGAGGACGCGGTTCCCGACGCCCTGCGCGGGACGGGGGAGGACGACGGGTCCGGGGCGGACGACGAGGTGGCGCCGGACGCCGGCGGCGACCCGGTCGAGGGCGGCTCCCCGGAGGACGGCGTGGGGGACGGGTCCGCGGCCGACGCAGTGGGTGCGGCCGACGCGGCCGACCCGTCGGGCGTGGCCGACGCGGCCGACCGGGCCGGCGCCGTGGGCGCGGCCGACCCCGGATCCGCCGCGCAGGACGTCCCCGGCCGACCGGAGGGGCAGGCATGAAGGCCGGCCGCGTCAAGGGCCTCGACCCGTCCGCCCCCCTGGCGGACAACGCCGAGCGGATCGTCCGTCTGCGGCTCGACGAGCTCTGCGGCTTCATCCCGGCGGCGCTCGACGTCACCGAGGTCGAGGCGCTGCACGACATGCGGATCGCCGCCAAGCGCCTGCGCTACGTCCTCGAGGTCACGGCCGCGTCCTGCTTCGGGCCCTACGCCCGCACGGCCGCCAAGCGCACGCGCGACCTGCAGGACCTGATCGGCGAGATCCACGACTGCGACGTCGCCCTGCCGCGGGTGCGGCGCGTCGCCGACGACCGGCGCGAGGCCGACGCGGCGGCGCTGCTCGAGCGCGTCGACCCCGAGGCCGTGGACCTGGCACCGGACCTGGCGGTCGACCTGCCGCACGCCGACGAGCACCGCGGCCTGGTCACCCTCCAGACGTACCTGCGCGCCCGGCGCGCGCTCCTCCACGGGCGCTTCCTCGTCCTGTGGCAGGAGCTGGAGCGCGAGGGGTACCGTCCGCGACTCGAGTACGCGCTGGCCGAACGGCCCGTGGCGCCCGGCACCCCGCCGTTCACGCCGCGTTCACCGGACGTTGACCTGGGCGTCCCCGACCGACCGTAGGCTGCGAGACCCTCCATGCTCGACGACCACGCCCCCGACAGCCCCGACGCCCCGACGGATCCAGGTGGCACGGCCGTCGGCGTCCCGCCGGTCCCGGACCCCACGGCACCCGAGTTCTTCGTCAACCGCGAGCTCTCGTGGGTCGACTTCGACCGCCGCGTCCTCGAGCTGGCGCAGGACCCGACGACCCGCCTGCTCGAGCGGGCCAAGTTCGCCGCGATCTTCGCCTCGAACCTCGACGAGTTCTTCATGATCCGCGTGGCCGGCCTGCACGCGAAGGTCTGGGCCGAGAACCGGCGTCGTGGGGCCGACGGCCGGACGGCCGACCAGGTCCTCGACGAGCTGCGGGCCAAGCTCGACCCGCTCGTCCAGGAGCACGCCCGCACGGTCGACCGCGACATCCTCCCGGCGCTGCGCGAGCACGGCATCCGCATCGCCCGGCACGACGAGCTCACGCCGGATCAGCAGGCCGTCGTCAAGACGCGCTTCGAGAACCGGATCTACCCCGTCCTGACGCCGCTGGCCGTCGGTCTGGGCCGGCCGTTCCCCTACATCTCGAACCTCTCGCTGAACCTCGGCGTCCTGGTCCGCGACCCGGACACCCGGCAGACGGTCTTCGCCCGCATCAAGCTGCCGACGGAGGTCGTCGACCGGCTCGAGGAGGTCGCCTCCCCGGACGCCACGGTGAGCGAGGAGGGGACCCCGATCCCCGCCGACGAGCGCGTCTTCGTGCCGCTGGAGGAGATCGTCGAGGCGCACCTCGACCAGCTCTTCCCGGGCATGGAGATCCTCGACCGCGGCATGTTCCGGGTCACCCGCGACGCGGACTTCGAGATCTCCGACGACGCCGACGACGTCAAGCGCGCGCTCGAGGCCGAGCTGCGAAACCGCCGCTTCGGCGAGATCGTCCGCGTCGAGCTCGACGCCCGCGTCTCGGAGGCGCTGCGCACCGAGATCGTCGAGCAGCTCGGCGTCGAGGAGCGCCAGGTCTACGACCTGCCCGGCCTGCTCGACCTCACCGCGCTCTGGCAGCTCGTCAAGGTCCCCGGCCACAACGAGCTCCTGGACGACCCGTGGCGCGCGGTCACGCACCCGCGGCTGCGCGAGGGCGACGACCAGACCGCCGACGTCTTCGCCGCCATGCGCCGTGGACCGGTGCTCGTCCACCACCCGTACGACAGCTTCCACACGTCGGTCGAGCGGTTCCTCGACCAGGCCGCGGCGGACAAGGACGTCCTCGCGATCAAGATGACCGTCTACCGCACCAACGCGGACTCGACGCTGCTGCCGGCCCTCGTCCGTGCGTCGGAGAAGGGCAAGCAGACCGTCGCGCTGGTCGAGCTGAAGGCGCGCTTCGACGAGCAGGCGAACATCAAGTGGGCCCGCGTCCTCGAGGACACGGGCGTCCACGTCGTCTACGGCCACCCCGCGCTGAAGACCCACGCGAAGGTCATCCTCGTCGTCCGCCGCGAGGGCGAGAAGGTGCGCCACTACCTGCACATCGGCACGGGCAACTACCACGCCAAGACGGCGAACCTCTACACCGACTTCGGCATCTTCACCCGGGACCAGGTCCTCGGGCAGGACGTCGCGGACCTCTTCAACCAGCTGACCGGGTTCGCGAAGCCCGGCCGCTTCCGCAAGGCGCTCGTCGCGCCGAACAGCCTGCGGGACGGGCTGCTGGAGCAGATCGACCGGACCGTCGAGGCGCACCGGGCCGGGCAGGAGACGCGGATCCAGCTGAAGATGAACGCGCTGGTGGACCGCGCCTCGATCCACGCGCTCTACCGCGCCTCGCAGGCCGGCGTCCCGATCGACATCAACGTGCGCGGCATCTGCTGCCTGCGCGTCGGGGTCCCCGGCCTGTCGGAGACGATCCGGGTGCGCTCGGTCCTCGGGCGCTTCCTCGAGCACTCGCGCATCTACGCCTTCCAGCGCGGCGAGGAGCGCATCGCGCTGATGGGCTCCGCCGACATCATGGAGCGCAACCTCGACAACCGCGTGGAGCTCGTGATCCCGGTGGACGACGAGTCGGCCCGCGACGAGCTGCTGGACGCGCTCGACCGCGCCTTCCACGACGAGGACGGCTCCTGGGAGCTCGGCGCCGACGACGACTGGCACCGCGTGCGCCCGCAGGACCCCGAGAACCCGCGCGGACTGCAGCGCGGACTCATGGAGCTGCACGCGGCCCGCGCCAAGGAAGCGGACCAGGAGTAGGGGACCGAACAGACTCGACCACGTCCGACCGCGCACCCTGGACGCGGTCGGCGCTGGAACATGGAGTCCACCGACGGGCCCGCATCGTCAGTGTCCAACGGGCGAACACCGTGTCGACGTCGTACGAACGTCTGGCGCGTCGCTGCGTACGGCGAACGAACGGGCGCGAATCGGTACGCTGCATCGGGTGCTCGACGATTCGGTTTCGCAGTCAACCACTCCCGCCCCGCGTGCGCCCCAGGCCGAGCGCCTGAGCCGCACCCTCGTCGTGGACGCAGCGATCACGATCGCCCGTCGCGACGGACTCGATTCCCTCTCCATGCGACGCCTGGCCGAGGAGCTCGGCGTCTCGACCATGGCCGCCTACCGACACGTCGCGGGCAAGGACACCCTGGTGGACGACGTCCTCGAGGCCGCCCTCGGTGGCATGGACCACCACTCGGGCGAGGACACCTGGCAGGAGCAGATCGCCGAGCTCGCCCAGCGCAGCTACGAGGTCTTCCTCTCGGTCCCCGGTCTCGCCGACCACCTCCACGGTCGCGCGCTGAGCCGCCCGGGCATCGTTCAGTGGCTCGAGGCCCTCGCCCGTCCGCTGGCCGAGGCCGGCATCTCCGAGGAGGACCGCGTCGGCTTCGTCCCCTCGCTCATCTGGCAGCTCCGTGGCGCCGCGCGCCTGGACGCCGAGTGGTCCGAGACGCTCCAGTCGCTCGAGCAGGTCTCCGCCGGCGGGGCCGAGGACGCGCCGATCACCCGCGGCGGTCGCGAGGAGCTCGGGGACCGCGAGGCGTCCGACCTCTTCACCGCCGCGATCCAGCTGCTCACGGACGGTCTCGCCTCCCGCGTCGCCGTGTAGGACCCCGGACGCCCGCCGCGCCGGCGGCCGACGCGCCACGAAGGGCCGCTCTCCAGCGGCCCTTCGTCGTTCCGCGGGCCCCGGGATGTACAGGAGTGAACATCTGCCGTAGGCTATGTGCAGACGTGTACATCCGCGCGGCGATCGCCGCGCGCCCCCGCTGGAGATCCGCCATGTCGTCTTCGACGCTGACCCCCGACCGCTCCGAGGCCTACGAGGCCATGCTGGCCACGCTCTCCGAGGGGTCCGTGCACGTGCACTTCGACCCCTACGAGGACATCGCCTGGGACTCGCCCGAGCTCGCGATCGACCAGGACGACCCGCGGTGGATCCTCTCCGCCACCGCCGACCCCCTCGGTGCGACGGCGTGGTACCAGGCGCAGCCGCTGGATCGCCGGATCGAGATCGGCAAGGCGCGCATGATGAACACGATGAAGGTCGGCGCGGCCTTCGAGAGCATGCTGATCCGCGGGCTCATGCAGTACGCCTTCGCCCTCCCGCACCGGTCGCCGGAGTTCCGGTACTGCATGCACGAGATGACGGAGGAGTGCAACCACATCCAGATGTTCATGGAGCTCGTCAACCGCACCGACGTCGAGGTCCCCGGCATGCGCAGGCGCCTTCGTCGGGTGTCCCCGTGGCTGGCCGGCGCGCTCGCGACCCGCCCGGTGCTCCTGATGGTCGCGATCCTCGCCGGCGAGGAGCCGATCGACCACTTCCAGAAGGCGCTGCTGCGCGACGGCGGCCACCTGCCGCCCGCGGTCCTGCGCACGATGGAGATCCACATCGCCGAGGAGGCCCGCCACATCTCCTTCGCGGACGAGTTCGTCAAGCTGCGCGCCCCGCGCCTGCCCCGCGGCCAGCGCCTCGCGCTCTCGCTGCTGTTCCCCGTGATCATGCGGACGGCGGCCGAGGAGATCATGACCCCGCCCCGCTCGCTGGCCCGTCGGCTGGGGATCCCGGACGAGGTCTTCGCGGAGGCGTTCTGGAAGGGCCCCGCCTCGCGGCGGATCATGGCCTCGTACTTCGGCGAGATGCGGGCGCTGGCCGCCGATGCGGGACTGATGAACCGGATGAGCGCCCGCGTCTGGCGCTGGTGCGGCATCGCCGGCGAACCCGCGCTGTACCGCGGTGCACCGGACCGCCGGGCCGAGGTCGTCGCCTAGCCGGGATCTGGCAGGCTGGGGGGCGATGGCGGCGACGACTCGACGGATGGCCCCGGAGGCCCGGCGCGCCCAGCTGCTCGACGTGACCTCCGACCTGGTGCTCCGCGAGGGCTACGCCGCCGTCTCGATCGACCGGGTGGCCCGCGAGGCCACGATCGCGCGGACCGTCGTCTACGCGCAGTTCGGCAACCTGCAGGGCCTGCTGGAGGCGCTCCTGGAGCGCACCCAGCAGCGGGCGATCGAGCAGGTGCAGGCCGTCCTGACCGGTACCGGGGTGCGGCCGGACCGTGCCGACATCGACGGGTTGATCGTCGAGGCGGCACGGACCTTCGGCGAGATGGTGCTCGCGGACCCCGGGACCTGGCGCCTGGCGCTCCTGCCCTCGGACGGTGCGCCGTCGACCCTGCGCGAGCGCACGGAGGAGTCGCGACGGGCGATCCGCGCGATCGTCCAGCCCGTGATCCGCTGGATCACCGTCGAGCGGGGAGGGCTCGAGGGCGTCGAGGACGAGCTCGCCGCGCGGGCGATCGTCACCCTCGGTGAGGACGCCGCGCGGCTGATGATCGCCGACCCCGAGGCCTATCCGCCGGAGCGGATGGCGGCCTTCACCGGGGCCCTGCTGCGCACGCTGCGCTCCTGACGGCGATCGCCCGCCGTCGTGCGGCGCTCGCAGGACCGAGGGCCGCCCGGGAGCGGCCCTCCGCGGGCCCTACCAGTGCATCCCGCGGGTCAGCGCGGCCAGCACGCGCATCTCGACGCCGGTCCGCTCGTCCGGGTTCTCCGCGCCGCGGGCGGCCGCGGAGTCGGGGAACACGCGGTAGCCCATGTTCAGGATGACGTCGGAGACCCGCGGCGCGACGGCGTAGAGGACCTCGCCGGCGGTGCCCAGCAGCGTGTTGATCTGCTTGGGCCGGTCGATCATGGCCTTGGCGACGAGGTCGGCGGCCTCGACCGGGGTGATCGTCGGGACGCGGTCGTAGAGCTTCGTCGGCGCGATCATCGGCGTGCGCACCAGCGGCATGTGGATCGTCGTGAACGTGACCTTCGCGCCGAGCATCTCGGCGGCGACGATGCGGGTCCAGGCGTCCAGCGCCGTCTTCGACGCGACGTAGGCGGAGAACCGCGGCGGCCAGGTCTGCGCACCGATCGAGCTGATGTTCACGACGTGCCCGCCGCCGTGCTCGACCATGTGGGGCACGACGCCCATGATCAGGCGGATGCAGCCGAAGTAGTTCAGCTGCATCGTCCGCTCGAAGTCGTGGAAGCGGTTGAGGCTGAGCTTCAGCGACCGGCGGATGGAGCGCCCGGCGTTGTTGATGACGATGTCGACGCGGTGCTCGCGCGTCACCGTCCTGGCGAGCTCGTCGATCGCCTCGAGGTCGTTGAGGTCGCAGGGGTAGACGTACGCCGTGCCGCCGTGGGCCTCGATCTGGCGCTTGAGCGCCTCGAGCTTGGACCGCGTGCGGGCCACCAGGAGCGGCGTGCCGCCGGCGAGCGCGACCTTCAGCGCGGTGGCCTCGCCGATGCCCGACGACGCGCCGGTGATCAGCACGGTACGCCCGACCATCGACTCGCGGAGCTTCGTGTCGTTGTGCAGCGCCGGGTCGAGGTTGCGCTCCCAGAAGTCCCAGAGGACCGCGGCGTACTCCTTGAAGCGCGGCAGCGTGACGCCCGAGCCGACGAGCGCCTGCTCGGCCCGGCGCGCGTCGAACACGGGCACGAAGCTCATGTGCGGCAGGACCTCGTCCGGGATCCCGGTGGGGGAGAGGAGGATGCGGCGCAGCGGGGCCAGGGCGGGGGCGCGCAGCGCGGCGCCGAGCACGCCCTTGTGGACGTCGACCGGCGGCATGCCGGGCGGGCGCAGCGACAGGCGCGGCGCCCGGGCGGCCTTGGCGACGAGGTTGATGACCTCGACGAGCGGCTGCGGGCGCGGGGCGGTCAGGTGGAACGCCTGCTGGTCGAGGCCGGGCTCGTGGGCGATGTGGTCCATCGCGTCGACGACGTAGTCCACGGGCACGAAGTTCGTCGCCCCCATGTCCGGCGCCATCAGCGGGATGAAGCCCGGCAGCTTGCGCATCGCCTTGATCAGGCCGAACGTGTAGTACGGCCCGTCGATCTTGTCCATCTCGCCGGTCTCGGAGTGCCCGACGACGATGGCGGGGCGGTAGACGCGCCACGGGACGAGCGTCTCGCCGCGGGCGATCCGCTCGGACTCGAACTTCGTGCGGTGGTACGGCGCGGGCAGCGGCTGGCCCTCGTCGAACATGTCCTCGCGGAACACGCCCTCGAAGTCCCCGGCGACGGCGACGGACGAGACGTGGTGGAAGCAGCCGGTCTCGAGCACGTTGGCGAGCTCGACGGCGTGGCGGGTGCCCTCGACGTTCAGCGTGTCGTTGCGCTCCGCCGAGGCGGTCATGTCGTAGATCGCGGCGAGGTGGAAGGCGTGCTCGACGTCTCCCCGGTGCTCGTCGATCCACGCCGGATCGACGCCCATCGCCGGGCTCTCCAGATCGCCGACGACGACCTTGACGCGATCGGCGGCGCCCTCGGGCCACCCGGCGATCAGGCGGTCGACCTTCGGCTGTGACGCGTCGCGGACGACGAGGTGGATGTCGCCCTCGCGCTTCTCCAGCAGCGTCGCCACGAGATGACGCCCGATGAACCCCGTTGCCCCGGTGACCAAGTAGGCCATGCCCGTCCCTTCTGGGCGCGCGGCGGCGCACCCGATCGACCGGCGCGAGCGTACCCCACGAACGGGGGAGCCGTGGGACGTTGACGCGCCCGTCACGCCACGGCCCGATGCGGACGCCCCGGGAACGACGGACGCCCGGCGGGACCGGGCGTCGGGTGCTGCGTGGTGTCACCGGGCGGACCCGGCGGCGGCTGCTACCAGCCGAGGCGCTTGTCGCTGGTGGCCTTGCGCTGACGGGCGGCGGCGAGGCGGGCGTACTTGCGCTTGTCGAGGCGCCACTGCAGGAGCGAGGCGAGACCGGCGAAGGCCGGGATGGCGAGCAGGATCGCGAAGCCGAAGAGCGTGACCATGAGGTCGTTGTTCTCTCCGACGAGGCCCTGGCCCGAGTCGATCTTCGCCGAGGCTGGAACGACGGTGGCCGAGAGCGCAGCGAGCGTGGTCGCGGCGAGGACGATGAGGCGGCGCATGGGTGCCAATCGTATAGAACCCGCCGATGACCGGACTGCAGCGTGCACGGGTGAGCGACGGCGTGGAGGTCCTGCGCCTGGACCGCCCGGAGCGGCGCAACGCGATGGACACCGCGTCGCTGGACGAGCTGCTCGTCGCGCTCGAGGACCTGGCCGCCGACGCGGAGCTGCGCGCGGTCGTGTTCTCGACCACCTCGACGCGCGCGCTGTGCGCCGGTGCGGACGTCGCGGAGGAGCTCGACCGCGAGGGCGGCATCGCCCGGATGGAGCGCTTCGCCCGCGTCTACCAGGCGCTCACGGACCTGCCGGTGCCCACGGTCGCGGTCTGCGTCGGCAACGTCGTGGGGGCCGGGGCCGAGTTCGCCGCGGCGTGCGACCTGCGGGTGGCGGGGGAGAACCTGAAGCTCGCCTGGGCGGGCGCGAAGCTCGGCGTCCCGGTCGGGCCGGCGCGCCTGGTGCCGCTCGTCGGGCTCTCGCGGGCGAAGGAGCTGATCTTCAGCGGTCGTGCCGTCGGCGCCGAGGAGGCCGGGCGGATCGGCCTGGCCGAGCGGGTGGTGCCGGAGGCCGAGGCCGAGGCCGAGGCGATCGAGCTGGCCCGGCAGCTCGCGACGCGTCCCGGGGAGGGGCTGCGCCGCCTCAAGGCCATGTTCCGCGACTACGAGGACCTCTCGGGCCGCACGGCCCGCGAGAACGCGACGCTGCTGGACTGGCAGCGCTACGGGGCCGGGTTGCCCCAGGGCGGCATGAAGGCGGGCTGAGCCCGGCCGGCCCGCGGCGGTCCCGGGCCCGGTCAGTCGGCCGCGTCGCGGTGCGCCTGGGTGGTGCCGCCGACGTGGCGGAACCCCAGGCGCCGGTACCAGCCGGCCGCGTAGGAGTTCGGGTCGGCCAGGAGCGTGATCCCCGCCACCCCGCGGTCGAGGGCCATCGCCGCGGTCGCCCGCAGGATCGCGGCGCCGACGCCCGAGCGCTCGTGCGCGGGGTGGGTCAGCACGTCGTCGAGCTCGAGGTGCAGGCTCGCGCGGTGCACCACGGCGCAGCCCACGGCCTCGCCGACGTCGGAGCGGGCGACGAGGTGGGCGGCGCCCTCGGCGGGCGCCAGCGACCACTGGGTCGCGACCTCCTCGCGCTCCCGCTCGCTCCGGGACGTCTCCATCGCCCCCGCCGCGCGGCGGACGTCGAGCCCGGCGCCCGGGCCGTAGGGGGCCACCGCCCAGCGCCGACCGGGGCGCGGGCGGGTGGCGGTCGACAGCGCCCCGGGCTCGGCGACCAGCACCTCGAGCTCCTGCACGACGTAGCCGGCCGCCCGCAGCACGGCCCCGAGCCGGCGGGCGTCGCCCTTCGAGCGGACGTCGATGGCGCGGTGCGCGAGGCCCGCGGCGTCGTGCGCGGCCTCGACGGCGGTGACGGTGTCGGCGGCGTCCAGGCCACCGGCCCCGGGGATCACCTGCGCACGGTTGACCGCCCAGACGTGGGGTGCGGCGGGGGTCTGCAGCATCCAGCCGAACGGCGTCCGGCGGGCGTCCGCGGCGCGGGCCCGCACGACGCCGGCCGCGTGGCCGATCGTCAGCTCGGCCCACCAGTCGTCGCTGCGTCCCGCCGTCCCCTGCACCGCCGGGACGCTAGAGCAGCGGCCACGGCGGCACGCTCCCGCCGGCCGGCTAGAGCACGTCGACGGGCGTGCGGTGCGGGGCGCGGACGTCGCGCTCCTGCGAGCGGTCCTTCGTCAGCAGCCACGCGGCGACCACGCCGGCGATGCCGCCGCACAGGTGCGCCTGCCAGGAGACCCCGTCGCGCGGCACGAGGCTGCCGAGGACCATCCCGCCCCAGAGGACGGCGACCACGCCGCCGAGGACGAGCTCGAGCAGCCGGCGGCTGAAGATGCCGCGGGCGATCAGGTACGTGGCGTAGCCCATGACCACGCCGCTGGCGCCGATGGTCACCGAGTTCTCCGGCGCGATGAGCCACGTGCCCAGGCCGCCGAGTCCGGCGACGATCAGGGTGACGAGCGCCACGCGCGCCGCGCCGTTGAACGCGATCACCGCACCCAGCAGCAGGAACGGGATCGTGTTGCCGATGAGGTGCCCGAAGCTGCCGTGCAGGAACGGGCTGAAGACGATGCCGTCGAGCCCGTCGACCTGACGGGCGACGATGCCGTACTGGTCCAGGCGGTTGTCGGCCAGCTGGTCGATGACCTCGGAGACCCACATGACCGCCGCGAGGATGCCGACGAGCAGGAAGCCGTCCGTCCGCGAGTCGCGGCCCTTCGTCGCGTGGCCGGAACCGCCGTGTGATCCGAGGGTGCTCATGCGCCAAGGATGACCCATGACCCTTGCCGTCGCCTAATCCCCGCGTCGGTCGGGACGAGCGGCGGCGCGCCACGCGGGGCGTCAGTCGTCGACGGTCAGGCCGGTCATCTCGACCATGACCTCCGTGAGGTCGGAGTTGGCGTCGTAGACCAGCACCTGCCGGTCGCCGCCGGTCCCGCGCTCCAGCAGGTCGGAGAGCCCGTCGAACTCGGCCTCCGAGCCCAGCTCCTGCGCGTGCTCGCGCAGCCGGTCGATGAGCCGGCGGGCCAGGTCGGGGGCCCGGACGCGGTCGCTTGACGGCAGGTCCACGAGTTCGCCGTGCAGCCCGTGGATGGCGGCGAGGTACTTGTTCTCGTCGAGGATCTGCCACGGCACGTCGCCGAGCGGCAAGCCCTCGTCGTGGTGCGCGGCCAGCTCGTGGACCATGGCCTGGATCAGCGCGGTCAGCGCGAGGGTGTGCTCCACGCGGGTCTGTCCGTCGCAGACGCGGACCTCGACGGTGCCGAAGGTGGGGTGGGGGCGGACGTCGTGCCAGACGTACGTGGGGTCGGCCATGACCCCCGAGCGGATCATGAAGTCGGTCTCGCGCTCGTAGCGCTCCCACGAGCCGTACGCGGTCGGCACGCCGACGCGCGGGAAGGCGCGGAAGATCGAGGTGCGGGTCGACATCAGGCCGGTCCGGTCGCCCCGCCAGAACGGCGAGTTGGCCGACAGCGCCAGCAGGATCGGCAGGTGGACCCGCATCCCGTCGGCGACGTGGATGGCCTGGTCGGGGTCGTCGAGGCCGACGTGGACGTGGAGGCCGAAGAGCAGCTCCTGGCGGGCGACGAAGCGCAGGTCGCGCAGGAGCTCCCGGTAGCGGTCCCGCGCCGAGATGCGCTGGTCCTCCCAGAGGGCGTAGGGGTGCGTCCCGGCGGAGGCGATCGCGAGGCCGTGCTCGGCGGCGCGCCCGGCGACGTGGGCGCGCAGGGTGCGCAGCTGCTCCCCGGCGGCCGCGGTGTCCACGCACGGCTCCGTGGCGATCTCGAGGACCGACTCCATGAGCTCCGGCTTGACCTCGCCCACCGGGGCGTCGCCCAGCAGGCGCTCGATGGCGTTGACGAGGTCGTGCCCGTTCTCCGGGTCGACGATCATCAGCTCCTCCTCGACGCCGATCGAGAAGGGCGTGCGACCGGGGGCCTCACGGAAGGCGTGCTCCATGGCGCAGGACCCTAGAGAACGGGGCGGCGCACGGAGGTCACCGGACGGTGACGGCGGCGGGGGCGATCGGGGTGGCGCGGCGGCATCGCCCCGGCGACTGCCCGGGCACCCCGGCGTCCAAACCGCGGGGGACGGTCGGCCGCTGCGGATCGGTGTCGCGGGACGACACGGATTCGCATCACGCGGCGGGGACGGACGGCCGCTGCGGATCGGTGTCGCGGGACGACCCCGATCCGCAGCCCTCCGTCGGCCCGCCGCCCGTCAGTCCTTGTAGGGGTCGACCGTGTCGGCCGGGGCCATCGCCACGCCGATCGGCACGAGCCGGTGGAGGACCTCGACGGAGTCCGCGTGGGCGGCCAGGACCTCGTCGAGCCGCTTGTACGCGCCGGGCGCCTCGTCGGCCGCCCCGCCGCGCAGCTCGATCCCCTCCGTGGTCAGCGCGGCCTGCACGGCGGAGAAGTCGATCGACCCCTCCTTCACGCGGCCGCGCCGCTTGACCATCTTCCCGCTGGGGTGCTCCGGGCACAGCGTGAACCGCCCGTCCTCCGCGCCCGCCCGCTCGCGGGCGTCGCGGAACTGGCCCATCGACACCCAGAACGGGCAGTTGCGATCGGAGCACTCCATGCGGTTGGCGATCCGGCCGGCCGCCTGCGTGCGCGACATCAGCCGCCCGGCCCCGTGGACCGTCGACGCGAGCAGCTCGTCGGTGTCGACGCCGTCGCGGCCGCGGAGGATCACCGACGCCTCGCCCATCGTCGCGCCGACGAAGCCCTCCTGGCCCGGGAACGCCGGGGTGCAGCCCTTGCGGACGACCCAGGCGTCGACCCCGTGGTGGGTCTCGCGCCACGCGTAGTTGTGGTGGTTGTGGACCGTATGGGTGGCCTCCGCGCCGAGGATCTCGAGGACCTTGTCGACCACGACGTCGCGCCCGGCGTACGCGTACGCGCCGGCGAGCTCCATCGCGGAGAGGTAGGCCTGTCCGAGCTCGGAGTCGAGGGCGAAGAGCACGGGCGGGCCGTCCATCTCGCCGTCCGGGACCTTGTCCTTGAACCCCCGGCCGGCCGCCATCGCCAGGAACCCCGAGGCGGTCTTGTGCCCGAAGCCGCGGGACCCGAAGTGCACGCCGACCCAGAGGAACCCGTCGTCGCCCGCGAACAGGTCGACGTAGTGGTTGCCGGCCCCGACGGTGCCGAGCTGGTTGGCGGCGCTCTGGACCATCGACCGCTGCGCCCGGAAGTCCGCGTGGCGGATCTGCTCGAGGACCGGGTGGTCCACGGGCTCGTCGTTCTTGCGACCCATGCCGAAGGAGATGCGGTCGACGATCTCGTCCATCACCCGCGGCAGGTCCGCCCGCACGTCGTCCGTGCGCAGGTCGGTGCGCACGGCCTTGTTGCCGCAGCCGATGTCGTAGCCGACGCCGGAGGGCGAGAGGTGGTCGGGGTAGGCGATCGCGCCGCCGATGGGCTGCGAGTAGCCGACGTGGCCGTCGGCGCAGAGGACGCCGGCGACCGCGTTCCCGGCCTCGGCACAGCGCCGCAGCTGGGCCACGGCACGGTCGTCGACCACGCCCCGGACGGTGATGGGGATCTCGTTCATGCCCCGAGCATGGCGCGACGGGACCCCGGCCGTCCCGAGGCGAGGACGGCGTCCGCGGACCGCCCGGGGTTCGACCCCGGGGGCTCGTGCGGCGACGCCGAGCCCGTCCGGTGCAGGCCCGCACCGGACGCCGTGACCGTCCGACGAAGGGTTCGAACCCTCGGGCCCGTGGCGCGCCGGCGCTTGCGCGGCGCCGGCGGGGCGGCTAGGTTCGACGACGTCATGTCCACCACCTGGCAGAGCACCACGCGCTTCGTCGACGCCCCCTGCGGCGTCTCGAACACGTACGCCCTGGTCGGGGACATGCAGCCGCAAGAGCAGAAGCTCCGGCACGCCCACCCCGCCTTCATCACGCACAACCGCTAGCGAGAGAGACCCACATGGCTCCCGCGACGGTCGCGGGGGTCACGGTCCGGAGGGGCCCGTCCACGGGGACGGGTCGGAGCCGGGTCGAGTGGTCTCGCGACACGATCATCAACGCGATCCAGGAATGGGTCGCCACATACGACGAGCCGCCCCGCGCGGCCGACTGGAACCCCTCGTCCGCGAAGTGGTCCGGCCAGACGTGGCGCATCGAGCGCTACCGGGCCGGCCGCGCCGACGGGTCGGCCTGGCCCTCGCTGAACGCCGCCAAGCGGCCGTTCGACGGGTCGCTGTCCGTGGCCGTCCGCGCCGCGGGGTTCGAGCCGTCCAAGCCGGGACCGCGTCGCCGTCGTGACGTCGAGCCCGCCCAGGCCGACCGGCTGCAGATGTCGCCGGACGTCCGGGTGCTGCTCGACGCCGCGCTGGCGGCCGCTCGCGACGCCGATCGCCGGGCCGACGCCCTCGACGAGCGGCTCGGCCGTGCGCGGGAGCGTGCGGCCGGGCTGACCGACGAGCGCGACGCCGCCCGGCGGCGCTCCGCCGGGGCCGACGCCCGGGCGCGGGCGTCGGTCGAGGCCGCGCTGCGGCGTGCCGAGGTCGAGCTGCACCGGTCCCGCGAGGGAGCGGAGGCGGCGGTGACCGCGGCCGCCGACGCGCGGTCCCGGGCCGAGCGGCTGGCGGGCCGGCTGGCCGAGCTCGAGCGCACGGGCGTCCGGGTCCGTGAGGAGCGCGACGCGCTGCGCGAGCGGCTCGACCAGGCGATCGCGGAGACGGAGGCGCAGGCCGAGCTCGTGCGTGTTGCGCGGGCCGAGGCGGTGCGCGTCCCGACGACCCGGCCGGCCGGTCCGGTCGCGTCGACGGGCGGCCGCACGGCGCCCGTCCCGGCGTCCGTGTCGGCGGCGCTCCGGGACGCCCGGGCCGATGCGACGGAGGCCCGACGCGCCGCGGACGCCGCGGAGCGCCGGGCCGTCGTCGCCGAGCGGCAGCTGCGGGACCGGGTCGCCGGCGAGCGGGCCGGAGGGGGAGGCCCGACCCCCGAGCAGACCGTCGCCCTGCGCGAGGGCGCCGCGGTCGG
>NZ_JAURWA010000134.1 GCF_030655195.1 Patulibacter sp. | reverse complement strand
GGGCGGCGGGGTCGCCGCACCGGCGTCGGCGGCCGGGAACGACGGGTCCCCGTCGGCGCCCGGGTCGGGCGTCGTCGGCGTCGCGGCCGGACCGGGCGAGACGTCGCCGGCGGGCTCGGACGGCGAGGGCTCGGCGTCGGGCCCCGGCACGGCCGGGGTCTCGTCGGGCTCCACGGCGCCGCCGATGGGGGACGGCGCGTCCGGGTCGATGGCCTGGAACTCGGTCGTCGGGGGGACCGGCTGCTCCGCGGAAGGCACCCAGGCCTCCGCGTCGCCGGGCTTGTCGGTCTTGTCGCTCACTCGGGCGGCTCCTCTCCGAACGCACGGCGCCAGATCAGCGCGGCCACGCGTTGCGCGGCCAGGCTGCTGGCGACGCCCAGGCCGGCGACGAGGCCGGACCAGGCGAGTCGCTTGACGAGCTCGTTGTCCATGGCGTCGATCCTACCCGTGGGTACGGCGAAGCACACGCGCGGCAACGGGTGCGCCGGGTCGGTCCGGACCCCGGGGCCCGGCGGACCGTCGATCAGCGGGGGTCGAGCCCGCCGCAGATCGTCTCGACGAGCTGCACGACGGCCTCGCGGCGGTCCGCGGGCTCCGACGGCGAGGTGCCGAAGATCCACGACGTGAGGATCTGCTCGATGCCGCCGTAGAAGACGATCGCGGCGAACGCCGGCGGGATGTCGCCCCGCAGCTCGCCCGTGCCCTGCGCCCGCTCGACGATCCGCGCGAGGCCCGTGTGGGCGTCCTGGATCGTGGCCCAGTGCTTGCGCCCGAAGGTGTTGGCCTGCCGGGTCACCTCGACGATGACGACCTGCATGACGTCGGGGTGGCGCCCGTAGCTCTCGACGATGAACGTCGCCACCTTGGCCAGGCGGTCGCGGGCGGACAGCGCCTCGTCGCCGGCGGCCTCCTCGATGACCTCGAGCATGAGGTTCCAGCGCTCGAGGAAGACCTCGTCGAGGATCCCGTCCTTGCTCTTGAAGTAGTGGTAGACCAGCCCGTAGGCCACGCCCGCCTCGTCCGCGATGTCCGAGACGCGGCAGTGGTTGAACCCGCGCTCGGCGAAGACGCGGACGGCGGCGTCGAGGATCGCCCGGCGCTTCTCGACGCTCGCGGCGGTCGTGCGGGGCGCCATCAGGCCTGGGCCTCGTCGCGGGCGGGAGCAGCGGCGGTGTCGCCCGGCCGGGGGGCCACAGCGTCGGCGGCCGCGCGGCCGGCCTCGCCCGCGGCACCGACGTCCCAGCCGGCGGCCAGATCGCCCGGCTCCTCCCCCGCGAGCGCGGCGGCCACGTCTCCCCGCCGCTGGCGCAGGACCGGCAGGCCCTCCCGGACCTCATCGACGCGGGCCAGGTCGAGATCCGCGACGACGACGGCCTCGTCGACGTCGGGCGCCTGGGCCAGGACGGTGCCCCACGGGTCGATGATCATGGAGCGGCCGCCGGAGCGGATGCCGTCGGCGTGCTCACCGTGCTGGTTGGCCGCGAGCACGAAGACGCCGTTCTCGATCGCCCGCGCCCGCAGCAGGACCTCCCAGTGCGCCGCCGTCGTGCGCTCCGTGAAGGCGGCGGGGACGGTGAGGATGCGGGCGCCACGGACGGCGAGCGCACGGTGCAGCTCGGGGAAGCGCAGGTCGTAGCAGACGGTCATGCCCACCGGGGTGCGTGCGTCGTCCGACAGCGGGGAGACGACGAGGCAGTCGCCGGCGATCTCGCGGTCGGACTCGCGGTAGCGGCGGCCGGCGACGTCGGCGTCGAAGAGGTGCAGCTTGCCGTAGAGCGCGAGGCGCCCGTCCGGGGCCGCGTGGATCGCGGTGTTCTGCTGGCGGCCGTCGGCGCGGGTGACCGAGACCGAGCCGGCGAGCAGGTCGATGCCCAGCTCGACCGCGGTCCGGCGGGCCCACGTGACGGCGGGGCCGTCGAGCGGCTGGGACCCGGCGGCGACGTCCGCGTCGCGCCCGAGCACGGACCACTTCTCCGGCAGCAGCACGACGGTGGCCCCGGCGGCGGCCGCGCGGCGGACCAGGCGGTCGGCGGCCTCCTGGGCCGCGGCGACGTCGGGGGTGGCGAGGAGTTGGACGACGGCGGCGCGCACGGGATCACGTGGGACCGGTCCGGACGACGGCCGATCCGTTGACTGACCAGTCAGTCGGGCGAGTATAGGCCCCGGGGCGAGGTCCGGCCACGAACGGTCCCAGATCGCGGGCCCGGTGGCGTCAGGCCTTGCGGCGCTCCCGCGCCAGCTCGCGGCGCAGGACGTGCCCGTGGACGGCGCCGACGAGCTCGCGCAGGGGGTCCGTGGCCGACAGCATCAGCTCGACGGCGCGTTCCGGGGCGACGTCGCGGTCCACCATCCGGTGCAGGAACGTCTGGGTCTCCTCGCGCACGAGCGGCTCGAGGGCCTCGACGTAGCGCAGCGCGTCGTAGACCGTGAAGCCCAGCTCCTCGCCGAAGCCGGTGTCGCGGAAGCGCATGAACGCCTGGACGATCCGGACCTCGTCGGGGTCGTACCCGCGTGTGCCGTCGCCCATCACCCGCAGCTCGGCGAGCTTGTCCAGCGCGGACTCCGGCACGCCGGTCGCGGCGACGAGGTCGGCGCGGTCGGTGAGCACCGGCCCCTGCTGCGAGAGCGCCCGCTCGATGATCTCGTCGCGGCGGCCGACGAGGTCACGTGCGCGATCGGGACCGTCGGCGAGGACCTCGCGGATCGCCCGCAGGGGCATGAAGCGCTCCTCCTGCAGGCGACGGACGAGGCGGATCCGCTCGACGAACGCCGGCGGGTAGTACGCCATGTTGCGCGAGGTGCGGACGATCGCGATGCCCTGGGCGGCGTCGCCGTCGCTCTGAAGCAGCCCCTCCCGCAGGTAGTGCTTGACGGTCGCGGGGCTGACGCCGGCCTGCTCGGCCAGGTCGCCCATCCGCAGGAGCCCGGTGGTGTCGGGGACCCCGGTCATCCCACGAGGGCCCCCGCCGCCCCGGACGACAGCAGCGCCGCGATCCGGTCCTCGTCGAGGCCGGCCTCGCGGAGGACCTCCTCGGTGTGCTCGCCCAGGCCGGGGGCGGGGAGCCGGTGGACGTCGCCGGGCGTGGCGGAGAGCTTGATCGGCACGCCCAGGGCGCGGACCGGGCCGGTCGCACCGGGCTGGTCGATCTCGACAACCATCTCGCGCGCCCGCACGAGGTCGCTCTCCAGCGCCTCCTCGAGCTCCCAGACGGGCTCGAGGCACGCGTCGTGCTCGCTGCCGAACGCGGCCCACTCCTCCCGCGTGCGGGACAGCGCGATCCGCTCGACCTCGGCGTGGGCCTCGGAACCGGGCGGGTCGAACTGGCGCGGGATCAGGTCGTCGCGGCCGACGCCGTCGCAGAACGCCTTCCAGAACTTCGGCTCGAGCGCCCCGATGGTGATCCAGCCGTCGGCGCAGGGGTACGGGCGATAGCAGAGGTGCTCGCCGGTCAGGAGGGTGCGGCCGCGGCGCGGCTGCTGGCCCTGGAGCGCCGCGGCGGACTCCATGACCGTCCAGGACAGGGCACCGTCGGTCATCGAGACGTCGACGGACTGGCCCTCGCCCGTGCGCTCGGCGTGGCGCAGCGCGGTGAGGACGCCGATGACGGCCATCTGCGCGCCGCCGCCGATGTCGGCGATCTGCACGCCGCCGAGGACGGGCTCGCCGTCCCGGACGCCGTTCAGCGCGAGCACGCCGGCCAGCGCCAGGTAGTTCATGTCGTGGCCGGGGCGCTGCGTGAGCGGCCCGGTCTGCCCGAAGCCGCTGATCGCGCAGTGCACGATCCGCGGGTTGCGGGCGCGGAGGGCGTCGATGCCGAGGCCCAGGCGGTCCATCACGCCGGGACGGAAGGACTCGAGCACGACGTCCGCACCCTCGACGAGTGCGAGCAGCGCCTCGCGGCCCTCCTCGGCCTTGAGGTCCAGGCGGATCGAGCGCTTGTTGCGGTTCAGGGCGATGAACGCGGCCGACTTGGCGGACTCCGCGGCCCCGTCGACGTAGGGCGGTGCGGCACGCGCGTAGTCGCCCGCGCCGGTGTCCTCGACCTTGACGACGTCGGCCCCGAAGTCGGCCAGCATCAGGCTGGCGAAGGGTCCGGGGAGCAGGCGGGAGAGGTCCAGGACGCGGACGCCCTCGAGCGGGAGCGAGGTCATGTGACGGTCGAGGGTACTACGTACGGGACGTCGGAGGTTCTACGTCCTACTTCTGCCGTTCGGCCCTCGCGGCCTCGAAGGACCGAATGGGCCCGTTCGAGTTTCCGTAACCCACCGTAAGACGACCACGTCGGTGTGAGGTGGACGTGGAGGTGTGGTGGCGTTACACGCATCGTGCTCGTGCGAACCACCGTGGTGCCGGTGCACGGGAGGCGATGGCGGGTTATGTGTCGGCCGCGGTGGTGGTGGGGTGCTCGTCGGGGGATCCGGTCGGCCCTGGGAGGCCGGATCCGGGTCGACGACCGCCCCGACGGCCGCCGCGCCGGGGCCGGGCGGCGCGGTCGCGCAGGACCCCGGACGGCGCGCCGGCGAGGCCCGGACGTCGGCCGCCCGGCGCCGCGATTCGGTGTGCCCGCCCGGGCTCCGGACACCGGGCGGCTCGGCCCTTGACGGCACTCCGGCGGAGCACCTCGGTCGCACGCTCCCGGAGCCCCTCCCGGGCGCCGGCGACCCCGGGCTCGGAGGTCGTGGCCGGGACGCCGCCGCGGTCGCCCCGGGGCGCCTGCTCCGGGACGCGCCGGGAGCTCGCCCGCGCCTCCGGGCGCCGCTCGTCCGGGGGCCCCGCGGGGGAGGGTGTAGGGCACCGAGGAGCGCCGCTCCGTGGAGGCCCCTGACGGCCTCCGGGGACGTCGCCGGCGCGGTCCCCCCGGGGCGCCCCGGAAGGCCCCGGAGACGCCCCGCGAGAGCGCCACGGGCCCGCCCGGCCGTCGCGTCGGGGCGGCCCGGAGGTCGCCGCACCGCGGCCGGAGGCGACCTCCGCGGGACCGATCGGGGCTCGACGGGCACGGCGAGGATCCTCGCACGGACGGGCGCGGGGTGTGGGGACCGCGAGGGTGCCCGGTGGGGAGCGAGGTGGCGAGCGAGGAGTGCCGCTAGGTGTGCTGCCCGGGGTGGTGGTGGAGACGGTGGTGGTGGTGATGGTCGCTGCGCCGCGGGGTGCGGGGAGGTGGTGGTCGGTGGGCCGGGGGGCCCGGCGGGCGGAGCCCCGGAGGGACGACGGCGACGGAGACCGCGCCGGGGTGCGGACCGGCGGGCGCGGACGTGCGCGGTCAGCCGGTCCGCCGGGCGGTGCGGCGGGGGGCGGTCCG
>NZ_JAURWA010000132.1 GCF_030655195.1 Patulibacter sp. | reverse complement strand
GCCACCGGCCCCGGCCACCGGCCCCGGCCACCGGCCCCGGCTCCGCCGCCACCACCGGCCCCGGCTCCGCCGCCACCGGCTCCCGGCCCCCGGCCCCGACCCCGGCCAGCCCTACGGCGACGGTGGGGCCGGGGTCGGCAGCAGCCGCTCGAAGTCGCCGGGGCGGAACGCCTGGGGGTTCAGCGCGTCGTCCGGGGCGGTGTAGGCGTTGTTCGGCAGGTCGGCCTTCTGGCCGAGCAGGGTGGCCGGGTCGATGAAGATGAAGAACCGCGCCCAGCGGCCCTTCGCGTCGCCGTTGGTGCCGATCGCGGCGGTGTTGGAGAACCAGGACGCGACGGTGCGCCGGCGGGGCTCGAGCCAGCGGGCGATCGTGGCGAGGTTGGCGATCGCCGGGGTCGCGCGACGCACCGCGGGTCCAGCGGCGTCGAGCAGGCCGGGCGCGGCGTCCAGGACGGGCCGGGCGGCGCGCTCCAGGGTGCGGCCGCGGCGCAGGATCGCGTCGACGTCGGCCGAGGTCCGTGGGACCTCGCGGGCCGCGGCGGCCAGGTCGGGACCTGCCGCGCGCAGGTCGGCGAGGACCGGGCCGGCCTCGTCGATCAGGGGCCGTCCCTCCCGCAGGGCCGCCCGCGCGCTGCGCAGGAGCCTCGGCGTCTCGTCGACCGTGGCCCGCAGCGCCGTGTCGCGTGCGCCGACCGCGTCGAGGGTGCGGCGGCCGCCCTGCACCAGCGCCCGGACCCGGTCCGCGCGCCGGGCGAGCTCGTCGACGACCTGCCCGCCGCCGAGGACGATGCGCGACAGGTCGCCGGCCTGGTCCTGCAGCAGCGTCGCCGCCGCGTTCACCCGGTCGACCGTGGTGCGCAGACCGGTGATCGCGCCGGAGACCTGCTCGGCGGCCCGCGGCGACGCGGTGCCCTCGCCGACGTCACCCAGGGCGCCCTGGAGGCTGCGGCGGGTCGGGGCGTCGAGCGCCCGCAGCGCCTCGTCGACCTCGACCGCGGGCCGCACGGCCGAGGCACGCAGCTCGGTTCCCGAGCGCAGCGCCGCCGCCCGTGCGGGGCCGGGCTCCAGGTCGACGTACGACTCGCCGAGCGCGGTCTTCGTGCCCACCCGCAGGCTCGTTCCGCGGCGCAGGGTCACGGGCTCGCCGTCCAGCACGAGCCGCAGCGACGCGCGTCCGCCGCGGCGGCGGATCCGCTTGACGTGGCCGACCAGGACGCCGCGCAGCCGCACGTCCGAGCGCACGCTGAGGCCCTGGGTGTCCGAGACCTGCGCGCGCAGCACGAACGGATCGCCCGTGCGGACGGTCGGTCCGCCGAAGCGGGAAGAGAAGAAGAGGAAGAGCGCGACGCCGACGAGGACGAAGAGCACGAGCAGCACGGCGCCGCCCCGGGGGACCTCGCGGTTCATCGGCCGGCCCTCCGGTCGGTGGAGGCGCTCGGCCCCGTCGAGTTCCCGGCGGTCGCCGACGCGCCCGTGGTCCGCGCGTCCGTCGCGCGGCCGTCGGCCGCCCGGCCCTTCAGGAGGTCGTTCGTCGCGGTCTGCAGGCCCGGCACCGTGAACGGCAGCAGGCACGCGAACGCGTTGGTCCGGCATGCCCGCAAGGTCGCCCGGACGACGGCCGTGGCGGCCTTCGCCCGGCCGGCGGGGGAGTCGTCGCCGAAGCCGAAGTTCGCCGGGTTGAACGGCTCGAAGAAGCCGAGGCCGCGCAGCAGCGTCCCGTTCTGGTCGGCGGTGGAGAAGATGCCCGAGAAGCGCTCGCCGAGGAGGCCGATGCCGTCCCTGTTGCGGTCGACGTCCCGGACGATCGAGCCGCCGCGGACGGTCGTCGGACGCAGCGCCGGGATCGCGGTGCCGGCGGCCCTCGTCGTCGCCTCGAGGTCCCGGGCGGGCCCGGTGGAGGTGCGGGCGGTCGTGCTCGCCTCGGCCAGCAGGCCGTCGAGCCGGGGCAGCGCCTCGCGGGTGGTGCGCAGGGTGCGGGGCAGCTCGCGGGTCAGCGGGCGCAGGGTGGCCAGCGCGGGGTCCAGGTGGTCGCCGAGGGTGCCGACCGACGCCAGGGCGCGACGGGTGCTCGCCAGGGTGGCGGGGAGCGCGGCGACGGTGGCGCGCACATCGGCCGCGCCGTCGCCGGTGACGCCGAGCACCTGCCGGGCGGCGACGATGGTCCGCCGCAGCTCGTCGCCGCGGCGACCGGTCGAGGAGAACAGCACATCGAGGTCGCGCACCAGGCGGGTCAGCGTGGCGCGACGGGCGGCGAGCTTCGCGGTGACGGAGGAGGCCGACGCGCTCAGCGGCTCGAGGCTTCGCATCGCCCGCCGGAGCTCCCGGCCGCGCGCGTCGCCGCCGACGCCGCGGTCCAGCTCGCCGACGAGCAGCTGCAGCCAGGTGCGGGTGTCGGAGTCGAGCGTCGCGACGACCTGGCTGAACGGGACGGTGGCGGCGGTCGCGTCGACGTCGAGGCGGTCGCCGTCCCGCAACGCACGGGCGGCGAGCCGGCCGGGCGTCAGCTCGACGATCAGGTCGCCCAGCTGCGAGCGGGGGCGCACGGTCGCGGTGGCCCCGCGGTGGACCCGGCCCTTCGTGTCGTCGTCCAGGCGCAGGCGCAGGACGGCCACGCCGGAGCGGTGGGTCACGCCGACGACCCGGCCGGCGTCGACACCGGCGATCGTCACGGTCGCGCCGTCGCCGGCCTTGATGCCGCCGGCGTCGCGGAAGCTCGCCTCGACGACGTAGCCGCCGCCGGCCAGCGGGCCCACGCGGTTGACGACGAGGACCCAGCCGACGAGGGCCAGCCCGACGAGCAGCAGGCCCACGAGCATCGTCCGGCCGAGCGGCGGCAGCGTGCCGCCGGCGGTGCGGGGGGAGCCGATCACGGGGTGCAGAGCTCCAGGGAGGCGAGCAGGCCCTTCAGCGGCGGGCTGAGGGTCTCGACGTCGCCGCAGGCGGGGACGGGGATCCCGATCCCGGTGAGGAAGCGGATGCCGAAGCGCATGAAGTGCCCGTCGCCCTGCTGCAGCGGGCTGTCGGAGGGGCGCTGGAAGGCGCGCGACGCCCCGCCGCCGCCGGCGAACATGTTGAGGAACGCCAGGTAGGACGGGAGCTTCAGCGTCGGGGTCGGCTTCGCGAGCGCCGGCAGCAGCGACCCGTCGAGCGTCGCCACGGTGGGCGCGGCGTCGCGGACCAGCCCGCGGGCCTCGGGGGCCAGTGCCGCGGCGCGGATCAGCGTGGAGCGGAGGCTCGCGGCGAGCGGACCGGCCTGCACGGCGACGCGCCCCGCGCGGCGGATCACCGGGCGCGCGTCGTCGATCGTCGGGGCCAGGTCGCGCAGCGCGGGGCGGGCGTCGTCGGCGAACGCGTCGACGGCCCGCAGCGTGCGGTCCGCGCGGGCGGTGCCGGTGCGCAGCGCGGCGAGCGTGCCGGGCAGCGCGCGGACCGTGGCGCGCAGCGCGGCACCGTCGGCGGCGTGCAGGGCGTCGGCGGTGCGCGACGCGTGGCGGAGGACGGGGACCAGGTCGGCCTCGTGGTCGGCGATCGCGTCGCCGGTGCGGGCCATCCCGTCGACCGCCCGGGTCAGCGCGCCGCCGCCGACGGCCCGCGCGACGCGGGTGGTCGAACCGAGCAGCTCGGGGGTGCGGCGCAGGGTGACGCTCGCGGCGCGGCTCGTGCGGCGGTCCGAGGCGGCCTGCAGGCCCCGGGCGATCCGGCGGATGCTGCCGCGGGTCGGGGCGTCGGCCAGGCGCAGCACGCGGTCCAGCGGGACGTACGACGTGGTCCGCCCGAGCGCGACGGTGCGGTCGCCGAGCTCGGGCTCGTCGGCCGAGCCGGGCTGCAGCTCGACGTAGGCGTTGCCCTCGAAGATCAGGCGCGGCCACAGGGCGGCGGAGGCGTCGCGGCGGACAGGGCCGACGTCGTCGTGCAGCTCCAGGGTCGCGACGACGTGGTCGCCGTCGCGCCGGACGTCGGAGACCTCCCCGGCGTCGGTGCCCGACACGCGGACCTCGCTGCCGGACCGCAG
The DNA here is from genome assembly GCF_030655195.1 of Patulibacter sp. Classification (GTDB taxonomy): domain Bacteria; phylum Actinomycetota; class Thermoleophilia; order Solirubrobacterales; family Solirubrobacteraceae; genus Patulibacter. The sequence continues at coordinate 9,993 of NZ_JAURWA010000132.1, read as the reverse complement.
ACCGCCGGCGTCGCGGAACGCCACCCGGACCGTCTGCGGGTCGGCGAACGGGTTCGGGCGCTGCCACGCGACGAGCACGAGGAGCACGACGACGGTCACGGCGAGCGCGCCGCGCAGCCCCGCGGGCAGCCGGCGACGCGGGGGACGGGTGCCGCCCGCGGTCCGGCCGCCGGGCGTCCCCCGGCGGGTGGTGCTGCGCGGGCTCACTTCTGGCACGCCTTCCGCTGCGTCGAGGCCTCGCCCGGGCCCGGGTACGGGTCACGGCCCTCGTGGCACGTGAGGACCATGGAGAAGCGCACCGCTCGGGCGCCCTTCGCCAGGCCGTCCTGGAACGCGAAGTCGCCCCAGCGGTTGAACCCGGCGACGGCCTCGACGATGTCGCGCCGGTAGGGGGCCAGGTAGGCGCTCAGCGGGCCGAGCGGCGTGGCCAGGGGCGTCAGCAGTGCGGAGGGATCGCGGGCGTCCCGCAGGACGGGGGCGGCCGACGCGACGACCGGCGTGGCCGAGGCGCCCAGCCGCCGGAACGCCTGGATCCCGCCGACGCCGGCGAGCGCCGCGTTCAGGCGAGGGAGCGCCTCGTCGAGGGCGGCGGTGACCGGACGCAGGCCGTCCGCGGAGGCTGCGGCGTCCGCCAGCAGCCGGTCGGCGCGGGGGAGCACGGCGCGGATCTCGCCGAGCGCCGGCGGGGCCTGGTCGAGCGCTTCGCGGAGGCCGTCGGACGGGACGGCCGCGACGACGCGGCGGGCGGCCGGGGCCAGGTGGGTCAGGTCGCCGTCGGCGTCCAGCGACCGGAGGACGGGCGAGGCGTCGCCGAGCAGGCCCGACAGCGCACCGGGCCGGGGCGTCGTCGCCCGGAGCAACGGCGTGGTGCGCTCCAGGGTGCTCGGCAGTGCCGCCACGACGTGGTTCAGCTCGTCGCCGCGGCCGCGCAGCCCGCCGCCGACGCCCTGCACGGTCCGGCGGACGGCCCGGCGGGTCGAGGCGTCGAACATGGTCGCGACGTCGCTGAGCTGCGTGGCCGACGTCACCGGGCCGGTCAGCAGCGCGCCGTCGGCCAGGGGGCGCGAGGCGTCGCCCGGGCGCACGTCGACGTAGACGGCGCCGGCCACGCCGCGCAGACGGACGGCGGCCTGCGCGTCCTGCCCGAGCGGGCCCTCGTCCAGGGCGATCCGCACGAGCGTCGCGCCCGATCCGCGGGGCCCGGCGGCGGCGCCCCCGTCGTCCGCGCCGCCCGACGCGGGAGCGGAACCCCCGCCGGCGACCGAGGTCCCCGCCCCGCCGGTGGCCACGGCGACCTCGCGCGGCGTCGCCGCGCGAACGCCCCGGACGACCCCGGCCCGCTCGCCCGCGATCCGCACGTCGTCGCCGTCCTTGAGCAGCGGCGCGCCCCGCGGCACGACGACGTCGACGGTGTAGGGGCTCGACAGCGGCCCGCCGTCGATCGCGACGGTCGACAGGTAGCCGGCGACGAGCACCACGGCCAGCAGCAGCGCGCCGAGCAGCGCGTCGCGACGGCGGTGGTCCTTCGAGTGGGCGGGGCGACGGCGACGGCCGGGCATCACGGGGCTCCGAACGCCTTGGCCATGCAGCCCGGCTCGATGGGGACGCCGAACGCCTCGCAGGAGAAGACCGCGGCGCCGCGCCAGTAGTTGCGCGCGGGGTCGGCGAAGACGTCGAGCGGCTGGCGGCCGGGCTCGGCGCCCTGATCGGCGAAGTTGACGAAGAAGCCCTTGGAGATCGCGGGCGCGGCCTCCTCGAACGCGGCGGCCGCCGCGTCGAGGTCCGGCGCTGCGGTGCGCAGGCCGCGGAGGCCCTGGGTCAGCGCGGTGAAGGTCCCGCGGCCGTCGCCGAGGGTTCCGCGCAGCGCGGCGAGGGCGGGGCGCAGCTCGGTGGACGAGCGCGACGCCTGACGCATGAACGGGCGCAGTCGGGCGTTGGCGGTCGACAGGCCGGGGGTGAGGGCGCGCAGCTCGTCGGCCAGCGGGGTCACGCGGTCGACCGTGGTGGTGAGCGCCCCGGTGGTCCCGCGGACCCGGGCCAGGGCGTCGGGCAGCCCGCGAAGACCCGCCCGCAGCGGGGCGCGCCGGGCGGCGACGGTGGAGAGGCGGCGCTGCAGGCCGACGAGGGCGCGCTCGCCCTCGGCGGAGGACGCCGCGAGGCCGCGCGTGGCCCGCGCCGCGTCGGCGACGACGGACTCCAGCGAGGCCTGCTGGGAGTCCAGCTCGCCCAGCACGCCGTCGGCGGCGGTGACCGCGGGGCGCAGCGCCACGAGCGTCCGCGCGAGGTCCGCCCCACGGCCGGCCAGCGCCCGGCCGCCCTCGACGAAGAGGGCGCGCAGCCCGTCGCGCACGGGTTCGTCGAAGGTCTCGAGGACCTGCTCCAGGCGCGGCGCGTTGACCGTGCGGGCGACGGGGATGGCCCCACGCAGCGGGGTGCGGGCGGCGCCGGGGGAGAGGTCCAGGACGACGTCGCCCAGCAGGTCCGCCGGGCGGATCGCGGCCTTCGCGTCCGACCGCGGCGGCTCCAGACCGTCGTGCAGGCGCATCGTGACGCGGGCGGTCCCGCGCCGGGTCAGCTCGATCGACGACGTCCGCCCGGCCTTCGCGCCGGCGATCAGCACGTCGGCGTCGACGACCAGGCCGCGGGCGTCGGCGAACTCGGCGACCACGGTGGTGCCCTCGTCGCCGCGGGTCAGGCGCTCGACGCCGACAGCACCGCCGACCGCGGCGAGCACGGCGACCAGCAGCACCAGGACGGTGGCGCCGGTGAGGGCACCCCGGCGACGGCGGCGGACCGGCGCGCTCACGGGGTCGGGTCCTTCGACGCGAAGCTCTGGACGTAGTCGGTCCACGAGCGGTTCTCGAGCGACCCGGGTGGACGGAGGAACGGGCGTGCCAGGCTGCCGGCGTCCTGGCCGTCCGGGGAGGCCGTGCGGTTGGGGGTCGGGGGCAGCACGATCCCGACGCGGGCGCCGTGCCCGTTGCGGTCGTAGACGCTGGTGAAGTCCGCCCAGTTGGCGAAGAACGAGAAGAAGTCCGGCAGGCGCACGCGGGCCTCGTCGAGCATCGGGTTCGCGCGGTCCAGCGTCGGGCGCAGCGCGCGCAGCAGCGGCGTGGCCTCGTCGACGAGCGGGCGCACCGCGACGAGCTGCCGCGGACCGTCGGCGGTCAGGCCCCGGACGTCGCGGAGCGTCGGCCGCGCGGCCGCGAGGGTGGTGCGGGCCTCGGGTGCGACGGCGCGCAGGGCGGCGACGGCGGGCCGGGCGTCGGCGACCGTGGCGCGCAGCTCGGGGACCTGGCGGCGCAGACGGTCGAGGGTGGCCCGCGGTGCACGGAGGCCCGCGGGCAGCGCGGCGAGGCTCGCGCCGAGGGCCTCCTGCTCCGCGGCGGTGTCGCCGAGCACCGACGCGAGGCGGTCCACGGCGGTGCCGGTGACGCCGGGGGCGGCGGCCAGGGCGGAGGTCACCCGGCGGGTCGAGGAGACGACGCGGCGCAGCGCGTCCCCGTCGGCGGTCAGGTCGCCGACGGTGTCCCCGGTCGCCTGCAGCGCGGCGCGGGCGCGGCGCAGCGTGCCGGCGAGCGCGCCGCCGCGGCCGTCGACGGTCGACTCCGCGCCCCGGACCATCCGGCGGACGGCCGCGCGGGTGGCGGGGTCCAGGGTGCTCAGGACCTGCTCGACCTCGACGGGCTGCTCGGTGCGGGCCAGGCCGAGGGTCGCGCCGTCGCGCAGTGCGGATCCACGGCCGTCGCGGATCGTGACCACGCGGTTGAGCTGGCCGCTGAGCGAGACCATCCGCAGGTCGGCGACCGCCCCGCGGTGCAGCGCCTCGTCGTCGTCGAGGCGCAGGGTCACGCGCGGGCGGTCGCCCTGCAGGCCGATCCGCTCGACCCGCCCGACGGTGACGCCCGCGCGCTGGACCTCGGCGCCCTCCACGAGTCCGGGGACGGCATCGAAGACCGCGGTGATCCGCGGACCCGAGGGCCGGTCCCAGGGGCGGAGGACGGCGAGCGCGACGAGCGCGACGACGACGAGGACGCCGAGGACGAGGGTCGCGCGCTCGCGACCTGAGCGGACGTGCCGCCTCATCCGATCGGGATCCTCGAGTTGGCCGTGATCCCGTCCCGCCGACCCGAGGTCGGAGCATCCCGGTGCGTGGCGCGGCCGGTCATCCGATCGGGATCCTCGAGTTCGCGCCCCAGAAGATCAGCGTCCCGAGCATCGAGATCGTCGTCACGCCGACGACGCTGACGGCCATCGACCGGGCGGTCGCGATGCCGACCTCGACCGGCCCGCCCCGCACGCGCGAGCCGAAGAACAGCGCGACGAGCACGACCCAGGCGGCGATCAGCATGCCCTTGACCACCGAGAACAGCACGTCCCACTCGTCCTGGAACGAGAGGAAGAACAGCTTCCAGGTGCCGGGGGAGACGTCGCCGAAGCGGACGACGGACATGAGGTACGCCGCGACGAAGGAGCTGGCCAGCGCCAGCAGGTACGCGACGGGCAGCACGACGAGGCAGGCGATCAGGCGGGTGACAGCCAGGTAGGCCAGGGACCGCGTCCCCATCGCCTCGAGCGCATCGACCTCCTCCGAGACCCGCATCGCCCCGAGCTCGGCGACGATCCCGCAGCCGACCTTGGCCGCGAGGATGTAGCCGAAGACGAACGGCACGACCTCGCGCAGGCTGCACCAGGCGGAGAACCCGCCGGCGATCGGGTCGAAGCCGAAGGCCCGGGCCAGGGCCGTGGACTCCAGGCCGCAGGAGCCGCCGGCGAAGAACGCGGCGGCCATGATCACGAGGACGGAGCCCGACGCGATGAGCGAGGCCTGACGGACGGTCTCGGCGCCGAGACCTCGTGCCCGCGGCAGCTCGCGCACGAGCTCGCCACCGAAGCTCGCCAGCTCGCCCATCAGCGGCAGCACGCCGCGGATGCGGGTCGCGTCGACGGTCTCGTCGAGGCTGACGCCGCGCCGACGGGCGCGATCGGCGGGAGGCTGCGACGGGCTCTCGGGCGGCAGGCCCGCGGCGGGGGGCGGCGCGACGTTCATCGGAGGACGTTGACCTCGGGGAACGTCGCCAGGAACCACTGGGTGTAGACGAGGTTGACGACGAAGATCGCCATCAGCGAGCCCACGACCGCGCGGTTGACGGCCCGGCCGACGCCGTGCGCCCCGCCCTCGGCGTGCAGGCCGTGCCAGGAGCAGATGATCCCGATCAGCAGGCCGAAGATGCCGACCTTGCCGACGCTGCCCAGCAGGTCGAGAAACGTCACGTTCGACATGAACGACGAGACGAATGCGCCCGTGGTCCCGTCCAGCACCCCGACGGACGCCACGTAGCCGCCGGCGACGCCGAAGACGAGCGCGAAGACGTCGAGCAGCATCAGCATCACGACGAGCGCGAGCGTCCGCGGCGCGACGATCCCGGCGACGGGATCGACCCCGAGCGTCTCGAGCGCGTCGATCTCGCCCCGCACGCGGCGGGTGCCCAGCTCGGCGGCGAGCATCGTGCCGACGATCCCCGCGACGACGGCCGCGGTGACGAAGGTGCCGAACTCGCGGACGATCGCGACGACCATGAAGCCGCCCGAGCGGTCGGTGGAGCCGAACGCCTCGAGGAAGTTGCCGGCCTGGAGACCCGGGCCGGAGAAGCCGAAGACGGCGACCGAGATCGCGATCGGCCAGAACGACGAGCGCAGGAGCTCGACGCAGGCGATGACGAACTCGCGGCGCCACGCGAACGGTGGTCGCACCAGGGCGGCGGCGACCGCGCCGAGCAGGGCGACCATGCCGCCCCAGCGCCGGAGCCGCTCGCCGACGGCGGCCCGCAGGCGCCCACCCGGGCGCGCCGCGGGAGGCTCCGTGGCGACCGCGGGCCCGGGGGCGTAGGGCGCGAGCTCGGGTGGTGGGGCGGTGGCGGGCACGGGGCGCGTCGGGCTTCCTGAGAGTCGGATAAACGAAAAACGTAAACCCGGTAAGGAATCTGCATAATAGCGGTCCGCGTCATATACGCGTCCAAAGAGCTTGAATTCGATCAGGTTTACGTTTTCGGGATCCGCGGCGCGTCTGCACCGGTTCGAGAGACCCCCACGCGCCCCTGCGGGCGTCGACCCCCAAGGACAAGATGCAAGCGATTTGGAGGGCGTTCCCACGGGGACGCCGCAACCTCGCGGCCCTCGTGGCCGCCCTGGTCGTCCTGAGCGCCGCGTTCGCGCTCACGGCCACGCGATCCGCCCAGGCGGGACCCAACGACGTCCCGATCAGCCCGGAGTTCCTGTCGAACACGCTGAGCCGCGCCACGAAGCTCGGTCAGGTCGAGAACAACACGATCCCCGGCGCCGTCGAGAAGCGCGACAAGGCCGAGGCTGCGTGGAAGGCCGCGCAGGACACCTACAAGCGGCTCTACGCCATCGCGTCGGCCCCCGGCGCCACCGCCGCCCAGAAGGACGCGGCACGCAAGGCCTACCCCGACCCGCGCGCCAAGCCGGAGTACAGCGTCGTCTGGTCCGGCAAGCAGAACGCCGCCGACATCAACGCGGACGTCATCTCGAAGCTCGTCAGCAACGCGACGATCAACCCGCAGGGCCTCCTCGAGCTCCTCGGGCCGCAGTTCCTGCCCGGCCTCGACGGCTTCCAGGTCCTCGACGTCCGCAAGCTCAACACGGACGGCTCCGAGAACACCGACTACGGCAAGGTCGTCAACTTCGTCCAGCTGCCGCTCCCGTTCGGCATCGAGAACGAGCCGCACCACATGCAGTACGAGTGGGAGGACGGGGACCCGATCATCGCCGGCGCGCTCTTCACCTCGAGCACGTGGGTCATCGACGTCGACGACGTCCCGAACATCAAGCTGAAGAACAACATCAACCTGCTCGAGACCGGCTACTCGATCCCCGACGCGTACGACGCCGTCGGCGACGGCCGCTTCATCGGCACGTACATGGGTGGCCCCGTCGCGAACTTCGGCGGCTCGCCGGGCGCGGTCGCGGTCTTCAAGCCCGACGCCCAGAAGGGCCTCGTGCTCGAGTCGGTGACCCCGGGCGGCAACGTCCTGGCCGCCGGTGGGAACGGCAAGAACGCGGGCGGCGTCCCGGAGCCCTGCTCCGTCCAGGAGGCCCGTCCGCTGGGCACCTGCGCCAACCCGCACGGCATCCAGATCCGCCAGGACCTGAAGACGATGGTCACGTCGGACTACGCCGAGCCGCGCGAGATCGTGCTCGACCCGGTCAAGACGCTCGACAAGTACACGTTCCGCCCGACCGTCCGCACGTGGGACACCACGAACCCGGGCGCGCCGAAGCTGACGTCGGTCGCCCACATGCCGAAGGGGTGGCGCGAGCCGGCCCAGCGGGCGCACGAGAACTACGGGATCATGGAGAACGCCAAGACCTGGCCGACCACGAAGGACTTCCCGCAGACGCTCGAGTCCAAGGGCGCCTTCGCCGGCTCCATGTGCGGCGGCGGCGTCTTCTTCACCCCCGACGTCACGAAGCTCAAGGGCGACGCGTCGGACAAGTGGGTCCAGGTCTGGGACGACGGCCTGTCCAACCTGATGGGCAAGGGCGACGCGGACAAGTTCCTCGACCAGCCCGGTGACTGCGCCGGTGGCGCGTGGCACCAGGTCTCGCGCGACAACAAGTGGTTCTTCCGCTCCGTCCAGGGCCGCAACCCCGGTGGGGACAACTACTTCGACCAGGGCGCGGTCAAGCAGGTCTACGACCTCGACATCCAGGACCTGATCAAGTCCGCCCAGGACGGCAAGGTCGCCTGCGACCTGACCAAGGGCATCGACACCGACGGCGACGGCAAGGTCGACCTGTCGGCGCAGCGCGCGGTCTACAAGATGGCCCAGGGCCAGAAGATCGCGGACTGCCCGACGCTCATCGACACCCTGCCGGTCAAGGACGTCACGTCCGGCGGCCCGCACTGGGCGTCGCTGGACAACCACAGCTACAACCCCGACGGCTCGCCCACGCGCCTGACGTTCTCGAACTACTTCGTCTCGCGGACGGGCGTCGACGGCGACCACCGGTTCTACCTCGTCAACATCGCCAAGGACGGCAAGCTGTCCTACGACGAGGACTTCCGCGACGAGAAGACGGGCGCCCTGGGCGTCAACTTCAACCGCCGCGACTGGCCGGGCACGAAGGACGGCGGGTTCTACAAGCCGCACTCCATGGTCTGGGTCACCCCGAAGGGCATCTCGCCCAAGGGCCAGGCACCGCTGCCGGTCGTCCCCGCGGACGCTCCGGCGACGAAGAAGGTCAAGAAGGCCGCCCTCGGCACCGGCTCGCTGAAGACCGCGCTGCGCAAGCTGCGGACGAGGAGCCGCTCGACGGTCAAGGTGACGGCGAAGAACGCGGCGATCTCGAAGATCAGGATCGTCGTCAAGGACGCGAAGAAGAAGACCGTCGCGTCGGCCTCCGCGAAGAGCCTCAAGCTCGGCAGGTCCGGGACGTGGACCATCAAGCGCGGCAAGGCCAAGCTCAAGTCCAAGGCGCGGTACACCGTCACGATCTCCGGCAAGGCCGGGAGGACGACGGTGACGCGCAAGCTGACGGTGCGCCTGTAGCGCGCTCCTGAAGGACACTCGATGCCCACGACCGTTCGTGGGCGTCACGTGACGCGGCCGCGGTGGAGCTCCACCGCGGCCGTTATCACGCTGGCGCTCCTCTCCCTGATCCTCCCGGCCACGGCCGCGGCCCACCCGTCCCTGGTGCAGTCCGCGCCCCTGGGTGGGCTGAGCACCGAGACCGTCCCGGGCGAGGTCCGCCTCGCGCTGACGGAGGACGTCATCGCCCGGGGATCCTCGATCGAGGTGCGCCGGATCGGCTCGGCGCCGGAGGGCCGGATCCTGCGGGGCGTCCCGCAGCTCGCCGGCTCCTCCGGTCTCCGCCTGGCCCTCCCGAGGCTCTCCCCGGCCGTCTACGAGGTGCGCTGGGTCGCCCTCGGCTCGGACGGCCACACCACCGCGGGCTCGTTCCGCTTCGGCGTCAGCGGCAAGGGCGGCACGCCGCCGCCCGGCGCCGAGCGCCTCGCCGGACCCGGGTCGGCCGCCACCGGCGGTCGCGGCGACGAGTCCGCCGACTCCGACGGGCTGTTCGCGACCGTCGTGCGCTGGCTCGGCCTGCTCGGCGCCGCGGCGCTGCTCGGCGGCGCCCTGCTGCGACGCCTGGAGCGCCGTGCCGACCGCGCCGGCGGCGGCAGCACCGTCCCCGCGGCCGCTCGCGCCGCAGGGGACCTCCGGTGGCGACGGCTCTCGATCGTCGCGCTCACGCTGGCCCTCTTCGGCGCCGCCGAGGCGGTCGCCGTCCTGGCCACCGCCGGCATCGGCGACCCCTCCCTCGCGCTGCTGACCGGCAACGCCAACGGCCGGGTGGCCCTCGCCCGCCTGCTCCTCATCGCGGTCATCGCGCTGCCCGCGCTGCGGGCGGCGGCCTGGCGCCCGCGCGCCGGCGGCAAGGGACCCCGCGCCGACGTCCTCCTGCTGGCCGCGGGTGCGGTCGGCATCCTCGCCTACGGCGTCGACGGCCACGTGCAGGGCGGCACCGGCTCCACGGTGGTCCCGACGATCGTCGGCGCGCTGCACGGGCTGGCCGCCGGCGTCTGGCTCGGTGGCCTGATCGCCCTCGTCGTCCTCGGCGGCGACCGCGTCCGGGCCTTCAAGGCCTACGTGCCCGCGGCGGTCACGGCCACGGCGGTCCTCGCCGTCACCGGCACGATCGCCGCGCTGCGCGAGGTCGACGGCTGGTACTTCCTGCGCTGGAGCGACTACGGGCGTCTGCTCGCCCTGAAGATCGTCCTCGCCGCCGTGGCGGTCGTGCTCGGCGGGCTAACCTGGCGGCGCCTGCGCTCCGACCGGACCGGCGGCCTGCTGCCGTCGCGCTCGCGACGGGTGCTGCGGGTCGAGGCCGGCCTGGCGATCCTCGTGGTCGCCGCGGCCGCGACGATCGCCGGGCTCGTCCCGGGCCGCGGCCAGCCGACCGCCGCCC
>NZ_JAURWA010000131.1 GCF_030655195.1 Patulibacter sp. | reverse complement strand
GCTCGAGATCGACCCCGAGGGCGGCGTGCGCACCGAGCTCGCCCCGGTCACCATCTCGAACGGGCTGGGCTTCGCCCCCGACGGACGCTCGGCGTACTACGTCGACTCGCCGACCGGACGCATCGACCGCCTGCTCTGGAGCGCCGGCACCGGGCTGCACACCCGCCGGCCGTGGGTGCGGCTCGCGGATGCCGGCGCGTCATCCGGTGCCTACGACGGGCTCGCGGTCGATGCCGACGGCGGGGTCTGGGTGGCGCTCTACGGCGGCGGAGCGGTGCACCGCTACGACGAGCGCGGCCGGCTCGACGTGGTGGTCGAGCTGCCCGTGCGCCAGCCCACCGCCGTGGCCTTCGACGGGCCCGACCTGCTCGTCACCACCTCGCGGCACGGCCTCGGCGACGCGGCCGAGCCCGCCGCGGGGGCCCTGTTCCGCATCCCCGCCACCGGCACCACCGGCGCGCCCGTGCACGAGTACGCCGGCTGACCGTCCCGCCCGTCCCGCCCGCGCGGGGCGTGGAGAACGACGAACATATCGCCGAGCGACGGCCAGAGCGCTCCGGTCAGCGGTTCCTTCGCTTTTGTCCGCGGTTCGGGGGCCGTTGGGCCCGGCCGCGGTGCGCGTCCGGGCCGCGCGCCGCCCTGCGGCGGAGGATCGCTCAGACGATCTCGCGCGGCCGGCCGACCGGGTGGAGCCAGTCGACGAGTCGCTGGATGCGCGCTCCCCGCACCGGGTCGGAGCTGCGCCACGCGAGCCCGACCTCGAAGTCGATGTCGTCGAGGTCGAGCGGGGTCGCCCGCAGGGCGGTGCGCTCGATCATCTGGCTGATCGGGGTGTCGGTCGCCCGGTTGCCGAGCATGATGGCGCCCGTGCTGCGCAGCCGGGACTCCAGGGTGAGCACCTCGGCGAACCCGATCTCCTCGATCTCGGCCACGCCCGCCGCCATCAGCTTGTCGACCAGGGCCTTCATCGGCTTCGGCTGGAGGATCATCGGCAGCACCACCGCCTTGCGCCCGCGGAGGGCGGAGAGCGCGACGCTCGTGTCGGGCAGGTCGCTGTCGGCCGGGCCGAACACATAGAAGCGGTAGCGGGCGAGCGCGCGCACGTCGATCCCCGGCAGGTCGACGGGCAGGTGCACGACGGCGAGGTCGAGGTCGCCGTGGCTGAGCTGGCGCAGCAGGATCGAGGACATCTCGGCCTCGACCCGCGTCACCGGCTCGCCGAGATCGCGGAGCCCGTCGCCGAGGCGTGCCGCGAAGCGCGTCGGTGCCCAGGGGGTGACCCCGACCCGGATGGGGCGGGGATCCGCGGCCGGCACGAGCAGGTCGTCGAACTGGGCGAGGATCGCCACCACCCGTGGGAGCAGCGCCGCGGCCGCCTCGGTGGGGAACAGCTCGTGGTAGCGCCGGTCGAAGAGCTCGACCTCCAGCTGACGCTCCAGCTGGCGGATCGTGCGGCTCACCGGCGACGGGGTCAGGTGCAGCGACTCGGCGGCCTTGCCGATGTTCCGCTCGCGGGAGACGGCGACGAAACAGCGCAGCTGTGCGATGTCCATACGGCACCCTAGCGCGGCTGCTGCACGCCGTGAAGGCGAGCACCGTGCACGGATTGGCACGTGCAGTCGTCGCGCCGAGGCCGGAGGAGCGTGCCGGATCGGCGATGTACGCGCCCCGGCTGCGCTGGCAACCTGGGGGCACCGAACCACAGAGCGGCCCCGGGGTCGCCACGAAGGAGTGTGTGGCATGGTCGACGACGACCTCTCGACACCCGTTCTCGACGGGATCCGCGTTCTCGACGCGATCTCCGGCCCGACCCAGACGATCGGGCGGTTCCTCGCCGAGCTCGGCGCCGACGTCGTGCGCGTCGAGTCGCCCGACGACGCCGCGAGCCGCGCCGCCTCGGCCCGCGCGGGCACCGCCTTCGACGTGCGGAATGCCGGCAAGCGCGGCGTGCTGATCGATCGCACCACGCCCGACGGACAGGCCCGCTTCAACGGCCTGCTCGCCGCCGCCGACCTGTACCTCGACGACCGGCCGGCCGGCTCCCACGACGAGGGCGAGTCCGCCCGGCTGGCGCGGATCAATCCGCGGCTGGTCACGCTGCGGGTGACCGACTTCGGCCTCGTCGGGCCGCGTCGGCACTGGCGGGCGACCCCCGACGTGCTCTTCGCGCAGAGCGGCGTGCTCTCGCGCTCCGGACTGCCCGACCGCGCCGAGCCCCTGCTGCCGCCCGCCCGTCTGCGCCGGCCCCGCGCTCCTCCCCGGCCGTCCTCCGGCGGCCGGGGCCGGGCCGGACCGACTTCCGGGCCGCGCCGGACCGTTCCACCCCGATCCCGCCACGCGGGCGGTAGCGTCCCGGGCGTGAGCACGCCCGACCCGTCCTTCAACGCCGCCGACCTGCGCATCGCCTTCGTCCAGGCGTCGTGGCACCACGAGATCGTCGATCAGGCCCGGGTCGGATTCCTCGAGGAGATCGCCGAGCTCGGCTACTCCGCCGACAACGTCGACGGCTACACCGTGCCGGGCGCCTACGAGCTGCCGCTGCACGCCCAGAGGCTCGCCCGCACCGGGCGCTACGCGGCCATCGTCGGCGCCGCCCTCGTCGTCGACGGCGGCATCTACCGCCACGACTTCGTCGCCGCCGCCGTGGTCGACGGCCTCATGCGCGTCCAGCTCGACGAGGGGGTCCCGGTCTTCTCCGTCTCGCTCACCCCGCACCACTTCCACGAGCACGCCGAGCACATCGACTACTACACGGAGCACTTCGTGAAGAAGGGCAAGGAGGCCGCGCGCGCCGTCGCGACGACGCTCTCCTCGCTCGCCACGATCGGCTGAGCCCCGGCCGACCGACCGGTTCCGCGCGCCGCCGCCGGCCCGGTCCCGGGCCCACGGGACCCGGCCGACCAGATGCGTGGTCCCGGGAAGGAGTCCGTCGGTCGGCGGCGAAGGAGGCCCGTCGCCCCGTTCCATCGGTGTTTCCGCCGGTCCGGCCCCTAGTCTGGACACCGTGCCCGGCTCGCTGGACCTCCACGGCATGTTCGCGGCCCTCGAGTGCCGAGGGGTCCCGGCACCGCTCGACCCGCTCGAGGAGCTGGCCGCCGTGGCCGAGATCACCCGCGACCGCATGCGGATCTTCGACCCCTCCTGCACCGCGGACCCCCCGCCGCAGCCCGTCGCCCCGCGCGGCCGGCGCCCCGGCCGCTGACGCGACCGACATCCGCGCAGCCGCTGACCCGGGCCGCTGACCCGACCGACATCCCCGGCCCGGCGCCCCGGGCCGCTGACCCCACCGACATCCCCCGCCCGGCGCCCCGGGCCGCTGACCCCGACCGACATCCCCGGCCGACGCCCACGAGCCGGGTCCGTCGTGGTGCGACATCCGCCACTGTCGGTCAAGGGCGTTCCGTTCCGGACGTCCGCGCATGCCCAGCACGTACCGAGCGACGAATTCGCGGGAGCCGGGTCGGCTTCGGCAGATGCGCACGCCACACGGCCTGCCCGCCGTCCCCCGATCCCGGGGAATAGGCTGTTCCCATGGCCGATTCGATCTCGTTCGCCCGTGGGGCACCGTCCGCCGACATCGTCGACATCGAGGGGCTGAAGGAGGCCGCGGTCCGCGCGTTCGACGCCGACCCGGCCGGCGTCTCGGGCTACGGCACCGCGGTCGGCTACCTGCCGCTGCGCGAGGCCATCGCCCAGAAGCACGGCGTCTCCGCCGATCACGTCGTGGTCACCAACGGCTCCATGCAGGCCGACGCGTTCCTCTTCGACGAGCTCGTCACGCCCGGCGACGCCGTCGTCGTCGAGCGCCCCACGTACGACCGCACGCTGAAGGGCCTCAAGGAGCGCGGCGCCGACGTCCGCCTCATCGGCCTGCAGGACGACGGCATCGACGTCGACGAGCTGCGCACGGAGCTCGAGGGCGGCCTGCGCCCGACGTTCGCGCACGTCATCCCGAACTTCCAGAACCCGGGCGGCTCGACGCTGTCCCTGGAGAAGCGGCACGCGCTGCTGGCCCTGGCGGCCGAGTACGGCTTCGTGATCTTCGAGGACGACCCCTACTACGACGTCCGCTTCACCGGTGAGGCGCTGCCGCGCATGTTCGACCTGGCCAAGGAGGCCGGGCCGGGCCGCGAGGGGCCCAACCCCGAGCTCGTCGTCTACGCCTGCTCGTTCTCGAAGACGGTCTGCCCGGGCATCCGCGTGGGCTACGCCGTCGGCGAGCCCGAGCTCATCAAGGCCCTCGTCGCCCGTGGCGTCGGCGCGTACATCTCGCCGAACATGGTCGCGCAGGCGATCGTCCACCAGTTCGTGTCCGGCGACCGCTACCCCGCGGCGCTGCAGACGGTGAAGGAGGCGCTCGCGGAGCGCTCCGGCGCCCTCGGCACGGCGCTGAAGGAGCACCTGCCCCAGGCGACGTTCGTGCAGCCCGAGGGCGGCTACTTCCTCTGGGTGCAGCTCCCGGAGGGCGAGGGCCACGACTGCGCGACGATCGCCAAGGAGGCCGCGGACCGCGGCGTCCAGATCGTCAAGGGCACCGACTTCCTGCTCGAGGGCGGGGAGAACGCGTTCCGCCTCGCGTACTCGGCCGTGCAGACCGACAAGGTCGACGAGGGCGTCCGGCGCCTGGCCGAGGCCGTCGAGGCCGCCAAGGGCTGAGCACCGGGGGCGGCGGGTCCGCCGCCCCCGGTCACCCCGGCCATCGTCCTCGCCGTGCCTCCCGGGAGGCACAAGCGGCCTGCGGTGCCCCACGGCGAGCGCGCCTTCGGCCTCCGACCGGTCGCCTACGAGGCGGCCACCGACAGCGACGTCGTCACGTACGACGATCCCGACACGACGGTCCGGGTCGTGGCCCGGGTCCCGCGCAGCGGCGCGACCCCGAGCCTGGTCCTCCGGACCGCCCCGGACACCGGGGCGTCCTCGATCGCCTGGTGAGCGCCCCGCGGGGCGCCCGGCACCCCGCTCAGCGCCCGAAGGCCGCCTGCTCGAGCACGACCGCCGGCGGCAGGCCCACGCGCTCCGGCGGCGACGGGTCGGCCTTCACCGAGACGGTCTCCGCGGCGCTGATCGTCAGGGTGTGCGTCGTGCCCTCGGCCGTCTCGAACGCGACGTGCTCGTCGTCGCGCGAGACGACGGTGCCCTCGAGGCCCGGCTGGATGCCCGCGCCGTAGAGGTAGTGCAGGACGGGCTCGGCCTCGTTCTCGAAGCGCAGCACCTGGATCTTCGCGCCCAGCTCCACGTCGGCGAGGGGCGCCCCGGGGATCCGCTTGCCGACCTCGATCGGGTGGCCGTGGGGGCACGTCTTGGCGGAGCCGATGGCGGTCCGCATCCCGGCCTCGATCATGGGGCTCATCGCGTGCTCCATGCGCTCGGCCTCCTCGTGCACCTCGTGCCACGGGATGCCGAGGACGTCGGTGAGGAAGCGCTCGACCAGGCGGTGGCGGCTGACCACGTTCTCCGCGACGTCCAGACCGCGCTCGGTGAACGAGATCCGCTTGCGCTCGTCGCGGATGATCAGGCCGTCGGCCTCCAGCCGCTTGACCATCTCGTGGACGGTCGGGGCGGACAGCAGCATCGCCCGCGAGACGTTGGCCGCCGTCAGCGGCAGCTGGACCTCGTGCAGCCAGTAGAGCGTCTCGAGGTATTCCTCTTCACCGGCGGTCGGATGGCCCATGGACGCATCGTACCCCGCCTCGCGCGGAGCATCCGTCGTAGGAGGGCCCCCACGGCGGTACGATCAGCACGTGAGCACTCGGCGTCCCGAAGAGACCGGCGGCCTGACGGCACTGGACGCCGCCAAGATCATCGGCATCATCGTCGCGATCGTGGTCGTGATCGCCGTGGTCGGCAAGGTCGTCAGCGCGATCATGAGCCTCATCTTCGCCCTGCTGGTCGGCGTCGCCGTGGTCGCCGCCGCCTGGGTGCTCTGGAGCCTCGTCCGGGGCGGCCGGAAGGCCTGATCACCGCACGGCGGGACTCGCGGTCCCGACCGGGGCCGACGCCCCGGCCACGTCCGGCGCGTACCGCTCGGGCGGTCCGCGGGTATGTACGGGTGACTTGATGACCGAGCGCCCCCGTCCACACGTCGCGCCCACCCGGGGCGTGACCCTCCCCAACCCCCTCGGCCGCCGCGCGGTCGTCGTGGGTGCGGGGTCCTTCGGCACCGCCGTCGCCGTCCTGCTGGCCCGCGGCGGCTTCCGCACGACGCTGCAGACCCGGACGGTCGAGCAGGCCGACGAGCTGCGCGAGGCGCGGGAGAACGCGCGCTACCTCGCGGGCGTCGAGCTGCCGCAGAACCTGAAGATCGACTCGATCGAGTCGGGTCCCGGCCGCGCGGAGTTCATCTTCCTCGGTGTCCCCTCCGCGACCCTCGGCGAGGCCGTCGACCGCCTCGAGGCGCAGGGCCTCGACCGCCGCTCGAAGGTCATCTCGCTCGCCAAGGGCCTCGTCCCGCCGCTCGGCGTCCCGCCGACGGTCCTGCTGACGGAGCGCTTCGGCCCGCACCGCGTCGCCTGCATCGGCGGACCCGCCCACGCCCGCGAGATGGTCACGCACGGCGCCGGCCTCGTCGCCTCCTCCGCGGACGAGGAGCTCGCCTCCACGATCGCCGCCGTCTTCCTGCGCGCCGGCGTCGTCTGCGAGCACACGGACGACCCGGTCGGCGTGGAGCTCGCCGGCGCGGCCAAGAACGCGGCCGCCCTCGCGGCGGGGGCCACCGAGGGTCAGGGCCTGAACGCGGCGGGCGCGGCCGCGGGCCACATCTTCGCCGAGGTCTGGCGACTGGCCGAGGGCATGGGCGCTCAGCCGGCCACCTTCATCGGCCTCGCGGGCACGGGCGACCTCGTCGCCACCGCGCTGGCCCCGCAGAGCCGCAACCGCCGGGCGGGCGAGCTCCTCGCCGCCGGCGTCGCGCGCGACGAGATCCCGCGACGCATCGGGCAGGCCGTCGAGGCCTTCGAGTCCGTGCCGCTGCTCGAGGCCGCGCTGCACCGCGCCGGCGTCGCGTCACCGGTCACCTCGGGCCTCGTCGGCCTGATCCGCGGCACGATCCCCCTCGACGAGTGGGTCGCGCTCGTGCGCACCACCGTCCCGCCGCCGGCGGACTGGCGCGACGGCCCGGGCCCCGGGCGCTTCCGCCGCTGGTGGGACCGCCTGCTCGAGCGCCTGGCGTTCCAGCCGGAGCGCCGCGAGCGGCGCGAGCTGCCCGGCCCCGCGGACTGAGCCTCGGGCGCTCGGGCCCCAGGCCCCTGCCGCCCGGACCCGCCGACTGAGCCGCCCCGGCCCGGGCCCCGGGGACCGCCACCGCCCGGGCACGACCGCGGCGACGGCTCGGGAGGAACGGCCTCGGGAGCGACGGCCCGACCCGACGGGTGCCGAGGCGACGGACGAGCCCGCCGCGCCACCGGTCGCGTGGCGCCGACAGCCCGGCACGAGCGGCGGTGCGCCAGGGTGCGGGCGGTAGCCGGCCCCGTCGCCCGCCGTCGGAGGGGTCCGGACACCCGACGGCCACGTCGTCGCGGTCCGGGCGGCCTAGAGTGGGGGGCGTGTCGGAGCTCCCCCGTCGTACGAAGATCGTCGCAACCGTCGGCCCGGCCAGCCGGGATCCGGAGATCCTCGTCCGGATGATCGACGCGGGCATGGACGTCGTCCGGCTGAACTTCAGCCACGGGTCGCACGAGGACCACGCCGAGACCGTGCAGATGGTCCGCTCCGCCGCGGACCGCGCCGGGCGCCCGATCGCGGTGCTCCAGGACCTGCCGGGCCCGAAGATCCGCCTGGCCCAGGTGGCCGACGAGCCCGTCCAGCTGCACGACGGCCAGCGCCTGACGCTCGCCGCCGGGTCCGTGCACGACGTCGGCACCGCGGAGCGCCTCGTCGTCGCGTGGGACCGCTTCGCCGACGCGGTCGAGGTCGGCGAGGAGGTCCACGTCGCCGACGGCATGATCCGCCTGCGCATCGAGGCCGTCCGCCAGGGCGACGGCGAGGCCGACTGCGTCGTCGAGATCGGCGGCCCGGTGTCGTCGCGCAAGGGCGTCAACCTCTCCGGTCCCGCCGACCTGCTGCCGACGGTCCCCGAGGAGGACCTGCTGCACCTGGCCGCCGGCAAGGCGATGGGCGTCGACCTCGTCGCCGTGTCGTTCGTGCGGCGCGCCGAGGACCTCGAGGCGCTGCGCACCCGCACGCGCTGCCCGCTGATCGCGAAGTTCGAGAAGCCCCAGGCGATCGAGGCCGCCGAGTCGATCGTCGCCGCCTCGGACTGCATCATGGTCGCCCGCGGCGACCTCGGCATCGAGCTGCCGATCGCCCAGGTCCCGCGGGTCCAGAAGCAGCTGATCGCCCTGGCCGGCGCCTACGCCCGGCCGTCGATCACCGCGACGCAGATGCTCGAGTCGATGGTCAACTCGGCGCGCCCGACCCGCGCGGAGGTCACCGACGTCGCCAACGCCATCCTCGACGGCACCGACGCGGTGATGCTCTCGCAGGAGTCCGCGATCGGGCAGTACCCGGTCGAGGCGATCAGGACCCTGGCGGAGGTCGCCCGCGAGACCGAGACCATCGCCCCGTTCTACGACTGGAACGAGCGGCGCGTGCGCCGCGACTCCAAGGACCCGGGCTGGGCGGTCGCGCGCTCGGCCGTGCACACCGCGCAGGAGCTCGACGCCGCGGCGATCGTCGTGCCGACCCTGTCGGGCCGCTCCGCGCGCCTCGTCTCCGCCCACCGGCCCGACCGCCCCGTCATCGCACTGTCGCCGTCGCGCGAGACGATCGCGCGCTGCAACCTCATGTGGGGCGTCGACGGCGCGATGATGCAGCACCACGCGGTCACCGAGGAGCTGATCAAGGACGCCGCCACGAAGGTGCGCGAGCTCAACTGGCTCAAGTCCGGCGACCGCGTCGTCATCACCGCCGGCCTGCCCTCGGGCACCCCGGGCACCACGAGCCTGCTGCAGGTCCAGACCGTCTGAGGAGGGGGCGGGGCCCGGTCCGTCTCACCAGTCTTCGCGGGGGTCCGGGATCGGCTGCAGGTTGGCCTCGATCGCGGTGCGGTGCTCCTCCAGCCAGGGGGGCAGGATCGTCTTGACGCCCCAGTCCTCGCGCGGGTTCTTCGCCTCGAAGCCCGGCAGGTCGGTGGCGAGCTCGTACAGGACCCCGCCCGGCTCGCGGAAGTAGATCGACCGGAAGTAGAAGCGGTCGACGAGCCCGGAGGTCTGCAGGCCGTGCCGCTCGACGTGGGGCAACCACGCCTCGTAGTCGGCGTCGCGGACGCCGAAGGCGACGTGGTGGACCGTGCCGGCGCCGTGCACGGGCCGCTCGGCCGGAGCGCGGTCCACGGTGACGACCCCGCCGCGACGGTCCGAGCGCAGCTCGTGACGGCCGAGGGCGGCGTCGGTCCCCGCTCCCCCCTCGAGGGCCGCGTCCAGGGGCGTCCGCGGATCGATCAGGCGAGCGCCGAGGACGTCCGTCAACACGGTCGCGGACCGCTCCGGTGCGCGGCTGAACATCCGCACGCCGTCGAAGCCGCGCAGCGCGACCTCCTCCGGGATCTGGGGGTGACGTGCGCGCAGCGGCGGGTCGCCGCTGTCGTCGACGACGAGCTCGAAGCCCAGGCCCTCGGCGTCCTCGAACAGGAACGTCCCGGCGGCGCGGCGGTTCGGCAGGCCGTACCGGGTCAGTCGTCCCTCCCAGAACCCGATCGCCTCGTCGGACGCGACCCGGAAGGAGATCCGATGGACCATGCCCGCCCCGTCGCGCCCGACGGGCATGCCGCGGGTCTCGAACATCGTCAGGTCCGACCCGGCGCTGGCGTCCTCGTCCGTGAAGAACAGGTGGTACATGTCCGGCGAGTCCTGGTTCACCGTCTTCGCGGCGAGACGCAGACCGAGGACACCGGTGACGAAGTCCGTCGCCGTCCGGCCGTCGGAGGTCATCGTCGAGATGTGGTGGATGCCGTCGATCTGCATGGTGCGCCTCGCGTCCCGGGCGCG
Source organism: Patulibacter sp. (assembly GCF_030655195.1). Lineage (GTDB taxonomy): Bacteria > Actinomycetota > Thermoleophilia > Solirubrobacterales > Solirubrobacteraceae > Patulibacter. The sequence goes on along the minus strand of NZ_JAURWA010000131.1, from coordinate 14,713 downwards.
ACGCCCGGGCGATCCGTGTAGTTGCATTGACAACTATACGCCGATCGTCGGGCCGCGCAAGAGCCCTGCGGACGCGGGCCGTCGTCGCGAGAGAACGCCTGCACATCGCCGGTTCTTGGACCGCGGCACCCTCGCGGGCGGGCTCGACGAACGTCACACGACCTTCGGACGCCGCTGCAAGATCCGTTGCAGGACGGGTACGGTCTTCCCATGGCCGCACCTCACGGCGAGCCCGTCCCGGGCGGCGAGCAGGACCCCGCGACCTCCGGCGCCGCCGCGCCGGAGGGCTCGCCGCGCCGCCGCCCACGCACCGCCGCCCCGCCCCTCGCGCCCCTCGCCCCCTGGGTGATGCCGTCGCTGATCGCCGGGCTCTCCGTCCTCCTCCTCGTGATCGTCTTCGGCTTCATCGTCGGCCGCGACGACGACCCGGCCCAGGCCGCGGCCACGACCGCGACGGAGGCCGCCGCCCCCCTGCCCGAGCTGCCTCGCGGCGGACGCACGCTCCTCCCCGGTCGCCGCGTCGTCTCGTTCGCCGGGGTGCCGCAGGACCCCGAGCTCGGCGCCCTGGGCGTCGGGTCGCTGCGCAGCGCGGTGCGGCGTCTGAAGAAGCAGGCGGTCCCCTACAGCCGCAAGACCCGGCCGACCCAGCCCGCGCTGCAGCTGATCTCGACGATCGCCCACGCCGACGCCGGCCGCAGCGGGCGCTACAGCGAACGGCAGTCCTCGTCGGTCATCGCCCGCCACCTGCGCGAGGCCCGGCGGGCCAAGGCGCTGCTCATCCTGGACATCCAGCCGGGCAAGTCGAGCTTCGTCACCGAGACCCGCCGGCTGCGCCGCTGGCTGCGCGAGCCCGACGTCGCGATCGCGTACGACCCCGAGTGGCGGGTCGAGAAGGACGGCGACGTCCCCGGCCAGGTCATCGGCTCCGTCCGCGCCTCCGAGCTCCAGCGCTCGCTCGACGAGGTCGCGAAGATCGTCCGGCAGTACCGCCTGCCGAAGAAGCTCGTGCTCGTGCACCGCTTCACGGAGAACATGGTCCAGGGACTCGAGACGATCCGGGTGCCGTCCGAGCTGCAGACCGTGATGTCGATCGACGGCGTCGGCGACCGCGCGAACAAGCTGGCCAAGTACCGCCAGCTGACCCGCGACCTCCCGAGCGCCTGGCGCCCGGGCTTCAAGGTCTTCTACAAGGAGGACGCCGAGGCCGGCGGCCTCATGACCCCGGCCCAGGTGATGAACCTGCGTCCGCGGCCGGACGTCGTCCTCTACGAGTAGCCGCGGCCGACGCGGGAACGACGACGGGCCGCCCTCGCGGCCCGTCGGACGGTGCTCCCGTCCTCCGGCGCGGTGACCGGAGGGGGAGCGCGGATCGCGGCGCGCCGGGCGCGCCGCGGGCGACTACTCGGCGGCGGGGGCCGCGGCGGCCTCGATCGTCGCGATCAGGTCGCCGGTGTTGATCGGCTGGCCCTCCTTGGCGGCGAGCGTCGTGATCGTGCCGGCCTTGTGGGCGGTGATCTCGTTCTCCATCTTCATCGCCTCGATGATGCAGATCAGATCGCCCTCGGCGACCTCCTGCCCCTCCTTGGCGACGACCTTCCACATGTTCCCCTGGATCGGGGACGGCAGGTCGTCCGCGCCGCCACCGGCGGACTTCTTGCGCTCGGAGCGCTTCTTCTTGCCGCCGCCGGAGCCGCCGGAACCCGCCGCGACCGTCCCGACCGGACCGGACGCGGCGCCGTGGACCTTGACCTCGAAGCGCTTGCCGGAGACCTCGACCTGGTAGTCGCGGGTCACCGTCTCGTCGTCGTCCTGGTCGATCGGGACGACCGGGATCTCGGGGGCGGTGGACTTCAGCCACTCCTTGTCCTCGACGAGCTCGGAGCAGGTCGAGCCCTTCGCCCAGTTGTCCGTCGCGAGGATGGCCTGGTGGAACGGGATCAGGGTCGTGAGGCCCTCGATCTTGTACTCGCCCAGGGCGCGGAGCATGCGCTTGGTGGCCTGCTCGCGGTCGACGTCCCAGACGATGAGCTTGGCGACCATCGGGTCGTACTGCGGGGAGACGATGCCGCCGGCACCGACGCCGGAGTCGACGCGGACGCCCGGGCCGGAGGGCTCGAGGTACTCGCCGATCGCGCCTGGGGTCGGCGCGAAGTTCATCGGCGCGGACTCGGCGTTGATGCGGCACTCGATGGCGTGCCCGCGGAGCTGGACGTCCTCCTGCTTGTAGTCCAGCTCGTCGCCGAACGCGGCCTTGATGCCCTGCTTGACGATGTCGATGCCGGTGACGGCCTCGGTCACGCAGTGCTCGACCTGCACGCGGGTGTTCATCTCGAGGAAGAAGTACTCCCCGTCCTGGAGCATGCCCTCGATGGTGCCCGCACCGACGTAGTTCACGGCCTTCGCGGCGTCGACGCCGATCTTGCCGATCCGCTCGCGGAGCTCCTCGTCCATGAAGAAGTCGGGGGCCGGGGCCTCCTCGATCAGCTTCTGGTGACGACGCTGGATCGAGCAGTCGCGCTCGCCCAAGTGGATGACGTTGCCGTGCTTGTCGGCGATGACCTGCACCTCGACGTGGCGCGGGTTGGGCAGGTACCGCTCGAGGTACACCGTGCCGTCGGAGAAGAACTTCTCGCCCTCGCGGGAGGCGCCCTCGAAGGCGTCCTTGAGCTTGTCCTCCGTCAGCGCGACGCGGAAGCCCTTGCCGCCGCCGCCGGAGGCGGCCTTGACGGCGACGGGGAAGCCGATCTCGTCGTTGGCGATCCGCAGCGCGTCCTCGTAGGTGTCGACGGCCTCGGTCGTGCCCGGCACGATCGGCACGCCGGCCTTCTGCATGAGGTCGCGGGCCTTGGTCTTGCTGCCCATCGAGTCGATGGCGGAGGCGGGCGGCCCGATGAAGGTGATGCCCTCCTCCTCGAGGCGCTGCACGAAGGCGGCGTTCTCGGAGAGGAAGCCGTAGCCGGGGTGGACGGCCTCGGCGCCGGACTCCTTCACGACCTCGACGATCTTGTCGACGTTGAGGTAGCTCTTGGCGGCCTCGGCCGGGCCGATCAGGTACGCCTCATCGGCCCGCTTGACGTGCAGGGCGTCGCGATCGAGCTCGGAGTAGACGGCGACCGTCTTGATCCCGAGCTCTTCGCAGGCGCGGATCACGCGGATAGCGATCTCCCCGCGGTTGGCGATGAGGATCTTGCCGAACATAGGCGCCGAATCTATTCGATCGCGTGCGCCATCCGCCGTCCGCGTGGGCCGTACCCACCGGGTGGGCGGGGCGCCGGACGGGGGGACGGCGGATCCGGGGCGCGGGTGCACCGGCGCCGACGGGATCCACCACCGCCCGGACGGGCGGCTGCTCCGCGGCGACCGACCGCCGCGGAGGAGCTCAGTCGCCGTCGGCCGTCGACGTGCGGGCGGCCGACAGCGGCGAGGCGGCCGCCGACGACGGCGCGGTGTCCGACGTCCGCCCGGCGATCCGGTCGTGGACCAGGGCGTCGAGGCTCAGGCGCCCGGGGCCGGCCAGGAGCAGCACGACCGCGGCGACCAGGAGCGTCAGGGGGAACTCGTAGCCGTCGAGGAGCGGCCCGGGCAGGTACAGGGCGATGATCGCGACGACCATCGACGTGCCGACGGAGAAGGCGCCCAGGCGGGTCATCAGCCCGAGGACGATGAGGATGCCGCCGAAGAACTCGCCCGCGCCGGCGAGGACGGCGAGCGGCTCGCCGGGCGTCAGGCCGCTCTGGGCGAACATCGCACCGGTCCCGTCGATGCCCCCGCCGCCCCAGAGGCCGAACAGCTTCTGGCCGCCGTGGGCGATGAAGACCGCGCCGACGACGAGGCGGGCGACCAGGAGGCCCACGTCGGTCGGCCGGTCGGTCCGGCTGCGGGGGAAGGCGAGGTGCACGAGGGGGGAGGACATGGCCGGGAAGGTAGGACTCCCGAAGTAAGACCCCCGTAAGAGCCGATGCCGCCGCGGGGACGGCGTCCACCCGGGGGACCCCTGCCCGGGGCGACGGGCCGGCGGCGGTACCCTGCGGTGCGTGCCCCGCCCGCTCCGGATCCTCCCCGTCGCGGTCGCCGCGCTGGCCCTCGGCCTGGCGGGCTGCGGGGGTTCCGGGGACGGCGTGTCGTGCGACGACGTCGTCTGCACCGTGCAGTCGGACGGGCCGGGGACCTACACGCTGGACCAGCAGAGCACCGAGGTCGAGGTCTCCGACCTGACCGACGACGCCGTCCGGGTCCGGGTGAACTCGGAGCAGCAGATCCTGCGCCGCGGTGCCGACCCGGTCCGCATCCGTGGCTACCTCGTCACGGCGGAGGAGACCTCGCCGGACCGCGTGAAGGTCCGCCTGGAACGCTGACCCGGACGCCGCCGACCGCTACCTGATCATGCCTCCGGCGACGGTGTCGTTCGTGCCCTCGTCGATGAGGATGAACGCCCCGGTGGCGCGGTCGCGCAGGTACGGGTCGGCGACGAGCGGCCGCTTCAGGCGGATGCGCACGCGGCCGATGTCGTTGAGCTCAAGGCCGTCGGCGTCCTCGCGCTCCAGGGTGTGGAGGTCCAGGCGGTCCAGGACCGCGTCGACCTTGGCGACCGTCGTGGTCGTCGTGTGCTTCAGCAGGTAGCGGGCGCCGGGCCGCAGGGCGCGGTCGCTCATCCAGCAGACGTCGGCCTCGAGCTCACGGAAGGTGATCGCCTCGGCGTCCTCGTCCGCCCCGACGATCACGTCACCGCGCGAGACGTCGACGTCGTCCTCCAGGTGGACCGTCACCGACTGCGGGGCGGTCGCGACGTCGAGGTCGCCGTCGAGCGTCTCGATCCGGCGGACGCGCGAGCGGACGCCCGAGGGCAGGACCTGCACCTCGTCGCCGGGCCGCAGGACGCCGCCGGCGACCTGTCCCGCGTAGCCGCGGTAGTCGTGCAGGTCGTCGGCGTCCCAACGGCCGCCGGACGTGTCGCCCGCCGCCCCCGGGCGGATCACCCACTGCACCGGGAAGCGCAGGTCGGTCAGGTTGCGGTCCGTCGAGACCTCGACGGTCTGCAGGTGGCGCAGGAGCGTCGGGTGGTCGTCGTCCTCCGGGTACCACGCGGGCAGCTCGCCGCGGTCGACGACGTTCTGGCCCTGCAGCGCCGAGATCGGGATGACGTGGATGTCGGGGATGCCCAGCTGCGTCGAGATCCGCGTGGTCTCGGTCTCGATCGCGCGGAAGACGTCCTCGTCCCAGTCGACGAGGTCCATCTTGTTGACCGCGAAGGTCACGTGGCGGACGCCGAGCAGGGACGCGATGAACGTGTGCCGGCGGGTCTGCTCGATGACGCCCTGGCGCGCGTCGACGAGGACGATCACGAGGTCCGCGGTCGAGGCGCCCGTGACCATGTTGCGCGTGTACTGCACGTGGCCGGGGGTGTCGGCCAGGATGAAGGAGCGGTCGCCGGTCGTGAAGTACCGGTAGGCGACGTCGATCGTGATGCCCTGCTCGCGCTCGGCGCGCAGCCCGTCGGTCAGCAGCGACAGGTCGACGGCGCCCGCGCCGTGGCGACGGACGGACGCCTGCTCCACCTGCTCGAGCTGATCGGCGAGGACCTGCTTGGAGTCGTAGAGCAGCCGGCCGATGAGGGTCGACTTGCCGTCGTCGACCGAGCCGGCGGTGGCGACGCGCAGGAGGTCGGCGCGCAGCGCCGGCATGCCGGCGGGGTCGCCGGCCTCCGCGAGCAGCGAGGCGGACGGGGCGTGATCGGGTGCGGCGGACATCAGAAGTACCCCTGGGCCTTGCGGTCTTCCATGGCCGCCTCGGACACGCGGTCGTCCGCGCGGGTCTCGCCGCGCTCGGTGATGCGGGTCGCGGCGATCTCGGTGACGACGTCCTGCAGCGTCGACGCGGTCGACTCCACCGCGCCGGTGATCGTCAGGTCGCCGACGGTGCGGTAGCGCACCGACAGCGTCTCGACGGTCTCGCCGTCCTGGGGCTGCAGGAACGGCGACACGGCGTAGAGCATCCCGTTCCGGCGGACGACCTCGCGCTCGTGGGCGAAGTAGATCGACGGGAGCTCGAGGCGCTCCTCCTCGATGTACTGCCAGACGTCGAGCTCGGTCCAGTTGGAGATCGGGAACACGCGGACGTTCTCGCCCTTGCGCAACCGGCCGTTGTAGAGGTTCCAGAGCTCGGGGCGCTGGTTCTTGGGGTCCCAGCCGCCGAAGTCGTCGCGGAAGGAGAAGATCCGCTCCTTGGCCCGGGCGCGCTCCTCGTCGCGACGGGCGCCGCCGAAGCAGGCGTCGAACTCGTGCTCCTCGATCGCGTCCAGCAGCGTCTGCGTCTGCTGCTGGTTGCGCGAGCTGCCCTGCTTGGACGGGTCGTACCCGTCCTGCACGCGGCCCTGATCGATCGTGTCCTGGACCTTCGCGACGATCAGCCGCTCGCCGAGCTCCGCGGCCCGGCGGTCGCGGTACTCGACGACCTCGTCGAAGTTGTGGCCCGTGTCGACGTGCACCAGCGGGAACGGGAAGCGCCCGGGGCGGAAGGCCTTCTCCGCCAGGCGCAGCAGGACGATGGAGTCCTTGCCGCCGGAGAACAGGAGCGCGGGGCGCTCGAGCTCCGAGGCGACCTCGCGCATCACGTGGATGGCCTCGGACTCCAGGGCGCGGAGCTTCGAGAGTCCGGCGCTGCGGGCGTCGGCGGGGTCGATCGTCATGGAGTCCGAGGGACGGGTGGTCGGCGGGGAGGTGGACATCTCAGGCGTCTTCCTGGTGCAGTCCGCACTCGATCTTGTCGGAACTGGCCCAGCGACCCTCGCGACCCGCGCCCTGCTTCGTGCAGTGGGTGCACCCGATCGACGCGTAGTCGCGGTCGTGCAGCGGGTTGTAGGGCAGGCCCTCGGCGAGCACGTGCTTCCACACGTCCTTGTCCGTCCAGTCGGCCAGCGGATTGACCTTGACCAGGCCGAAGGCACCGTCCCACTCGACCTTCTTCGCCCCCGCGCGCGCCGGCGACTGGTCGCGGCGGATGCCGGTCGTCCAGGCCTGCAGCTGCGACAGGCCCTCCCGCAGCGGCCCGATCTTGCGGATGCCGCAGCACTTCGACGGGTCGCGGTCCCACAGGCGGTCGCCGTGCTCGGCGGCCTGCTGCTCGAGGCTCGGGCCGCTCCAGCGCTCGATCGTCGTGTCGTACCGGGCCTCGGTCTGGCGCCAGAGCTCGTAGGTCTCCTCGAACAGCACGTCCGTGTCCAGCGCGAACACGCGGGCGTCGGGGTTGGCCTTGAAGATCAGGTCGAGCAGGACGGACTCCTCCTTCTGGAAGGAACAGGCCAGCGCGATCTGCGGGTGGTACGTCTCGAGCGCCCAGGCGACGACGTCCTGCGCGGGAGACTCCTCGAGATCGGGGAGCGTGGGGACGGCGACGGCCATCGGTCAGCCCGCCGACGTGGTCGAGGGGACGCCGGCCGCGGCGACGACGAGGAGGTGCCCCTCGCCGAGCTCGGTGGGCGTCGTGGAGGCGGGTGCGTCGGTCATGAGGGTCCCTCGAGGGTGGTGAGGTCAGACGGAGGGGACCATCCAAAGTAGCGAACGGTCATCCGGATTCATGGATTCCATCTGGAATACCAGGTATGCCTTCGGAGAATGAAATCGCACGGCACCCGCGGGCCCGCCGGGACGGGGGATCCGGCGCCCTGCGCGTCGCGGCGCCGGCAGGTCGTGGGGGCGGCCCGCCTGCGAGGGCCCCTCGTCCCCTAGTCTCGCTCGGTGCCCCTCGGCACGCGCGCGATCATGTCCGGCGACCCCGCACCGACCTTCGACCTCCAGTCGCACTCGACCGCGAGCGACGGCGCCCTGGTGCCCGCGCGGGTGGTGCGCTCGGCCCACCGCGCCGGCGTGCGGACGATGTCGCTGACCGACCACGACTCCGTGGCGGGGGTCCAGGAGGCGATCGAGACGGCCGAGCGGCTGGGCGGGATCACCGTCGTCCCCGGCATCGAGGTGTCGGCGATCGACGACGCCCACGCCGACCTGCACGTCTGCGGCTACCTCGTCGACCACACCTCCGCCGACCTCGCCGCGGCGCTCGAGGCCTGGCGCGCGGACCGCGCCGGTCGTGCGGACCGGATGATCGACGCGCTCTTCGAGCTCGGCTGGGCGGTCGACGTCGCCGGCCTGCGCGCCCGGCGCGACGCCGGGCGCTCGATCGGTCGGCCGCACGTGGCCGCCGCGGCGTTCGACCACCCGGCGAACGCCGAGCGGATCGAGGCCGAGGAGCTCGACACCGCCACCGACCTGCTCGTCGCCTACCTCGTCGACGGCGCGCCGGCGTTCCGGACGCGGACGACGCCGACGGTGGCCGAGGCGATCGACACGATCCACGACGCCGGCGGCGTGGCCGTGTGGGCCCATCCGTTCTGGGACGTCGGCGACGAGGCCGCGATCACCGCGGCGCTCGAGCGCTTCGTCGCGCTGGGGCTCGACGGCGTCGAGACGTTCTACGCGAGCTTCACGGAGGAGCAGACGCGCTTCCTCCACGCCGAGGCGCTGCGCCTGGGCCTGATCACCACGGGCTCGGCGGACTTCCACGGCCCGCACCACCCGAACTTCTCGCGCTTCCGCGACTTCTCCACCCACGGCCTCGAGCCCGTGTGGGGCCCGCTGGCCGACTGGATGGACTGACCCGCCCCGGGTCACCGCTGCGGGTGGATGCCGGGTGTTCGTGGACCGAGGAGGTCGGTGCGGGCGACGGGAGAGCGGTGCACCCGCACTGCCGAGCGTCGTTCCCGATGCGGACCCGCCCGCCTCCCAGATCCGAAGCGTCCACGGACGCCCGGCGCCACCCGCGGGCTAGCCCCAGGCGGTGAGGTCGTGCCCGCCCGTGTCCCACGAGGCGGCACGGCTGACGCCCTCGAGACGGGCGGTGCGGGCCCAGGCGTCGACCTTCGGGGCCTCCTCGACGGCCACCGCGGTGTCGCTGAGGAACTGCTCGACGGCGGCCACGAGCGCGGCGGCCTCCTCCGGCGTGGCGGAGGACGGGACGTCGATGCGCGGTGCTCCGTCGGCGGACATGCGGCGAAGGGTACCGCCGCGGCGGCAGGGCCGACCGGTCCGCGACGCGGGCACGGGCCGGTCGGCGGGGTCGACGGGCCGCGGGCGGGCCGGCCGTCGGTGGGAGCCGCCGGCCGTTCGGGCCGCCGGGTGGACCCCGCCGACCGACCGACGTCGCCCTACCGGGCCAGGAACCCGGCCACGAGGTCCAGGTGCTCGCCGAGCGGCAGCAGGAACGAGTCGTGACCCCACGGCGAGACCGTGTCGCGGCGCTCCACCGGGATCCCCGCGGCGGACAGCCCCGCCGCGATGTGGTCGCTGTGGGCCGGCCCGAAGCGCCAGTCGCTCGTGAAGCTCTCGACGAGGAACCGGGTGCCCGCGTCGCGCACCCCGGCGAGCCGCTCGTCGGCGTCCGGGGCCTCGAACGGCGCGAAGGCGTCCATGACCCGGGTCAGGTAGAGGTAGCTCAGCGCGTCGAACCGCTCGAGGAACGACACCGCCTGGTGGTGCAGGTAGTGCTCGACCTCGAAGACCGGCGCGAACCAGTCGTGTCCGTCACGGGGCGCCGGCGGTCCCCCGGCCGACGGGTCCGACGTGGTCCCCGCGACCGGCCGGCGACGCCGGTCGAACTTGCGCTCGAGCGCCTCCTCCGACACGTAGGTGACGTGGCCGAGCATCCGGGCGGCCGAGAGGCCGGCGCGGGGGATCCGCCCGGTCCCCGGGTACCGGCCGCCCTGGAAGTCCGGGTCGCGCAGGATGCCCTCGCGGGCGGCGGTCGAGAGCGCGATGTTCTGGGCGCTGAGGCGGGCGGAGGCGCAGAGCACGACGGCGCGGTCGACCTCCCCGGGCGCCTGCAGCGTCCACTCGAGGACCTGCATGCCGCCGAGCGACCCGCCGATCGCGGCGGCCACGCGGCGCACGCCGAGCCGTCGCACCAGCGCCCGCTGCACCCGGACGAGGTCGGCGACCGTGAACGCCGGGAAGTCCAGCCCGTACGCCTCGCCGGTCGCCGGATCGACGTCGCTCGGGCCGGTGGTGCCCCGACAGCCGCCGAGGAGGTTCGCGCAGACGACGAAGGAGCGATCGGTGTCGACGGCACGCCCGGGGCCGACCAGCACGTCCCACCAGCCGCGGCGCTCCGGGTCGCCGTGGTGCCCCGCCGCGTGCGCGTCGCCGGTCAGCGCGTGGCAGAGGACGACGGCGTTGTCGCCCGCCGCGTTCAGCGTCCCATACGTCTCGTAGGCGACCTGCACCGGCCCGAGCCGCGCGCCGTTGTCGAGCACGAGCGGGTCCTGCGCGCTGAACAGCACCGTCGTGTGCGTCGCGACCTCGCCCAGCCCCGGACCCAGGTCGCGTCCGCTCTCGTCGGTGATCGTCCCGTGCGTCATCGCCCGCGCGCGCGGCGGGGCCGGGCCCCCCGGCCCCGCCGGTCGCTCACGCGCCCGCGGCGGCGGACGCCTTGGCGAGCGCCTGGTCGAGGTCCGCGAGGAGGTCGTCGATGTGCTCGATGCCGACCGACAGGCGCACCGCGTCGGGTCCGACGCCCGCGGAGGCGAGCTCGTCCTCGTTCAGCTGCGAGTGCGTCGTCGAGGCGTTGTGGATCGCCAGCGACTTGGCGTCGCCGATGTTGGCGAGGTGCGAGAACAGGTCGAGCGCCTCGATGAACGTCCGACCGGCCTCGAAGCCGCCCTTCACGCCGAAGGACACGAGCGCGCCGCCCCCGCCGCGCAGGACCCGCTGGGCCACCTCGTGGTAGGCGTTGCCCTCGAGGCCCGGGTGGTTCACCCACGCGACGGCGTCGTGCGCCTCGAGGTGCTTGGCCACGGCCAGCGCGTTCTGGTTGTGTCGCTCCATGCGGATCCCGAGCGTCTCGACGCCCTGCAGGATCAGGAACGCGTTGAACGGCGAGAGCGCCGCCCCCGTGTTGCGCAGGAGCACGGTCCGGGCGCGCAGGACGTAGGCGACCGGCCCGGCGGCCTCCGTCCAGACGACGCCGTGGTAGCTGGGGTCCGGCTTCGTCAGGCCCGGGAAGCGCTCGGGCTGGGCGGACCAGTCGAAGGTCCCGGAGTCGACGATGGCACCGCCGATCGAGGTGCCGTGACCGCCGAGGAACTTCGTGAGCGAGTGGACGACGATGTCCGCGCCGTCCTCGATGAGACGCGCGCCGACGGGCGTGGCGACCGTGTTGTCGATGATCAGCGGCAGGCCGGCGGCGTGGGCGGCGTCGGCCCAGCGGGGGACGTCGAGAACGTTGAGCTTGGGGTTGCCGATCGTCTCGCCGAAGACGAGCTTGGTGCGGTCGTCGGTCAGGCGGGCGACCGCGTCGGGGTCGTCCGCGTCGGCGAACCGGACCTCGATGCCGTACTGGGGCAGCGTGTGCGCGAACAGGTTGTACGTGCCGCCGTAGAGCTGGGAGACGGAGATGATGTTGTCCCCCGCCGTCGCGATGTTGAGGACCGCGTAGGTGACGGCGGCCTGACCGGAGGCGGTGACGAGGGCCGCCGCGCCGCCCTCGAGCTGGGCCAGGCGCTGCTCGAGCACGTCCCACGTCGGGTTCATGATCCGGCTGTAGATGTTCCCCGGCGTCTTCAGCGCGAACAGGTCGGCGCCGTGCTGGACGTCGTCGAAGACGTACGACGTCGTCTGGTAGATCGGCACCGCGCGCGCGTTCGTGGCGGTGTCCGCGCTCTGGCCGCCGTGCAGCGCGATCGTCTCGGGGCGGTACTGGGGCTGCTCGTCGGTCATGGGGGCTCCGGTGTCGCTCGTCGGGTGGGGGCGCGCGCCCGCAGGAGCGCACCGCTCGGCCAGCCTAGCGCCGAACGGCGCAATACGTGGGAAAGCCGTTCCGGTATTGGAGGTTTACGTTTTCCGGGGTGCTGCCGCCCGGCGCACGCGGGCCCCGCGCGCTCAGGCGGCGGGTGCGCGGAGCGCGAGACCCGCGTGGTCCGTCCAGGTCAGCGTGCTCCGCAGCAGCACGCCGCCGAGCTGCCCGAACGCCGCCGAGTAGAAGATGTGCATGACGCGGCCGTCGCCCATGCGTCGCATCCCGGCGGGCAGCGCGTACCGCTGCGCAGCCGGGGGCCCGATGTTCAGGTCCGCTCCGAAGAACAGGCTCGGGTTGCGGGCGAGCTGCGCCGCCAGCAGCGTCTTGAGCTCGCCGGCCTGCGCCACCGCCTTGCCCAGGTGGTCCAGGTGGGTCGTGCAGACCGCAGCACCCGAGGAGTCGGCGCACAGCAGCACCCGCTTCTCCGTCCCGCCCTGCTGCATCGAGTACTTCGTCTCGACCGTCTTGACCAGGTCGCGGTGCGGCGCCGCGAGGATCGCGTTGCCGTACTTCCCCCGACCGCCCGGGCACATGGCGCGGCCGGCCTGCGCGAAGACCTTCTTGTACCCGGTGTTCCGCGCGACCCGGTTCACGGTGGCGGAGCAGACCTCGTTGAGCGTGAGCAGCTCCGGCTTGCCGCTGCGCAGGATCGCCGTCAGGTGGCCGGTCGCGTTGCCGCCCGCGCACTTCTTCGCGCGGTCGCAGGCGTTGATGTGGATCAGGGGGATGGACGTGGCCGCGCGGGCGGACGTCGGGCCCGCGAGGAGCGCGCCGAGGAGCAGGGCCCCCAGGAGGACGAGGGAGACGGGGAGGCGGAGGGACGTCCGCCTCGCTGCGGGGGTGTGCATGACCCGCATGGTGCCACCGGCCGGGGCGCCCGGCCCGCGAGTCTCACGAACGGGTCACATGTCAGCGCACCTGCACGCGCGAGCCGAACGCGCGAAGGGCCGCGGTGACCACGTCCGCGTACGCCTGGTTGCCCTCGACGGTCGGGTGGATCGACGCCGTGGCCGGGAGCTGCGGGACGAGGCCGATCGGCGTCCCGGGGTCCAGCACCTCGACGGGGTTGATCCACGGTGCCGGCCCGCCGGCCCCGTGGCCGACGAAGGCGGCGAGGACCTGGTCGGTGACGGGGTGCAGGCCCTGGGCGCGGGCGGCGGCCGCGACCTCCTCGTCGACCTGGGTCGCCCAGACGTTGGCCAGCCGGCGCTCGGCCTGGGTCAGCGTCGCGGCGAACACCGGATCCAGCGGCACCGGACCCTCGTCGAACAGCCGGGGGTACCCGGCGACGAGCACGTCGGCCCCGGGGGCGACGGCGCGGATCTGGGCGAACGTCGCGTCGAGGTCGCGGCGGACCGCGCCGCGGATCAGGGCGGTCTCGACGTCGCGGTCGGTGGTGCAGTCGCCGGTGACGCAGCGCGTGAACTGCGGGACGAACCGCGCGTCGTTGCCGCCGATGCTCAGGGTGATGAGCGTGGGCCCGGGCCGCGCACGCAGGCCCTGCTCGACGCGGTCCAGCTGCGTCCCGCCGATGCCGGCGATCTGCGCGACGCCACCCGAGCGCGACAGGCGGACGTTCTCCGTCTTCGCGCCGCTGCAGGCGATGAACTGCGGCAGCGGCACGAGGTCCCGCGGGATGAGCGCGGCCCACATGCGTCCGCTGCGGGAGCACGCCTGGTCGTCGTAGGGCTGTCCGAGACCGGTGCCGGCGGCGTACGAGTCCCCGAGCGCCCAGTAGGTCGCATAGCCCGGCGACCCGGCGGCCCGGGCCTCGACCGGGGCCGACGGCCGGGCCTCCGCGCCGCCGTCGGTGGCGACCACGCGGTAGCGCAGCCAGCGGCCGGCCAGGCGCACCGGGGGGACGTCCCGCAGGCTCCGGGCCTTCGCGGAACCGCCGAGCCGCTCGACGGCGCCCGTCAGCACGTCGACCCGCTCCACGCGGTAGCCCGTGGCGTCCTTCGCCGCCCCCCAGTCGAGGGCGACGGCGGTGCCGTCCGCCGCGGCGCGCAGCCCGGTGACGACCTCGGGCGTGCGACCGCGGGCGCGGACCAGCACGGACGGCCCGGCCTTGCCGAACGCCCGGCCGTCGGAGCGGAACCGCAGGCGGAACCGGTACCGGCTGCCGGCCCGCAGACCGCGGATGCGGACCGTGGTCGTGCGCACGGTGACGGCGGTCCGCCAGCGCGGTCGCGACGAGGAGAGGTCCCGCCGCTCGACGCGGGTGGCGGTGACCCCGGCTCCCGAGGGGCGGAACCACGCGAGCATCACGGCACGCGGGGTCGTCGTCGCCCGGGGGAAGACGCCGCGCGGCGCCGCCGACGCGGAGGCCGGGGCCGCGACCATGGTCACGACGGCGCACGCACCGGCGATCCCGGCGCGGCGGGCGACGGACGGCCCTGAACGGCCGGGGCGGGCGGGGCGGCGCGACGGGCTCACCGGATGACCCTAGTGGCCGACGAGGGGGGCCGTGTCGGCCCGGGGTCTCCCTCGGGTGGGGGGCCGGGGTCCCCCGCCACGGGTGGCCTGTCGGGTGGGTCTCCCCCGCGCGGGTGGCACCGACACCCACCAGGGGTGAGGACCCCTGGAGGGGCCCGGGCACCGGCCCTAGATTGGTTCTCGTACAGCGCACCACGGAACGAGGAGCTGAACACCATGCAGAGCAACCACACCACCACCACCGACCTGGTCGACCTCGACGCCCTCCCCGAGTTCGACAGCGCCGACCCCGGCCTGGACCTCGGCGTGCAGGAGCTCGACGACCTCGTCGCCCCCGGCTGGGGCTCCTGGGTCGCCGGCATCGGCGGCGGAGCGGCCGCCGGCTACGGTGCCGTCGCCCTCGGCGCCGCGATCGCCACCTGAACCCCGCCGGTGC
>NZ_JAURWA010000127.1 GCF_030655195.1 Patulibacter sp. | reverse complement strand
CGGCGGATCGCCCGCGCCCGCCGGCCTCGCGCCCGCGGGCCCGACGTCACGCGCCCGCTCGCCTGGCCCCGCGGGCCCGCGGGTTCGCCGGGGCGCGGGTCTCGGGGCCTCAGGCCGGGTGGCCCTCGACCTCGCCCGGCTCGTCGCCGTGGATCTGCGCGAGCGAGCCCTGGAAGCGCTGCAGCTCCTCCGGCGGGATCGCGTAGGTGTGCTCGCGGGCGGGGAAGACGCCGCCGCGGACCTCGTCGGCGTACGTGCGGACCGCGGCGACCATGTCGTTCTGCAGGTGGGCGTACTGCTTGACGAACTTCGCCGTGTGGCCCTGCAGCAGCCCGAGCAGGTCGTGCCAGACGAGCACCTGGCCGTCGGTCGACGCGCCGGCGCCGATGCCGATGACCGGGATCTCGAGGAGCGGCATGAGCTCCTCGGCGACGGCGGCCGGGATCGCCTCGAGGACGATCGCGCAACAGCCGGCGTCCTGGAGGGCGAGGGCGTCGAGGACCATCTGCGCGGCCTGCTCGGCCTTCTTGCCCTGGGCGCGGAGCCCGCCGAGCGCGTTGGCCGTCTGCGGGGTCAGGCCGAGGTGGCCGACGACCGGGATCCCCGCGTTGACGATCGCCCGGGCGCGGTCGACCATGACGCCGCCGCCCTCGAGCTTGACCGCCTGCGCGCCGGCGTCTTTGACGAACCGCTGGGCGCTCTTGACGGCGTCGTAGTCCGACGCCTCGTACGAGCCGAACGGCAGGTCGGAGACCATGAACGTGGCCTTCAGGCCGCGCCGCACGGCCTTGCTCAGCATCAGGAGCTCCTCCATCGTCGCGGGGACGGTGGAGTCGAGGCCCAGGACGGTGGTCGCGGCGGAGTCGCCGACGAGCACCATCTCGACCCCGGCCTGCTCGGCCACGACGGCCGAGGGGTAGTCGTAGGCGGTCACCATGACCATCTTCCGGCCCAGCTGCTTGAGCTCGAGCAGCGAGGTCACGGTGACGGGGGCGCGGTCGATCCCGGGGGAGGCGACGGTGCGGGGGCTGGCGGACATGCGTGGTCTCCGGGTGAGGAGGAGTGAGGGTGCGGGAGCGCGGTCGCCTAGGCGACCGTGCTCACCCGATCGGTCTCGGTGAGGAGCGTGGCGACGGCGTCGTCGACGTCGATGATGCGGTTGGTACCCCGCTCGACGTGGACCACTCGCGGCTCGTAGCGCTCGAGGTCCTCGCGCGAGTACTGCGCGTAGGAGATGACGATGATGGTGTCGCCCTTGTGGACGAGGCGGGCGGCGGCGCCGTTGACCTTGACCTCGCCCGAGCCGCGCTCGCCGACGATCGTGTAGGTCTCGAAGCGCTGGCCGTTGTCGACGTCGACGACGGCGACCTGCTCGTGGACGAGGATGTCGGCGGCCTCCAGCAGGTCGGGGTCGATCGTGATCGAGCCGACGTAGTGCAGGTCGGAGTCCGTCACCGTCGCCCGGTGGATCTTGGACTTGAGCATGGTGCGCTGCATGAGGGTCAACCCTTCTCGGGGGTCGGGGGAACGCGGTGGTCCGACCAGCCGGCGCCGCTGAGCGCGGGCACGGGGGCGTCGGAGGTGACGGGGGAGAGCAGGGCGTTGTCGATCAGCCGGACCGGGCCGACCGGCACGGCGAGCGCCAGGAGCGACGGCGCGTCGACGGTGGTGCGCGGCGCGAGCGTGGCCGGGTCGACGATGGCGACGTACTCCGGCGCCAGGCCGGCGTCGGCGAGCGGCCCCGCGGCGACGCGCAGCAGCGCGGCGGCGTCGTCCTCGCCGCCGGCCAGCGCCGCGACGACGGCCTCGATCGCCCGCGGGATCGCCACGGCGCGGGCGCGGTCGTCGGCGGAGAGCCGCACGTTGCGGCTGGACAGCGCCAGCCCGTCGGCCTCGCGGACCGTCGGCAGCGCCACGATCTCCACCGGCAGGTCCAGGTCGCGGACGAGGCGCCGGACCACGAGCACCTGCTGCGCGTCCTTCGCGCCGAAGAACGCGACGTCCGGGGCGACCATGTTCAGGAGCTTCGTGACGACCGTGGTCACGCCGTGGAAGTGCTCGGGGCCCCGGTGGGCGCCCTCGAGCCGCTCGGTGAGCGGGCCGGAGACCCGGACCTCGGACGCGTAGCCGTCGGGGTAGACCTCGTCGACGTCCGGGGCGAAGAGGACGTCGGCGCCGGCGGCCTGCGCGCGGGCGGCGTCGTCCTCCTCCGTGCGGGGGTAGGCCGAGAGGTCGGAGGCGTCGCCGAACTGGCGCGGGTTGACGAAGAGCGAGACGACGGTGTTCGACGTGCGGCCCACCGCGGCGTCGATCAGCGACACGTGCCCGGCGTGCAGGGCGCCCATCGTCGGGACCAGCCCGACCGTCCCGCCGGACGCGCGCACGTCGCGGACGTGCTCGCGCAGCTCGGCGGTCGTGCGGACGATCCTCACGAGGTGCTCCCGACGGCGACGGGCGCGAGGTCCGCGGCGTCGCCGGCCCGGGCGGCGAGGCGCCGGGTGGCCGCGGTCAGGGCGTCGAAGAGCTCGAGGTCGG
>NZ_JAURWA010000121.1 GCF_030655195.1 Patulibacter sp. | reverse complement strand
CGGCGGGCGGGCACAGGGGACGTGCCCGGCGGGCGGGCGCGGCGGCCGTGCACGGCGGCCGCCCGAGGCGCGCGTCGGCCCGGGCCGACATCCGGCCTGCTCCCGGGCGCTGACCACGTCGCCGACTACGCTGCGGGGGTGAGCGCGGGCGAGCCCTTCCTCCCCGGCGCGGACGGACCCGCCGGGCCCGGCGCCGTCCTCGAGGCGCTGCTGGCCAGCGTCGCCGACGCGATCTACGTCGTCGACCACGAGGGCCGCGTCCGCTTCGCCAACCCCGCCGCGCTCGAGGTGCTCGGCGTCGCGGAGGCGGACCTCCTCGGCCGGCCCAGCCACGCGACGATCCACCACCACCGCCCGGACGGCACCCCGTTCCCGGAGGAGCAGTGCCCGCTCCTGCGCCCGCGCACCTCCGGTGAGACCGTCCGGGTGACCGACGACTGGTTCGTCCGCGGCGACGGGTCGTTCGTGCCCGTCTCGTACTCCTCCGCACCGCTGGCGACCGCCGGGGGTCGCGGCGCGGTCGTCGTCTTCCGGGACGAGACCGAGCGCCGGCGGGCCGAGGAGGCCCGGCGCCGGGAGGACGTCGAACGGGCGCGGGCCGACGCCGTCGCCGCGTCCCGCGCGCGCATCGTCGAGGCCGCCGACGCCGAGCGCCGGCGGATCGGCCGCGACCTGCACGACGGCGCGCAGCAGCGCCTGATGTCCGTCGCGCTGACGGTGCAGCACGGGCTCGCCGACCTGGGACGGGACCCGGAGGCGGCGCGGGCGACGCTGGAGCTGGCCGTCGCCGAGGCGCGCGGGGCGATCGGCGAGCTGCGCGAGCTCGTCGCCGGCATCCACCCGACGATCCTCACCAGCCGCGGGCTGACCGCCGCCGTCGAGTCGCTGACCGCCCGCTCCCCCGTGCTCGTCACGACGTCGGTCCCGGAGCGCCGACGGCCGGCGCGGGTGGAGGCGACGGCGTACTTCGTGGTCGCCGAGGCCCTGGCCAACGTCGCCCGGCACGCCGGCGCGACCCGGGCGCGCGTCGAGGTGACCGAGGACGACGACGCCCTGCGGGTCGTGGTCGCCGACGACGGCCGCGGCGGCGCGGACCCCCGCGCCGGGTCCGGGCTGCAGGGCCTCCGCGACCGGGTCGAGGCGGTCGGCGGCACGTTCGCCGTCGCGGACGGTCCGGCCGGCGGCACGGTCGTGACGGCCGGGCTCCCGCTCGGGGAGCCGGGCACCGCGGGCCCCGGCGAGCCGGGCGCCGCTGGTCCCGGCGGGCGGGCCACCGCCGGGTGAGGGACCATCGACGGCGGGCGACCCCGCCGCGACCCCACGTCCCGGTCAGCCGGCCCGGAGGAACGCCAGGACGGCCAGCACCCGGCGGTGCTCGGTCGGCTCCCCGCCCAGCCCGAGCTTCTGGAAGATCCGGGTGGCGTGCTTCTCGACCGCCGGATCGCCGACGGACAGCGCCTCGGCGATGCCGCGGTTGGAGCGGCCCTCCGCCATCAGGCCGAGGACGTCGAGCTCGCGCGGGGTGAGCGCGGCGAGCGGGTCACCGTCGCGGGGCCGGCCGACCATCCGGCCCACGACGTCGGGATCCAGCGCCGACCCGCCCGCGGCGACGCGCCGGACGGCGGCGACGAACGAGTCGACGTCCATCACGCGGTCCTTCAGCAGGTAGCCGACGCGACGGGCGTCGTCCCCGACGAGCTCGAGGGCGAAGCGCTCCTCGAGGAACTGCGACAGCACGAGCACCGCGACGTCGGGCAGCTCCTCCCGGATCCGGACGGCGGCGCGGAGCCCGTCGTCGGTGTGGTCCGGCGGCATCTGGACGTCGACGATCGCGACGTCCGGGCGGTGCGCGCGGACCTTGCGCAGCAGGTCCACGGCGTCGCCGGCCTGGGCCACGACCTCCATCCCCGCGTCCTCCAGCAGGCGGGCGATCCCCGACCGCAGGAGCACCTGGTCCTCGGCGATCAGCACCCGCAGCGACGTCATGGACGCCGCCCTAGCCTGCCGGATCGGCCGGCTGGCGCTCGACCTGCTCCGCCGCCCAGGAGCTGAGGAAGAGCAGGCCCTGGTGCGACGGCGAGCCGGGCTCGGCGGAGTAGATCGTGAGGTGCTGCTCGGGATCCGTCGGGCAGGTCAGGGTCTGCCAGTCCAGCGTCAGGTCGCCCGCGACGGCGTGGCGGAAGCGCTTCGTCCCGCTGCCGTGGCTCTGGACGTGCCGGGCCGCCCAGCGCTCACGGAAGTCCGGGTGCTTCATCGACAGGTCACCGACCAGCCCGGCCAGCTCCGGGTCGTCCGGGAACCGCCCGGCCTCCAGGCGCAGCGTCGCGACGCACGAGCGGACCACGGCGTCCCAGTCCGGGAACAGCGCCTCGATCCGCGGGTCGGTGAAGATCATCCGGACGTAGTTGCGCTGCGCCTCGGGGATCGCCCCGAAGTCCGCGATGAGCGCGGCCGCCTGGCGGTTCCATCCCAGGATCTGCAGGTGGCGCCCGAGGACCATCGCCGGCCACTCCGTCAGGCCGTCGAGGACCCGGCGCATCTGCGGGTCCAGGCGCTGCGGGGCACGGCGGCGGGGACGCGCGACGCTCGGCCGGCCGGCGAGCTCCCTCAGGTAGGCGTTCTGCGTCTCGTCGAGCCCGAGGACCCGGCCGATCGCCTCCAGCACCGGCCCGGAGACGCTGATCCGGCCCTGCTCGATCCGCGCGTAGTAGTCCGTGCTGATCGCGACGAGCTGCGCGACCTCCTCACGGCGCAGGCCCGGGACCCGCCGCGGCGTCCCGGTGTCGGCCAGCCCCACGGCCTGCGGGGTCAGCTCGGCGCGGCGCGCCCTGAGGAACGCGCCGAGCTCGTCGCGGTTGGCGTCGCCGTCGCTCACCCGCCCAGTGTCCCACCCTGCCCCGGTCGCCTGCGGGGGACGGATCACTCCCCGGGAGCGATCGATCCGCGGAACGGATCCGCCTCTCCTCCCCCGCGCCGGTCCCTGTCACCGTGTCGGTCCGAGGGGGTCGGCGCGGCCGCCCTGCGGCCGGGACGTCTCCACTGGGTAGGAGACGGACGACGCCGGGCCGGCCGTCGTCGCAGCGCCCCTCGCGCTCGAGCCCCGACGGCCCCGCACCGCGACCGGTCGACCCCGACCGCGTGCGCCGCCGCCCCGGCCGACCCTCGCCCCACGCACCACAGGAGTTCCCGCATGACCACCACCGCCAGCGCCTACGGCGCCACGTCCGTCTCCGAGCCGCTCGAGCCGCTCACCATCGAGCGCCGCGAGCTCGGGGCCAAGGACGTCCACATCGACATCAAGTTCTGCGGCATCTGCCACTCGGACATCCACTTCGCCCGCGGCGAGTGGGGCGAGATCGAGTACCCGTTGGTCCCCGGCCACGAGATCGCCGGTGTCGTCCAGGCGGTCGGCCCCGAGGTGACGAAGTTCCAGGTCGGCGACCGCGTCGGCGTCGGCTGCATGGTCAACTCCTGCGGCGAGTGCTCCGCCTGCCAGAAGGGCGAGGAGCAGTACTGCATCCCCGGCTCGACCCAGACCTACGGCATGAAGGACGAGGACGGGACCGTCACGCAGGGCGGCTACTCCAGCGACGTCGTCGTCGTCGAGGACTTCGTCCTCTCGATCCCGGACGGCATCGAGCTCGACAAGGCCGCGCCGCTGCTCTGCGCCGGCATCACGACCTACTCGCCGCTGCACCACTGGAAGGCCGGGCCGGGCAAGAAGGTCGCGGTCGTCGGCATGGGCGGCCTGGGTCACATGGCCGTCAAGATCGCCGACGCCATGGGCGCCGAGGTCACCGTCCTCTCGCGCACGCTGAGCAAGGAGGAGGACGGCAAGAAGCTCGGTGCCGACCACTACTACGCCACCGAGGACGACGCGACGTTCAAGGAGCTCAAGGGCACCTTCGACCTGATCATCAACACGGTCAGCGCGAAGATCGAGATCGACAAGTTCCTCGGGCTGCTCGCCATCGACGGCACCGTGGTCAACGTCGGTGCGCCGCCGGAGCAGCTGCCGGTCAACGCCTTCAACCTGATCGGCGGCCGCAAGTCGTTCGCCGGCTCGATGATCGGCGGCATCGCCGAGACGCAGCAGATGCTCGACTTCTGCGCCGAGAAGGGCATCACGCCCGAGATCGAGATCGTCGGCGCCGACGGCATCAACGACGCGTGGGAGCGCGTCCTGAAGTCCGACGTCCGCTACCGCTTCGTCATCGACAGCTCGACGCTCGCGCAGGCCTGACGCGTCGGGCCCCGGCGGGGGCCCTCGTAGTCTCGGGGGCATGACCCGAGGCTTCACCCACGTCGACGGCGACCAGCGGATCGTGTTCGGGCCCGACGCCCTGGACGCGGCCGCCGAGCTCGTGCCCGACGGCTACGCGCTGCTGACGACGGCCCGCGCGTCGCGGTCGGCACCGGCGTTCGCCGAGCGCGCCGCCGTCGTCGTCGAGGTGCCCGCGGGCGCGGTCGACGTCGTCGCCGCCGGCCTGCGGGACGCCCACGGCGGGCGGCGCCTCGTCGCCCTGGGCGGCGGGCGCGTCGTCGACGTCGCCAAGGCGCTGGCCGCGGCCGACGGCCTGCCGGGCCCGGTCGCGGTGCCAACCTCGCTGTCGGGTGCCGAGATGACCGGGGTCCACCGCCACGCCCGCGGCGTCCCGGCGGACACCCCGCGCTCCCGCGCGTCGCTCGTCCTCAACGCCCCGTCCCTGAGCGCGTCGCAGCCCACCGAGGATCTGGCCGCCAGCTCCGGCAACGCCCTCGGCCACGCCGTGACCGCCGCGTCGAGCCCGCGATCCGGGCCGCTCGCCCGGGCGGTCGCCCGCGAGGCCATCGACCACCTGGGCCGCGCGTGGTCCGGGGAGGAGCCCGACCGCGACGAGGTCGCGCTCGGGGCGCTCCTGGCCGGCTGGTCGGTCGACCGCAGCGGCCTGGGTGTGCACCACGCCCTGGCGCAGACCGCGGTCCGGACCGCCGAGCTGTCCCACGCCGGGACCAACGTCGCGCTCCTGCCCCACACCGTGCGGGCCCTGCGCGAGCGCCTGCCGCGCGAGGTCGAGGCGGCCGGGGCGGCGCTGCCCGGCACCGTCGAGGACCTCGCCGGGGACCTCCACCGGCGGGCCGGGTCGCCCGGGCTGGGGGCGCTCGCGTCGGACGACGCCCTGCTCGACGAGGCCGTCGCGACCGCCGCCGGCCGCGCCGAGCTGCAGGACGTCCCGTCGCCCCTCACCGCGGACGACGTCCGGGAGCTCTACCTGCGGGCCGCCCGGGGCTGAGGCGACCTGGCGGACGGGCCGGGCCCGGGGCCGATCCGGGCGGCACGGGCGGGTCCCGCTCCCGCGCCGCGCCGTGGTCGTGGGACCCGGGAGGGACAGGTCGACGGCCGTCGTCCGGTTGACGCGCGGGCCTCCTGCGCCATACTGTTGCACCTGCAACTAGTGCGCCGCCGGGCGCCTGCCGACCCGAGAGTCCCCCGCCATGCGCAAGATCCAGACCCAGGGCGTCCACCACGTGACCGTGATGGGCGCCGACCGTCGGACGTCGATCGAGTTCTGGGAGGGCCTCCTGGGCATGCCGTTCGTCTTCGAGCAGCCCAACCTCGACCGGGACGAGGAGAGCCATCTCTACTTCGATCCGGGCGACGGCCGGCTGATCACCGTCTTCACCCGCGAGGACCGCACGGCAGACCGCGACCGCGGGGCGCCCGGACCGGGCGAGCTGCACCACCTGGCGCTCGCGGTCTCGCAGGCGACCTACGCCCAGACCGTCGAGCGCCTCGACGAGCGCGGCATCAAGCACAGCGGTCACAAGGACCGCGGGTTCATGGACTCGATCTACTTCAAGGACCCGCTCGGGATGCTGATCGAGCTGGCGTCCTACCGGTTCGAGCCGCCCGTCGGCCACACCCACACCGACGTCCTCTTCGAGGCGCACCTGCTGCGCGTCGGGCGCGGCGACCGGGCGATCGCCCCGATCCACGTCGCCGACGCGATCGAGGCCCTCGTCCTGCGCTCGCAGCGGTCGCTGTCGGACGACCGCACGGCGCAGGCGGCCTACCCGCAGGACTGAGGACCGGGCGGGGCGGCTCTACGATCCGCCGATGACCGCTCCCCCACCCCGGACCGCCGACCACGGCCGGCGGTTCGACCGTCCCGAGGTCGCGGCGGAGCACCTGCGCGAACGGGTCTACGGCACCGTCACGGTCCTCGCCTCGATCGTCACGCTGCTGCGGCCCGAGGTCCACGGCGACGCGGTCGGCGCCGCCGTCACCGTGGTGGTCGCCGTCACGGCGCTCTGGGGGGCGAGCCTGTTCGCCGACCTGACCGCGCACCTCGCCGTCCACCAGGCGTGGCCCCGCCGGGCGGACGTCCGGTCGCTGCTGTCGAGCCACGCGCAGATCCTCGCGGTGGCGGTCCTGCCGACGATCCTCGTCCTCAGCACCGAGACCGGCTGGTGGGAGCTGCCGACCGCACTGGGCTGGGCGGCCGGCGGGCAGGTCCTGACGCTCGCGCTCGTCGGGCTGCTGGCCGTGCGCGGGACCCGCATCCCGTTCTGGGGGAAGGTCTTCGTCGTCGGTGCCGAGGTCGCGCTGGGACTCGCGGTGGTCGGGATCAAGCTGCTCGGGCACTGACGAGGCCGCCGGACCGCCGGCGCGCGCCACCCGCCCGGTCCGGATCGGGGCCGGCCGAGGCCCGCCCACGGCGCGCCGAGACTCCCAGGCTCCTCCCAGGGAGTTCTTCGGCTGCTCCGAGACGCGCGCGGCATCCTGGTCCGATGATCCGTTCCTTCAAGACCAAGACCGTCGCGATCGCGGCGGTGGGGCTCCTGACCCTCGGCGGCGGGGCGTACGCCGCGACGAGCTCCCAGGCCCCGACCCCGTTGACGGGCGGCGTCACCGACAAGGCCGCCGACGCGGTCGTCGCGAAGTACCCCGACAGCACCCTGGTCGGCATCGAGAGCCGTCCGGACGGCACGTTCGAGGCCCGCGTCCGCAAGGCCGACGGCGCCCAGGTCGGCGTCACGCTCGACAAGGACTTCAAGGTCACCGCCACCCGCGAGGGCGGCTTCGGGCCGGGCGGTCGCGGTGGCGGTCCCGGCGGCTTCGGCGGCCACGGCCACGGGGGTCCGGGGCGCGGCGTGGACGTCGCGGCGCTCGCCAAGACGCTCGGCGTCACCGAGACGAAGCTGCAGGCCGCGATCGAGAAGGTCCGCCCCGCCGAGGGCGACCGCAGGGACGAGCGCGTCGGCGCGATCGCCAAGGCCCTCGGGGCGAGCCAGGCCGACGTCGCGTCCGTCCTGCAGGAGCAGCGCGGCGACCGCGGGCGACGCGGTCCGGGCGGCCCCGGCGGCGGTCCGCGCGGCGACGACTCCGCCCTGGTCACGGCGCTGGCGAAGAAGACCGGCACGTCCGAGGCCGACGTGCGCACGGCCCTGAAGGCCGCCCGTCCCGACAGGGACGACCGGTTCGACGAGCTCTCCGCCGCCCTGGCGAAGGAGCTGGGCCTGGACGCCGCGAAGGTGAAGGCGGCGCTGGAGGCCGCGCGTCCGACGCCCCCGGCCGGGCGTCCGTAGCACCCCACGGGCGTAGGGTCCGGGCCGCATCGCCGGACCTGCGCACCGGGTCGGTGCCGCGGCGCCGCACGTCCGTGCGGGAGGGCCACGGCGCCGACCGCTCTACGCTCCATGGATGAACGTCGCGGACATCGCCGGTCGCCTCCCGCTCCCGCAGGACGTGCGCCGGCGGCTGCCGGTGCCCACCCAGCAGATCGCCGTCGTGCGCCTGGAGGGCGTCATCACCCCCGCCGGCGCGGGCTCGCGGCGTCGGGGCGGCATCACGCTCGAGGGTCTCGAGTCGACCCTGAAGAAGGCGTTCGACCTGCCGGGCCTGAAGGCCGTGGCGTTGTCGATCAGCTCGCCCGGCGGCGCACCGACGCAGTCCGCCCTCGTCGCCGACCGCATCCGCGGCCTGGCCGCCGAGCACGAGGTGCCGGTCATCGCGTTCTGCGAGGACGTCGCGGCGTCCGGCGGCTACTGGCTCGCCTGCGCCGCGGACGAGATCATCGCCCATCCCACGTCGCTGGTCGGGTCGATCGGCGTCGTCTCCGGCGGCTTCGGGCTGCACGAGGCGATCGGTCGCTACGGCATCGAGCGCCGCCTGCACACCGCCGGCGACAACAAGGCGCGCCTCGATCCGTTCCAGCCCGAGCAGCCCGAGGACGTCGCGTGGCTGCGCGGCGAGCTCGAGCAGCTCCACGGCCTGTTCACCGACTGGGTCCGCGAGCGCCGCGGCGACCGGCTGACCGGCGACGAGTCGACCCTCTTCAGCGGCGAGGTGTGGACCGGTGGTCGCGCGAAGGACCTCGGCCTCATCGACGGCCTCGGCACCCTGCGCGGCGTCCTCGGCGCCCGCTGGCCCGAGGCGAAGATCGTGTCGATCTCCCCCAACCGCAACCCGGTCGGCGCGGTCCTCGGGATGCTCTCGGGCGCCTCGGCGGCGGAGAGCGCGACGGTCCCGGCGATGCTCCGCGCCCTCGAGGACCGGGCCGCCTGGGCGCGCTTCGGGCTGTAGCGGCGCTTGCGGACCGCGCGTTCGGGGAAGCCGCATCCTCGATGTCGGACGAGACGGTGACGGCCCACTTCCACGGAGGCCCCTTCGACGGCGGGTCCCTGCCCGTCGCCGAGGCCGACGTGCACGACCTGGTGGCGCTCGAGCCGGGAGCGGACGGTCCGCGCCTCAGCGGCCCGCTCGCCGAGGGCGACGACCACGACGGGCGCGACGTCTACCGCCTGTCCCCCGCGGCGAGCGGGCTCGAGGGGGACGTGGAGTACGCGTACGAGGCACCGCTCGAGGCGGACTGAGGGCGGCGGACGGGCGGACGCCGACGAGCGCGACGTCCCGCGGGCGTCGCGTCAGTCCCGCCCGGGACGCAGGCCGGCCAGCGCCGCGACGCCGGAGAGGCAGAGGACGACGCCCACGGGGCCGGCGACACCGTCGCCCAGCACGCCGGTCACGAGGGGAACGCCGACGGCGACGGCGGCCGACCCACCGGCGAGACGCCAGGTCCGGGGAGACGCCCATCGTCGGTCCTGTGGGGGCCGGTACGCACGGGGCCGGCCGCCGTCGGCGCCCGGGGCCGTCGAAGCGGGCGCCCCGGGACCGTCGATGACGGCACCCCGATCGTCGACCCACCGCCCGGTGCCGACCTCCGGACACGCGGCGTGCACCGCCCGCCGGACGGGCTCGAAGTCGGCCGGGTGGCCGCGGTACATCGCGTCCGAGAGGCCCACGTCCAGCTCGACCCGACCGTCCGCCCACAGGGCGTCGTACCGCACGAACCGCCGCGGGCGCCGACGCCACCGCGACGGCCGGACCGATGCCGCCGCGCGCACCGCGGAGGGGCTTTCGCGGTCGCTCACGCCCTGATCGTCACAGACGCGTGCCCCGCGGACGACGTCCCGTGCCGGGCCGGGTGGCCCGCCCGTCACAGGTTCGTCCTCCTGACACGGTCGTTCCCGTGCAGACTGACGGCATGGCCGGAGACGACGACGACCCCACACCGCCGCCACGGAAGAGCACCTCGCTGGACGAGAGCGACAAGTCCGAGCTGGAGAACCTCGCCGCCGGGATCGTCCTCGTCATCGGCGCGGGGCTCCTCGCAGCAGGGGGCGACGCGGTCGCGGGCGACACCGGAGCGGTGGTGGGCATCGTGCTCGCCTTCGTCCTCGCCGTGGTCTGGGTGATCTACGGGGCCCGCCACTAGGGCCGACCGGCGCAGCACCGGCGGTCGCCCCGGGCGTGGGCTCCGACGGGGAGGCGCCGCGCAGGGTCAGCCCCGCGGGGGGCCGCCGTCGGCACGTGCCCAGTGCGCGACGAGCGCCCGACGCTGGAGCGTCGCCGCCCGCCGGTCGTAGGCCCGTCCGTT
The DNA here is from genome assembly GCF_030655195.1 of Patulibacter sp. Taxonomy (GTDB): domain Bacteria; phylum Actinomycetota; class Thermoleophilia; order Solirubrobacterales; family Solirubrobacteraceae; genus Patulibacter. Next base: position 10,879 of record NZ_JAURWA010000121.1, on the reverse strand, counting down.
CCGGTCGATCTCGTCCATCGACAGGCCGGTCGGCTCGGGCAGACGTCGCGCACCGTCGACGATGGTCCCCCGCAGGTCCCGGCACAGCGACCGGAAGCCCCGGTCCAGCGAGTCGAGCAGGACGGCGTCGCCGGCCAGGCACAGCCGCGTCGGCGGCGGCGAGCGCAGCAGCGCCGCCCGCAGATCCCGCTGCGTCGCGAAGACGGCCCTCGTCAGCCCGGCGCCGGCGGCGTCGTCGCAGAAGTAGGACACGCGCGTGGTCGCCTCGCGCCACCCCGCGACCTCCGGGTTGCGGGACGGGTCCGTCGTCGTCGTACCGCGGCCGCCGCACTGCGCCTCGAGCGTGCGCCGTTCCGTCGCCGCCTCACCGTCGCCGCGGACGACGAGCACCAGCGCACCACCGACGGCCAGCACGACGACGGCGAGCACGACGATCGTCCCCCGCCGGCGTCGCTCGAGCGCGCGCCGCAGGACGAGGGAGAGGGATCGGCGGATGGATGGGGGCCCCGACGCCATGCGGGGAGTATCGCCGCCGCCGGACGACGTCCCCCGGACGGGCTCAGGCCTTCGGGACGAGGACCTGCGCGTGGGCGCCGCTCGCGAAGCGCTGCTCGCGCACCAGTTCGAGCTTCAGGTGCTCCTCGAGATCGGCGAACGGGCTGCGTCCGGTGCCGATCGCGAGCGGGATCCGGGTGAGCTGGAACTCGTCGACGAGGCCGAGCCGGGTCAGCGCCCCGGCGAGCGTCGGCCCGCCGTGGACCAGGACGGTGCCCGCGTCGTCGCGGGCCTTGAGCTCCGCGATGCCGGCGCCGAGGTCGCGGAAGACCTCGACCGGACCCCAGTCGGCCTGCTCGAGGCCGGTGGAGAACACCGCCTTCGGCTTCCCGTTCATCGACGTCGCGACCGGACCCTCCGACGCCTGCCAGTGCGGGGCCATGATCTCGTAGCTCCGCCGCCCCATGGCGTGGGTCCCGGCCTCGTCGAGCGCCCGCTGGTTCCACCCGTCGTCGTCGCCGAAGTACTCGAACATCCAGTCGTGGGTCCCGTCGAGGCTGGTCGCGAAGCCGTCGAAGGACAGCACCATCTTGAGGACGACCCTGCGTGGCTCCATGTCCCTGAGACGCCCGGGGACGACGGAACTCATCGCGGAGCGCTCCCGTCGGCGGGCGTCACAGGCCGGGTCGGCCGGCGATCGTCAGCAGGTGGGCCACGCGGTCGAGCTCCGACGCCGCGCCCGCGATGTAGCGGTCGGCGGCCTCGTCGAGCGCGGCGATGTCACGCGGACCGGCGGCGTCGAGGCGACCGACACCCCGCGGCAGCGTGGGCTCCAACCGGACCACGTGGACGTCGGTGGCCCCGCCGTCGCCCTCCGGACCGGCACCGAGCGTCGCGGCCACGAGGTCCATCAGGCCCTCGGCGCGGGACTGCGATCCGCGGGCGGTCCCGGTCCCCAGCGAGACGACGAGCCCCGGCCCCGACCCGCGAAGGCGCCGGACCGCCGCCTGCGTCGGATCCTTCGCCCACAGCCCGCCGTCGACCAGCCGCGCACCACCCACGACGACGGGCGGGAAGTACCCCGGGAGCGCCGCGCTGGCCAGCACGGCGTCCGCCAGCGGGGGATCGCCGGCGGACCGGGCCCCGTCCGCGCTGTCGAGGACGACGGGGGTGCGCCGATCGATGTCCGCGGCCGTCAGGAGCAGGCGCCGCCGGGCGTCCGGCAGTCGCACGTCGCCGACGGCGCACTCCACCACCTCGCGCAGGCGGCCCTGGGCCTGCCGGTCGCCGCCGAGCGAGACGCGGACGCCGGCCCCGAAGACCCGTGGACCCATCTCGCGGTAGCGGGCGGCGAGCTCCTCCGCGGGCGCCGGCGTCGCGGCGCCGAGCGTCCCCGCCACGAGCAGCGCACCGGTCGACGTTCCCGCTCCGGAGGCGAACAGCTCCGCCGCCGGGGCGCCCATCCGGCGCTCGATCTCCTGCAGCAGGCGCGCGGCGAGCAGGCCGCGCATGCCGCCCCCGTCGATGCTGAGGAGCGGCCAGACGGGTGCGGGCGACGTCACGTCCGGTGTCTACCCCGGGCGGCCACCGGGCACGAGGTCGCGGGCGAGCCGGCCGGGCCCCCGCCCGTCAGCCGTTCGGCGCGATCGCGAAGACCCGCGCCGGGAATCCCGAGCCCTCCTCGGGCTTCGGCCACGTCGCCACCACGATCGCGCCGGTCGCCGGCACGTCCCCGAGGTTCGCCAGCAGCTCGATCTGCCAGCGGTCCGCACCGAGGACGTAGGTCTCGGCCGGGGCGGTACCTGCGGAGACCACCGCGCCCGGGTCGGTGTCCGTGGTGTCGTGGCCGATCGCGACGACGCCGCGCTCCTCCACCAGCAGGCGCAGCGCGTCGACGCCCCAGCCGGGGAAGTGCGCGAGCCCGTCGTCGCCCCGGCCGGCCATCGCCTCGCCGTCGGGCCAGCGCGCGTCCCACCCCCATCGCGCGGCGACGAACGCCCCGTCGGGGATCCGGCCGTGCTCGGCCTCGTGCGCGGTGACGTCCTCCGGCGTCACGGCGTGGTCGACGTCGGCGGCGGCCTGCGCGCGGAGGTCCAGGACGACGAGCGGCAGCACCATCTCGGTGACCGGCAGCTCGTCGAGGAAGCGTCCGCCGCGGGTGAAGTGCGCGGGCGGGTCGCAGTGCGTGCCCCACTGGCCGATGTGGGAGTAGCGGTGGGCGAGGAAGCCCGATCCGTCGGTCCCGACGCCCTCGTCGAAGTGGAACAGCGTCGTGCGCTCCTCGTCCGGGAACGCGTGGTAGTGCGGGATCCCGGGCCCGAACGCGTGGGTCAGGTCGACCCAGCGGTGGGTGCGCAGCTGCGTGAGGAGCTCGGTCGGCGAGAGGGCGTCCATCGGCGGATGATGGCCGAGGCGCCGGTCGGGTCCCGTCCGTCGAGCGGGGCGGCCCATCGCCGGACGTCGGCGGGCGGCCCGAGGGCTGGACGCGTGGTCGAGGAACGGCGCCGCAGGCGGCTCCCGCCCCGCCGGCGACCCCTACTGTCGATCGACATGCCCGTCCGACCAGTCGCCCCGGCCCGCCGCGCGCCGATCGTCCTCGCGCTGCTGGCCCTCGTCCTGCTCCTCGGGGTCGCGCCGAGCGCCCACGCGCGTCCGCAGACCGGGGTGGCCAGCGGGGTCTACGCGGACCGCGGGGACGCGCGACGCCTGGCGGCCGTCGGCGCGTCGTGGACCTACGACTGGTCCGCCGAGAGCCCGTTGCGCAGCTCGCGGGTCGAGTTCGTGCCGATGCTGTGGGGCGCCGGGAGCGTCACCGACGCCGCGATCGACCGGCTGTCGACGGATCGCCGGTCGGGGCGGGCGCGCCACCTGCTCGGCTTCAACGAGCCCGACCTCGGCGGCCAGGCGAACATGAGCCCCGCCGAGGCGATCCGCCTGTGGCCGCGGCTCGAGGCGACCGGCCTGCGACTGGGCAGCCCAGCGGTGGCGAGCATCCACACGCCCTCGCAGTCCGACCGGTCGAAGACGTGGCTGGACGACTTCATGGGTCGTGCGACGGCGCAGGGCCGACGCGTGGACTTCATCGCGCTGCACTTCTACGGCGACCCCACCGATCCGGGCACGGTGCGCTGGATCGAGCGCGACATCCGCAGCGTCCGCGCGCGGTGGGGCCTGCCGATCTGGGTGACCGAGACCGGCTCCCTGCAGACGTGGAAGTGGCAGGGCGCCCGGCCCCACGCCCGCCCGACCCCTGCCCGCATGCGCGCGCACCTCCGCCGGACGAAGCGGATGCTCGACCGCCTGCCCTACGTCGAGCGCTGGGCCTGGTTCATGGACCGCTGCGCCGGCGACTGCTCCCCGTCGTCGCTCTACGACGCGGGCGGGAGGCGGACGGCGCTCGGGCGCCAGCTCGCCCGGGTCGCCCGCTGACGGGCGGCGGGCGGCGGAGGCGTTCCCCTAGTAGAGGTTGTCCGACAGCAGGCCCAGGAGCCGCGCCACCGGATAGCCGAGGATCGCGAAGATCATGCCGCCGCCCGCCAGGACGAGGTAGTCGCCCGTCAGGCGACCAGGGGCGGGGCCGTCCGGCCGGGCGGAGATGCGGACCGCGACGTTGCAGAGGACGACCACCGCGGCGCCCGCGAGCAGGGCGAGGCCCCAGGTGCTCGCGGCGGAGTGCGAGGGGGCCACGATCAGGACGGCCAGGAACGCGGCGCCGGTGGCCAGGGCGCCGACGATGCGGACGCGGCGGACCGAACGGGCCGCGGCCTTCTCGACCCACTCCTCGAGCTCGAGGTCCGCGTCGGAGGGCGTCGTGGTGCTGTCCGCGGCGGTCACCCCGCAAGGGTACGGGCCGCGGCCCGCCGCACGCGGCCCTCGCGGGCTCGCCGGGCGGCGCACCCCCGCGCGCGGAGCGCGGACCGGCTCCCGCCGGGCGCCCGAGACGGTGACCGTGCCCTCCGCCGCCCCGGCGACCACCGCCGGGCCCGAGGTCCCGGCGGGGCGGCCGCGCTACGCCTGCAGCCGCTTGAACATCAGCTGCTGGACCGCCGTGGTCACGCCGGCGGGGCTGTCCTTCGCGTGGAACGAGAACGTGACCTCCCCCACCGGGTTCCAGCCCTCCCGGCCCAGCTGCGCGATGCGGCGCTCGGCCTCGAGCACCACCTCGATCGTCTTCTCCTCGCCCAGCCAGAGCTCGACGTAGGTGAACTCCCAGGCAGGCATGCGTGCACCGTAGTCGTCGGCGGCGACCCGCGACGCGGGCCCTAGTCGATCCCCGTGCCGCCGGCCTCTCGCGGGCGCGTCGTCCGGCGGACCATCAGGACGGTCGCCCGGCCGCGGCCGAGGTCGTCGGCCAGCGCCCGCCACACCCGCAGCCGCGGATGCCGGTCGGTCGACGTGCCGCCCGAGGCGAACCGGTCGCGCTCCGCCCGCTCCGCCAGCGCGGCGGTCGCGGGACCCAGCTCGCGCAGGCGGGGTCCGAGCGCCGCGAGCGTCGTGGCCGGGCCGACGGGGCCGGGGACGAGGCGCGCGAGCAGCTCGCCGACGGGGACCGCCGCCGGAACGTCCTGCAGGTGCCGCGTGCGCCGGCGCACGAAGACCCCGGCGGCCACCGCCGCGGCGAGGACGGGGATCAGGAGCACCCCGGGACCGCCACCGTCGCCCGTGCCGCTCGCGGACCCGGGAGGGGCGAAGACGTCGACCTCGGCCGCGACCGTGGCCTCGGCGTCGGCCGGGGTCGGGTTGAACGGGATCCAGCCGTAGCCCGGGAAGTAGACCTCGATCCACGCATGGGCGTCCTCGTCCCGCACGGCGTAGCGGCCCTCGCCGTCGGAGGTGCCGGTGGCGAAGCCCGTGACCACGCGGGTGGGCACGCCCGCGAACCGCAGCAGCATCGCCGCCGCGCCCGCGAACTGCTGGCAGTAGCCCGCGCGGGTGTCCAGGAGGAAGTCGAAGAGCGGCTGCGAGCCCGCCGGCGGCACGTCGGTCGTGTAGGTGAAGCGGCCCTCGTCGACGAGGTAGGACTGCACGCGCCGGACGATCTCCAGCTGCGAGTTCGTCGTCCCGCGGAGCCGCTTGGCGAGCTGCAGGACCTCGACGAAGCGGTTCGCGCCGTAGGAGCCGCGGAACCGCAGGCGGTCCAGGTAGTCGATCGCGGGCCGCGTGGGCCGACGGCCGTAGCCGCGGCTGGGCCACGTCTCGATGTACTGCGCGTACTGCGGCCCCTCCGCGACGGGCACGTCGCGCAGCTGGTCGGCGGTCGCGCGGACGACCTCGGAGCGCACGCGATAGCGGTCGCCCTTCTCGGGGGCGCGGCGGAGCTGACGCGCCTCGCCGATGTCCTGCTCGATCGCCCCGCCGCCGTCGACCGCCTCCACGCGGCCGGGCGCGGCGACCAGCCGGTTGCGCAGCCCGACGACCTCGACGGTGCTGCGGACCTCCTCGGCCGCGGGCTGGGGCAGGTCCGGGGTCGTGCGCATCTCGACGCGCCAGCGGCCGTTGAACCGCTCGAGCACCTGCATCCGCCAGAGCGCCGGCTCCGGCGAGGTGATCTCGAGCATCGTCTGGCCGGTGCGGCGGTCGCCGAGCGGGCCGTAGCTCTGCGTCGTGTCCAGCCGCGAGAACTGCGGCTTGCGGCCCGGAGCGTCGACGAACGGGATCCACTGCTCCTTCGGACCGACGGCCTGGGCCAGCACGGCGGCCAGCACCGCGACCCCGACGGTGGCCGGGACGACCGCGGTGAGCCGGCCACGCGCGGCCCACAGCACGCCGCACCCGAGCAGGACGGCGCCCGGCCACGCGGCGTCGGGGGTCTGCTCGAGCGCCAGCGCCCACACCAGCGGCAACGCCGGCAGGACGATCGCGATCAGGCCGGCGACGCGGCCGCGCCGGGTGGCCAGCAGCGCCGAGGCGCACCACGTCAGGCCCGTGAGGAGCAGGGCGGCCGCCAGCGGCCACGGGTCGGCGACGACGGCGCCGCGGGCGGGAACGGTCAGGGCGTCGAGCCCGTTGAAGAGCGAGACCGCCGCGTTGTCCAGGCCGCCCGGACGCAGCTCGCGGGCGGGGACGCCCGCCAGGAGGGGGCCGACGGGCAGCCAGACCACCGCGCCGACGACGGCCAGGCGCGCGGGCAGCACGCGGGCCGTCACGAGGACGGCGAGCAGCACGACCGGGCCGGCCCACAGCAGGCCCGCGCCCAGCACCGACCACCAGGCGATCGCCGAGGCGGCCGCGAGCAGGACGAGCGCCACGGCGCGGCCGCGCGCCGGCTCCTGCCGGCCGGCCGCGGACACGGCGGCGCGACGGGGGCGCCGGGCAGCGGCGGTGGAGGCTCCCGCGCTCACGCGGCGGCCTCCCAGACCTCGAGCGGCACGACGCCGTGGGGCAGCGGGCCCTCGGGCGTGCCGCCGTCGGGCGCGAGCGCGGCGCGGACGTGCAGGGCCCCGTGATCGTCGCCGGCGGGGACCCGTGCGGGCGTGTCGGCCTCGAGCGCGGCGAGCCTGCGGTGCACCGCGGGCCAGTGCCCGACGGGGTCCGAGACGGTGCTCGGCGTGCGGTCCCCGGGCAGCAGCACGCGGCAGCCCCCGGTGCGCAGCAGCGCCTGGACGTGCCCCGCGGCGGTCCGCATCGCCCAGTGGACGTCCTCGTCCTCCTCGGTGCCGGCGGTGTCGACCACGACGAGGGGCAGGCGGTCCCGAGCCGTGACGAACGCCCGCTCCTGCAGCTCTCCCCCGCGCGCGGCCGACGCCCAGTGGATCCGGCTCATCGACGTGCCGGGGACGTAGGAGCGCAGGCCGTCGGGCTCCGGATCGCCGACGGGGTCCGCGCCGCCGCGCCGGGCGCCCTCGGGCGTCGGAGCGGGCTGCGGCAGCACGAGGACCGACGCGGGGCGTCCCGCCCGGGCGGGACGCGAGAAGAGGCCGAGGTCGTCGCGGACCCGCAGCCGGGTCGCGTCGAGCACGTGCGGACCGGGACGGTCGATGACCAAGGAGGTGCTGCCGCCGCCGGGACCGAGCACCCACCAGCCGCCGTCGGCGCCGAGCACCTCGACGTGCACGGGCAGGCCGCGCAGGCCGGCGACGGCGTAGCGCAGCGCGACCGGGCGGTTCTCGAGCACCTCGTGCCGGTCGATCGTGCGGTCGACCCGCAGGCGGCGCGCGCCGACGGCCACCGCGATCCCGCTGGCGACGTAGAGGACCAGGACGCCGAGCGCGAGGCCGAACAGCGCGAGCGAGCCCAGGGCCGCGCCGCCGAAGCCGCAGACCAGCGGGAACGCGACCAGCGCGAAGCGACGCCTCACCGGGCGGGGACCTGGCGCAGGACGTCGGCGACGACCTCGAGCCCGGCCTCGGGCGGCGCGGCGGCGACGGCCTGCACGCGGTGGGCGAGGACCGCGGGCGCGAGCGCCTGCACGTCGTCGGGAAGGACGAAGTCCCGGCCCAGGAGCGCGGCACGGGCGCGGGCGGCACCGAGCAGCTGCAACCCGGAGCGCGGGCTGGCGCCGGCCTCGGCGAGCGGGTGCTCGCGGGTGCCGCGCAGCACGGCGACGACGTAGCGCAGCAGCAGGTCGCTGGCGTCGATCCGGTCGACCCCGGCCTGTGCGGCGAGCAGCTGCCGCAGGCTGCCGGTCGGGGCGGTCGGGGGCTCGGGGTCCTCGCGCAGGAGCGCGGCCTCCTGCTCGGCCGTCGGGTAGCCGAGCGAGACGCGGGCGAGGAAGCGGTCCAGCTGCGCGGGCGGCAGCGGGTAGGTCCCGTCGTAGCCCTCCGTCGGGTTCTGCGTGGCGATCACCATGAACGGGCGCTCGAGCGGGTGCGACTGCCCGTCGACGGTGACCTGGCGCTCCTGCATCGCCTCGAGCAGCCCGGACTGCGTCTTCGGCGTCGCGCGGTTGAGCTCGTCGACGAGCACGACGTTGGCGAAGACCGGGCCGGGGTGGAACTGGAACGCCCCGGTGGCCGCGTGCCAGATCGTGGCGCCGAGGATGTCCGTCGGCAGCAGGTCGACCGTGGCCTGCACTCGCGAGAACCGCCCGGCGACGCTGCCGGCGATCGAGCGCGCCAGCTGGGTCTTGCCGACGCCCGGTCGGTCCTCGAGCAGGAGGTGGCCGCGGGCCAGGAGCGCGGCGAGGGCGACGTCGAGGACGTCGTCCCGGATCAGCATGCCCTGACGGATCCCGTGACGCAGGCGGTCGCCGAACTGGGCGATGCCGTCCGACGTCAGCGGGGCGACCTGCTCGTCCGCCGGTGGCAGCGCCGTCTCCAGGGCGACCGCAGGACGCAGCCGTTCAGGATCACGTTCCGCAGAGGCGCCGATGCCCATCACCCCATTGATACTGACGCAGGACGATCAGGGCGCCGTAAGGCCTCAATGTCCATCGGGGATTCCGACGATCCGGCGGGGTCCCGCGCGTCGTCGGTGACGCCGGCCGCTCGGCCGCGGCGGTCCGGCGCTCGGTCGGGCGCTCGGTCGGGGCGGCGTCGGTCACCGGTCCGCGGAGCGGACGGACCGCCCGCCGGCGGCGCGGGCGCGGGCGAGCAGTCCGACGGCCCGGACGGCGCCGACGTCGCGCCGCAGCGCACGCCAGACCCGCAGGCGCGGGTGGCGGTCGGCGACCGGTGCGTCGCCGGACCAGCGGGCGCGCTCGACCCGGTCGGCGAGGGCCACGACCTCCGGACCGATCAGGGCCAGACGCGGGCGCAGGCCCGCCATGGTCGTCGCCGGCCCGATCGGCCCGGGGACCAGGCCGGCGAGGACCTCGGCCGTCGGGGTCGCCGTCGCAGGATCCGCCGCGCGCCGTCGGCGGGCGTGCAGGACGCCGGCCGTGCCAAGAAGGAGGACGGGCACCAGCAGGATCGCGGCACCGGGCCCGCCTCCGGCCGCGCCGGACGGCGCGGCGGCGGCGAGGGCGTCCACGGACCCGTCCACCCGGGCGTCGGTGTCGGCGGGCGTGGGGTCGAAGGGCACCCACCCGAACCCCTCGAAGTACACCTCGATCCAGGCGTGGGCGTCGCGGTCGCGGACGACGTAGGTGCCGTCGCCGGAGGCCTCCCCGGTCGCGAACCCCGTCACCACCCGGGTCGGGACGCCCGCCATCCGCAGCAGCGCCGCAGCGCCCCCGGCGAACTGCTGGCAATAGCCCGAGCGCCGGTGCAGGAGGAAGTCGTAGAGCGGCTGCGGACCGGCCTCGGGGACGTCGGTCGTGTACCGGAACCGCTCGGGGTCCAGCAGGTACGCCCGGACGCGACGGACGAGCTCCAGCTGCGTCCGTGCGCCCCGGGTGAGATCCGTCGCGATGCGCAGCACCCGCTGGAAGTCGGTGGCCTCGTCGCCGCGGGCGATCCCCTCGATCAGCTCGATCGCGGGACGTCCGTTGCGGCGGATCTCGCCGTCGCCCCAGATCCGGGTCCAGTCCGCGTACTCGCCCGGCTCGGGCATCGGCACCCGGGAGAGCTGCGCCGCGGTCGCCCGGACGACCTCGGCCCGGACGCGCAGCACGTCGCCCTCGCGCGGCTCGTCGTCGAGCCGTCGCGCCTCGCCGTCCTCCCGGACGACGTCGCGTCCCTCGACGCCGACGATCCGCCCCGGCGCGGGCACCAGCTCGTCGCGCAGCCCCGCGTACCGCACGGTCGTCTCGGTGGTCAGGGCGGCCGGCTGGGGCAGCTCGGGACGCTCACGCAGGCGCACGGACCAGCCGTTGCTGAACCGCTCGAGGACCTGCATGCGCCAGAGGCCGGGTGCGGGCGCCGTCAGCTCGGCCATCGTGCGCCCCGTCCTCCGGTCCGGCAGCGGGCCGTAGCCCTGCGTCGTGTCCAGGCGCGTGAACTGCGGCGGCCGGCCCGCGGCGTCGACGAAGGGCAGCCACTGCTCCTCGGGGCCCACCGCCTGTCCCCCGACGGCCGCCGCCGCGGCGACCACGGCGGTCAGCGGCGCGAGCGTGCGCAGGCGCCCGCGGGCGATCCAGAGGACGGCCGCCGCCAGCAGCACGGCTCCGGGCCACGCCGCATCGGCGACGTGCTCCAGCGCCAGCGCCGCGACCAGCGGGAGGGCCGCCAGGACGAGGGCGAGCGTCGTCGCCGCGCGCTCGCGCCGACGGGACAGGACCGCGGCGACGGTCCAGAGCACGCCGGTGACCAGCACCGCGGCGGCGCGCGCCCACCCGTCGTCGGACGCCACGCCGCCCGCGGGGTCGGCCAGGCTGCGGAGACCGTCCAGCAGCGACGCGGCGCCGTCGTCCCACGCCCGGGGGGCGAGCGCGGACAGGGGCACCCCGCCGAGGAGGGCCGCGACCGGCAGCCACGCGACGAGGAGCGCGGCGGCCGTCCGGGCGCGGACCGCGCCGGCCGCCACGAGCACCGCGAGCGCGGTCGCGGGGAGCGTCGCCGCCGAC
>NZ_JAURWA010000118.1 GCF_030655195.1 Patulibacter sp. | reverse complement strand
CGCGGCCGGAGGGCGGCGCACCGCCGTCCGGTGGCTGGCCGAAGACCGCCGCCGAGCGGCAGCGCGACGCCCCGACGCTGTGGTCGGGGCACTCCCGACGCGACGGCGGGGCGGGGCGACCCGGCCGCTGAGCGGCGGGTCAGGTCAGCGCCCGCGGCGCAGGCGGATCGGCGCGTCGTCGCCGTCGAGCACCTGCAGCAGGCGCGAGCGGGCCACGAGCGGCGCGGGGTCCAGGCGCTCGACGCCGGTCGTGCGGGCCTCGACCAGCGGGCCGTGGAAGTCGAGGACGGGCAGCTCGCCGCCGGCCGCACGCTGCGCCGCGAAGACGAGCCGGCCGAGGCGGTCCAGCGCGACGCCGCGGCCCGAGAGGACGAGCGCGGCGGGCTCGATCCGGTGCAGCGCGCGCGTCAGCTCCGTCGGCTGGAGACCGGCCCCGACGGCGATCGGCAGGACGCCCGCGCGGCGCAGCGCCAGGTCGAGGGCCTGCACGCGCAGCGCGTCGACCGAGCCGTGCTCCGTGCCGTCGACCAGGACGACGAGGGCCGGGCGGTGCGCCGGCGGTGCGGTGCGCGTGGCCGCCGCGAGCCAGCGCTGGGCCCAGCGCCAGCCGAAGGCGAACTCGACCGACCCTGGGTGGTCGCGGTCCAGGCCGTCGAGCGCGGGCAGCAGCAGCTCGTCGACGGAGCGCTCGAGCGACCGCAGGTGGAGCGACTCCTCGACGACGCGGTCCGCCTCACCCTCGTCGTAGCGGCGGAGCGCGCGACGGAGGCGGTCGACGGGCGAGGCCGAGCCGCGCCGGCCGCCGTCGGGTCGCTCGCCGAACGGGTCGACGGGATCGCGGCCGTCGGCGTGCGCGTGGTCGCGCCGGGCGAGCGCGACGGCGGTCGCCGCGTCGGGCGCCCGGTCCATCGCCTCGCGCAGGGCCTCGATCTCGCCGAGGTCGTACTGGCGGTGCCCGCCGCCCGTCCGCTGCGGGGTCGGGAACCCGTAGCGCCGCTCCCAGCCGCGCAGGGTGCTGGCGGAGACGCCGAGCAGCTCCGAGGCAGCCGTGGTGCGGATCGCGGTCATCGACCGCCGATCGTCCGCCGTGGGGCCCTCCGCCGCAACCGCGGCAACGCCGCGTGCGGGGTGCACGCGGGCGCCCAGCAGGGAGGAACGGGCGGGGCGGCGGCGCAGGGTGGCGGCCCCGGCGACCGGCCGCCGGCGTGTTCGGCATCGGCCGCGACGCTGGACGTGGTCGCGATCTCGACGCTCCGGGCGTCGAACCCGAGACCAGCCCGGTCGCCCCGTCCCCCTGCGTGGGACGTGGTCTCGAATTCGACGTCCGGGGCGAAGATCCAGAGACCACCCCCCCCGAGAGCCCCGCCGCGGCCGCTCTCCCCGAGCGGCCGCGACCAGGACCCCCCGCTGCCTCAGCGGCAGGGGTACGGCAGCTTGCGGAACGGCCCGGCCGTCACGCTGTTCTTCGTCATGATCACCTGGCGGTAGCGACCCGGCCGCGTGTCGTAGCGGACGCCCGCGACCTTGACCGTCGCCCGGACGCCCTTGGGGACGCGGGGGATCCGCACGGCGCGGCACTTCGGCCCCAGGTCGAAGCCGAGCTTGCGCCCGTCGCTGAGGACCGCCGTGGCGGAGTAGCGCGAGGCACCCTCGACCTTGGGGAAGGCGACGACCAGCGCGCCGCTCTTCGTCCGGCGGGCCCGGAGTCGGCCCGGCAGCGCCGGCAGCCGCTCACGCGGGGCGACGAACGTCGCGACGGTCTCCTGCGTCAGGGCGATGCCCTTCCGCGTGACGACCGCCTGCACCGACCGCTTGCCGCCCGGGCCGCGCGACGGCTTGAACGTCCGCGTGACGCACCGCAGGCGGCGACCGTCCGGCAGCGGCCTCGTGCCGCGGCAGGGGCGCCCCTTCACCGAGCCGATGATCGTCCGGCCGATCTTCGGACCCCGCTCGGTCAGGCGGACCGAGGTGCCCGGCGCCACGGCGTAGGCCAGCGTGACCCGCTGCCCCCGCGAGCTCTTGCGGATCTGGCCCAGGAGCACCGGCGGCGCCTCGAGGTCGGCGCGGTCCAGACGCGTCGGGGTCGACGTCGAGCCGGGGGCCGCCTCGACGGTCCAGACGCCGGCGGCCGGCCTGATCAGGACGACGCTCGTCGTCCCGTCCGTCGCGTTCTCCACCAGCGTGTAGCGGCCCTTCGCCTGCGCGGTGCCGGTGGCGGCCGGCGAGGTGATGGTCGCGCCGCCCGGGCCGCGGAGGACGATCTTCGGCGGACCGTCGCTGCCGACGACGCGCAGCGTCACGGCCTTCGTGCCCTTCGAGATCTCCTCGGAGAGGCCGGTGCCCGCCCGGCGCGTGGTCGCCGCGGCCGGATCCGCCGACGCAGCGTCCGTCGCCACGGCCGCAGGGTCGGTCGTCGCCGAGGCCGCGTCGCCCGTGGCGGCGCGGGTGCCCGCCGGGACGTCGCCCGCGGCGCGGGTCCCGGCCCCACCGCGCGTCGCCTTGTACGGCCCGAAGTCGCATGAGCCGCCGAGCAGGTCGACCTTCTTCGTCGCGAACGTGTAGCCGAAGCCGCCCTTGATCGGCACCTCGACCCGGCGGGTGCTGAACGAGATCGAGCCGAACCCGAACGAGCCCTGGCGCGGGTTGACGGGCTCGTAGAACACGAGGGTGCCGAGGTCCAGGCAGCCCGCCACGCCGGAGCTCGAGATCAGCCCGCGGGCGGTCGCGCACGGGAGGCCCGTGATGCAGCCCGTCAGCGAGCCCTCCACGTTGAAGAGGTCGTTGCGCGGCTCGATCCAGCCGTTCGCGGTGCCCTCGATGCTGGCGATCTTGAAGTCGAGCTTCGCCTTCAGGTTGAAGTCCACGTCGCCCCACGCGTTGAACGTCACGTCGCCGCTGCCGACCTCCTCGCCGAAGACCTTGACGTTGCCGCCGACCAGCAGCGACCAGGGGTCGTTGCCGTTCGCGTCGGTGTAGAGGAAGCGTCCGTTGACGCCGAGGATCGGGCCGGCGGGGGTCGGCAGCGCGGCGACGCCCACGTCACCGCGGAGCTTGAACGGCGGTGGGGCCAGGCAGAGCCCGATGCCGACGCGGTTGAGGAAGACGCCCGGGACGATCGGCACCGTGGTGCCGAGGTCGTCGACGAAGCCGCCGAGCTTGCTGACCTGCCCGTCGGCGAGTCCGCCGAAGGCGGCGAGCTTCGTGTTGCTCGCCGTCGGCAGCTGGATCACGGCGTTGCCGTCCCAGCGGTCCGTGCCGGTGTCGGTCTCGCAGGTGATGTACGGGCTGCCGTCGAGGTCCGGGGCCTCGCAGGAGTCGACCGACTGGCCTCCGGAGGGGATGAAGGAGAAGCAGGTCTCGACGACCTTGATGCGTCCGATCCAGACGTCCTTGGCCTGGATCTTCAGGCCGTCGTAGCGGATGCCGCCGGCCTGGCTCACCTTGAGCGACGCGGTGCCCGTGACGGTGCCGGCCTCGCGGGCCGGGCTGGAGCGGAACGACGACGGCAGCTCGATGTTGAGCGGCAGGGTGGCGTAGCGCTCCCCGTCGTCGGCCCAGCCGAACCGCAGCGCGATCGACCCGCGGACCTTCAGCCCGAAGAGCGATGCGCGGGACGGGACGGGCAGGGTCGCGACCGTCTTCTCCTCGCCCTGCTCGCCGTCGGGGAGGTCGAAGTCGACGTCGCCCGTGAAGGCGTTCAGGCCGCCGAGGCGGATCGCGGCGTTCTCCGTGACGAAGCGGCCGCCCGGGTGCTCGGCGTCGGGGAACGTGACCTCGAACTTCTGGCCGAAGTCGGGGAAGGGGATGCCGTTGAGCTTCACGCCGTCGGTGGTCTCCCAGCGGGCGGAGGGGACCGCGCCCACCTGCGTGAAGCACCCCGTCGTCGTGACCTCGGTCAGCTTGAACGCCAGGCGCGTGGTGCAGGGCGGCTCGGGCGCCGGCTCCGGCGTCGGGGGCGCGCCCGGGGCGGGGGCCGCCGGCTCGGCGACGTCGAGCGTCCGGGTGACGATCGTCTCGTGGACCGGGTCCGCGGTGTCGCGGATGCGCACCCGGACGGTGCGCGGACCGACGGTCGGGTACGTCGGCGTCACGGTCCGCTGGGAGCCGTCGGCGGCGCTGTCGTCGAACTGGCCGTCGTCGTCGGTGTCCCAGGCGTAGAAGTAGCTCGTGTTCGTGTCGTTCCCGCCGGCCTGCGTGGCCGTCAGCCGGACGGGCCGGCCCGGGCGCGCCGGGTCGGGCGTGGCGGTGATCGTGCCGACGAGGGCCGGGTCGACGGTGAGCTGGATCGAGGCGGGCTCCGCGCCCGCGCACCCGGCGTCGGTCGCCGAGACGTCGACCGTGTGGGGGCCGGCGGTGGAGAAGGCCCACTTGAACTGCCGGGAGTCGGGAGCGGTGGGGAAGGTCGCGACCTTCTGGACGACCCCGTCGACCTTCCAGTTGACCTGGAACGGGCACTCCGCGGCGAGATCCGCGGTGAACGTGAGCGTCTCGCCGACCGTCGGCTCGGGCTGGTTCACCGTCACCGTGCTGGCGCCGGCCTGGGCCGGGACCGCCAGTCCGAGGAGGAGCAGGAGGGCGAACAGCGCTCCGATCGCCCGTCGATGCGCGCGTCGTGGTGCGGACGAGAGGGTCCTCCGAGGGACGGAGGAGGGCACGGCGGCGCGGGTCGCGTCGGACGCCGTGGACAGAGGACGAGGCACGAAGCTCCTTGGTGTGGGTGGCAGCCGACGGATGGGGTGGTGCGGGCGCGGACGACCGCTCCGGCAGCTGCCCAGGTGGCCGGCGTCGTCGCGATGGGGACGGCGACGGGGGCCACGTGAACGGTGTTCGGGAGGAGAACGATAGGGCGGAGGTCCCTAGGAGGCGCACCCAGGGTTTCCTCGCCCGTCGCACCCTCGACCGGGTCACCGGGCGCCGAGCGCCGACCCGCGGGTGCCTCCCGGGAACCCGTCCTCCGCCGCCGCCGGTCCGGGAGCGCCGGCCGGGGCGGGTCTCAGGCCGGCGCGCCCTCCGGCACCCCGGCCGAGCTCCAGACCGCCACGGTGCCGGCGACGTCGGCGTCGACCCGGGCCTCGCCCTCGTCCGTGCGCAGGACGACCGCGCCGTCGTCGTGCCGGTCGACCGTCGCCGCGAAGCCCAGCCGCAGCCCGGCGTCGTGGAGGCCGCGCAGCATGTCGTCGTGCTCGTTCTCGAACCGCAGGACGGTGATCCGGCTGCCGACCGGCACCTCGGCCAGGCGGGTGCCGCACATGACGCGGTTGCCGGCGGCGATCGGGTGGCCGTGCGGGCAGGTCGTGGCCGTGCCGATCGCGGCGCGCATGCGCTCGGCGACCGCCGGGCTCATCGCCTGGTCGATCTTCTCGGCCTCGCCGTGCACCTCGTACCAGGGGATCCCCAGGACGTCGGTGAGGAACCGCTCGACGAGCCGGTGGCGGCTGGCGGCGTGCCGGGCGACCTCGAGGCCCTCGTCGGTGAACGAGATCCGCTTGCGCTCGTCGCGGACGATCAGGTCGTCCGCCTCGAGGCGCTTGACCATCTCGTGCACCGTCGGTGCCGAGAGCGCCATCTCGCGCGAGACGTTCGCGGCCGTCAGCGGGCGACCCGCCTCGAGCAGGTGCAGCAGCGTCTCCAGATATTCCTGCTCCGCCGGCGTCACGTCACGCATTCCTTGATTGTAGTGCCTACAAACAAGCTTCGGGACCCCAAACCGCACGGCGTGCCCGGCTGGACAACGTCGGCCGTCCGGTTCTGGCCGCGCGCGCACCGGCGCGGCCGCCGGGCCGGGGTACCGTCGAACCCGTGGACCCCGTGCCCGCTCACGTCGACGGCGCCGACGGCCACCACGTCGATCCCGGGCCGGAGCTGTTCGAGGCCCTGCTCGCCAGCTCGGCCGACGCCTTCTACGTCGTCGACCCCGAGGGCGCGGTGCAGTTCGCCAATCCGGCGGCGGTCGCGCTGCTGGGCTACGACCGCGAGGGCGAGCTGCTGGGGCGCAACAGCCACGCGACGATCCACCACAAGCACCCCGACGGCTCCCCGTTCCCGCCGGAGGAGTGCATGCTGCTGAAGCCGCGCACCACGGGCGAGGTCGTCCGGGTCGAGCTGGACTGGTTCGTCCGCCGCGACGGCTCGATGGTGCCGATCGCGTACTCGTCCTCGCCGCTCCTGATGGAGGGGCGGCGCGGGGCGGTCGTCGTCTTCCGGGAGGTCGACCCCGAGGGCGGCGAGGCGCCGGAGGGGGTCGGCGGTTCGCAGGCGCTGGAGCTGCACCACTCCCGGGCGCGCATCCTCGCGTCCGCCGACGCGGCCCGGCGGAGGATCAGCCGCGACCTGCACGACGGTGCGCAGCAGCGCCTCGTCCACGTGCTGATGACGCTGCGCAGCGCGGTCGGTCGCGTCGGCGACGGGGCGGGGGACACGCGGGCGCTCCTCTCCCGTGCGGGCGACGAGGTCCAGGAGGCGATCCGCGAGATGCGCGACCTGGTGGCCGGCGTCCACCCGGCGGTCCTCTCCGACCGCGGGCTGCGGGCGGCCGTCGAGGCGCTGGCGGCCCGCTCGCCGGTGGCGGTCGACGTCGACGTCCCCGACGACCGGTGGCCGACGGCGGTCGAGTCGTGTGCGTGGTTCGTGATCTCCGAGGCGCTGGCGAACGTCGCAAAGCACGCCCCGACCGCCAGCGAGGCCGTCGTCCGCGTGCGGGCCGGCACCGACGGGCTGACGATCGCGGTGGAGGACGACGGCGCGGGCGGCACGGACCCGGCGGCGGGCTCCGGCATCCGCGGCCTGGAGGACCGGGTCGCGGCGCTCGGCGGCACGCTGGCGGTCGGCGACGCCCGGCGGCGCGCACCGGTGGGCACGCGGCTGACGGCGACGCTGCCTCTGGGGTGACGTGGGCGGGCGCGGACGGGCACCGGCGGGCGCCATGCCGGGTGGGTGACGCTGGTTCGTGCGGTGGGGCCGCACGTTGCTGCGTCGGAGCAGGCGGGCGGGCCACGGACGCAGGTTCGTGCCGTGGGACGGCACGTTGCTGCGTCTGGGTCACCGGGACACCACGCAGGCGACGGTCGGCTGGGCCGACGAGGACGCAGGAGCTCGGGGGCACGGTCGAGATCCCCCATCGCCGACCGTGCCCTCGATGCCTGTCCCGCCCAGCGCGAAGCTCGGCGTGGCGTCCACCGCGGTGGACGCTTGAACACTTAGACGCCGGGTGTCCACGATCCCGACGAAGGTTGTTCGAGAAACTACATCGGCGCCGCGGCAGTGCCCGTCAGACGCGCCGCGCGAGCTCGCGGGCGGCGCCCACGTCGGCGATCGAGACCGTCGCCAGGGCCCCGGCCAGCAGGGCCGGCCCGCGGGTCGCCGGGCCCCGCCGGGCGATGTCGGCGAAGAACGCCGCGGTGCCGACCGACGCGACCGCCCGCGCGCCCATCCACACGGCCCGCCGACGACCGGAGAGCAGGCCGACGGCGATCACGACGTCGACGAGCCCGAGGACCCGCGCCTGCGCGGGGCTGCGGATCCAGGCGCGGCCGCCGACGGCCTCCGGGGCCGCCAGGAGCGCGGCGCCGATCGCGACGGTGCCCGCGCCCACGGCCACCGCCATGCGGTCGGGATCGGACGGGGCGAGCGGGGACGGCATGGCCGCGAGCCTACGGCCCGTGGCGGGTGCCGGCGGGATCTCCGCCGGGTCGCGTCGGCGCAGGGCCCCGCATCGCCGGCGCCTCGGGCCCGCTGCCGAACCCCGGTCCGGCGGCGCTCCGGCCGGACGCAGGGACCCGTGGCGCCGGGACCTCAGGGACGAGCGCGCCGGCGCCTCAGGAGCGGGCGCGCAGGTAGGTCAGGACCGCGGCGACGCGCCGGTGGTCCGCCGGGTCCTTGGCCAGGCCGAGCTTGGAGAAGATCCCTGTCACGTGCTTCTCGACGGCGGCGCCAGACACGCCGAGCTGGTCGGCGATGCCGACGTTCGACAGGCCCTCGGCCATGCCCGCGAGCACGTCGCGCTCGCGCGGAGTCAGGTCGCCCAGCCGGTCGCCCGAACGACGCCTGCCGAGCATCCGCGCGACGACCTCGGGATCCAGCGCCGAGCCCCCGGCCGCG
Organism: Patulibacter sp.; assembly: GCF_030655195.1. Classification (GTDB taxonomy): domain Bacteria; phylum Actinomycetota; class Thermoleophilia; order Solirubrobacterales; family Solirubrobacteraceae; genus Patulibacter. Next base: position 16,634 of record NZ_JAURWA010000118.1, on the reverse strand, counting down.
ACCCGGCGGACCGCGTCGCCGATCGTCGCCACGTCCGCGATCCGGTCCTTCAGCAGGTAGCCGACCCCGCGCGGGTCCTCGCCGATCAGCTCCATCGCGTACTGCTCCTCGACGTACTGCGAGAGGACCAGCACCCCGACGTCGGGCTGCGCGCGCCGGATCCGCTCGGCCGCGCGGATCCCGTCGTCGGTGTGGGTCGGCGGCATCTGCACGTCGACGACGAGGACGTCCGGCCGCAACTCCGCGGCCAGGGCCTCGAGGGCCGGGGCGTCGGCGGCCTCGCCGACCACGTCGAAGCCCAGGTCGCGCAGGATCCGCACGAGGCCCTCGCGGATCAGGGCGTGGTCCTCGGCGACGACGAGGCGGAGCGGCTCCGGCACGCGGCTGACGGTACCGCCGGCCGGCGGGGCACGTCACCGCCGGCCTGCGGGGGTCGTTCCCGCGCCCGGGTCGACGGGCCGGCGGACGACGCCCGCGGCGGTCGGCGGTCGGTGGTGCCGCCGACTGCCGGCACGCCCCGGGCCCCGGGGTAGGGACAACCCCACGCCCGTCCCGTGGGCCCGCCCGACGTGGAGCGTCCGATCTGGACGGCGGGCCACATGGACCCCGCGGAGCCTCGTCCGGTGGGCCATCGAAGCGCGGGGCTCCCGGCGGGACGCTGTCCCCAGCCCGCCAGACGGACCCCCGGCGCACCTCTCCTCCTCGATCGGGCGGAGGCGCCGGGGCCCGACGGCACCGTCCGACACAGGAGCACCCCATGGCCATCGCCCCCACGCTCAGCGACACCGAGATCGCGAGCATCCAGGAGATCCCGCACCCGTCGAAGGAGGACGGAGCGTCCATCTACGGCGCGACGAAGGTCTTCCCGGACTACCAGGCGGAGAAGGGCGAGAGCTACCTCGGGCTCGTCCACGGCATCGCCCACGAGTCGTCCGTGTCGCTCGTGGCGGTGCTGCAGGCGATCCGCGCCCAGCGCAAGGGCTTCGAGACCGCCGTCTACTTCTTCGGGATCGGCTCGCTCAACGCGCTCGCCACCCGCGGCTTCCCGACCATCGGCGCCGAGATCTTCCCGGGCATGCGCAACGAGAACGGGCAGCTCCAGCGCTTCATGGACGAGGGCGGCAAGGTCTACGCCTGCCGCCTGGGCCTGGCGCTGCACGGCGCCCGCGAGGAGGACCTGATGGAGGGCGTCATCCCGTGCCACCCGCTCGACGTCCAGGACTGCATGATCGAGTACGCCCGCAAGGGCGCGATCATCAACACGACCTGGATGTTCTAGGACGATGTCCGCGTACGTGGAAGGAGGCTCGGGCCTCCTGAAGACGCGCCGGGCGACCGGCGCCGCCGGAGCTCCTTCCGCGGCGCGGGACCCGCGGGACGAGGTCTCGGCGCTCCTGGACCTCGGGACGGCCGGACCGGGCGCGGACGCGACCGACGAGCCCACCCCGATCGACCTCGCCCTGCGCGCCGAGCTCGCCGTCCACGGCCTGCGCGCCACGCCCGGCCTCTCGCGCCGAGGCGGCGCCGGACCGAGCAACGACGGCCACTGGAAGCTGGCCGGGCCCGCCACCGCGAAGGGCTGCGGCTCGCAGACCACCCTGCCGATGTCGCCCGACTCCCCGTTCTCGCTCGACGCGGACGGCCAGCTGACCAGGGACGGCGTCGTCGTCGAGGACGTCGCCGTCGAGGCGATCGAGCGGCCCGCGTTCTACGACCTCTCGACGGCCGGCGGCACGCGCTACGAGGACCTCGCCCGCCTGCACGGCACGAACGTCCTGGCCACCACCGTCGTCCAGACCTGCATCCGCTACCGCGACGAGGCGACGCGCTGCCGCTTCTGCACGATCGAGGAGTCGCTGCGCGCCGGCGACACCCTGCAGGTCAAGCGCCCCGAGGACCTCGCGGAGGTCGCCGCCGCGGCCGTCCGGCTCGACGGCGTGACGCAGATGGTCATGACGACCGGCACCTCCAACGGCCGCGACCGCGGGGCCAAGCACCTCGTCCGGTGCGTCGAGGCGGTCCTCGCCGCCGTCCCCGGCCTGTCGATCCAGGTCCAGATCGAGCCGCCGCTGGACCTGGAGTGGATCGACCGCCTGCACGAGGCCGGCGCCGCCGCGGTCGGCATCCACGTCGAGTCGACCGACGAGGAGGTCCGCGCCCGCTGGACCCCCGGCAAGGCCGAGGTCCCGATCGAGCGGTACGAGGAGGCCTGGCGACGCGCGGTCGCCGTCTTCGGCCACAACCGCGTGTCGACCTACCTGCTCGTCGGCCTGGGTGAGGAGCCCGACCACCTCGTCGCCGCCGCGGAGCGCCTGATCGACATGGGCGTCTACCCCTTCGTCGTGCCGTACCGGCCGATGGACGGCTCGCTCGCCTTCGCCGACGGCGTCCCCGCCCCGTCGCCCGCGGAGCTGCGCGCCGTGACCGGCCGCGTGGCCCGCAAGCTCCGCCACGCCGGCATGCGCGGCGCCGACCAGGTCGCCGGCTGCGCGGCCTGCGGGGCCTGCTCCACCCTCGGCGCGGACGGCGGCTGAGCCCGGTGCGTCCCCCGACCGACCTCGCCGGGACCCCGCTCCCGACCGGTCCGCCCGCGGCCTTCGACGTGCTCGCCGGCCTGGGCGCCCCCGCCCCGCCGGCGATGCGCGCGACGGGCCGTGCGGGCGTCCCGTCCCGGCGCCTCGCGCACGACGTCCTGATCGTCGACGCCGAGGACGACCCGCACCGCCTGGACGCCTACCGGCGCCTGCGCCGTCGCGCGTTCGTGGAGCAGCAGGGCCTCTTCACCGGCGAGGACGTCGACGCCTACGACGCCCATCCCCGCTCCCGGGTCCTCGTGGCGGTGACCCCGGAGAACGTCGTCCTCGGCGGTGTGCGGATCCACCCCGAGGACGGCGACGGCGGCCTCGGCTGGTGGCGCGGCTCGCGGCTGGTCTGCGAGGACGTGCCCGGCACCGCCCGGGGCACGATCGGGGCGGCGCTCGTCCGGGCCGCGTGCGTCCAGGCGCTCGACGTCGGAGCGCTGCGCTTCGACGCGCACGTCCAGCTGGACCACGTCGCGTTCTTCCGCCGCCTCGGCTGGGTCCCGCTGCGTCGCATCCAGGTCGCCGGCCGCGAGCACGTGCTCATGCACTGGCCCGTCGACCGGATCGCGCGTCTCGTGGCCGCCACGAAGGCGGCGCTCGGCGGGCTCTACGAGGGGCTCGTCCCCGACGACGGCTGGAAGGGCGACGACGCCGTGCCGGTCCCCGACGCCCCGGGCGTGGTGGCGTGCACCGACGCCATCACGCCCTGGATGGTCGAGCGCGACCCGGAGTGGGCCGGCTGGTGCGCGATGCTCGTCACCGCCCACGACCTCTCCGCGATGGGCGCCCGCCCGCTCGGGGCGCTCGACGCCCTCGGTGCCGCCGACGTCGGCCACGCCACGCGGGTCCTCTCCGGGGTCCGCCGCGGCGCCGCGGCGTTCGACCTGCCGATCCTCGGTGGCCACACCCAGCTCGGCGTCCCCGCGGCGCTGAGCGTCACGGGCCTCGGTCAGGCGACCGACCCGGTCCCCGGCGCCGGGCGGGCCGGCCAGACGCTGACGGTCACCGCGGACCTCGAGGGCGACTGGCGCCCCGGGTACCACGGCCGTCAGTGGGACTCGACGTCGTGGCGCCGCCGGGACGACCTGCGGACGATGCTCGACGCCGTCCGGGTCGCCCGCGCCGACGGGCGGGTGGCCGCCGCCAAGGACGTCTCGATGGCCGGGGTCGTCGGCACGACCGGCATGCTCGCCGAGGCCTCCGGCTGCGGGGCGGAGCTCGACGTCGCGTCGATCCCGCGGCCCGCCGGGGCAAGCGCCGGCGACTGGCTCACGTGCTTCCCCGGCTTCGCGCTGCTGACCACCGACGACCGGCCCGACGCGGCACCGCTGCCGGCGGGACCCGCCGTGGGCGCGGCCTGCGGCCGCCTGGTGGACGCGCCCGGCGTGCGGCTGCGCTGGCCCGACGGCGAGGTCACGACCGCGGTCGACGGGGCCGTCACCAACCTCGGGGCCGCCACCCGGCCCGCCGCCGCCTCCTCCCCGCGGTCCCGGTCGTCCTCCGTCCCGACCGCATCCACGACCACCACCTCCTCCGAGGACCCCCGATGACCGAGCTCAAGATCGCCGCGGCCGCGGCCCCGTTCGGGCGCGACATGGACGCCTGCTTCGCCACCATCGAGGGCCTCGTCGCCGAGGCCCGCGAGGCCGGCGTCGGCCTGCTGGTCCTGCCCGAGGCCGCGCTGGGCGGCTACGTCGAGTCCCTCAACGGCGACGTCGACGACCCGCCGCCCGCCCTCGATCCCGACGGCCCCGAGCTGCGGCGGGTCGCCGAGCTGGCCGGCGAGATGGTGATCGCGGTCGGCTTCTGCGAGGCCGGGGAGCCCGACCCGGAGCGCCCGGGCCACCAGGTCAGGCACAACGTCGCGGCCCTCGTCTCCGGCGGCGAGGTCCTCGGGATCCACCGCAAGATCCACATGCCGCTGGACGAGGGCCGGTTCACCACGCCGGGCGACGGCCTCTCCGCGATCGACACGCCGATCGGCCGGGTGGGCCTGCTCATCTGTTACGACAAGGCCTTCCCCGAGGCGGCCCGCACCCTGGCCCTCGACGGGGCCGAGATCCTCTGCTTCCTCTCCGCCTGGCCGACGAGCCGGACGAACGCGCCCGAGGTCCGCGAGGAGGACCGCCAGTGGCGCCGCGCCGAGCTGTGGGACCGCTCCCGGGCGGCCGAGAACTCGATGGTCGTCGCGTCGGCCAACCAGTCCGGCGACTTCGGCTCCCTGCGGTTCCTCGGCGGCTCGCGGATCACCAACCCCAACGGCGACGTCGTCGCGCAGACCGACTCGACCGGCGGTCTGGCGATCGCGTCGTTCGACCTCGGAGAGACGCTGGCGAAGGCCCGCCGCGCGCTGTCCCCGGTCCGCGACCTGCGGCCCGACGTCTACGCCGCCGCCACGCCCATCCCGTACGAGGCGCCGACCGCCGCCTGAGCCGCACGCGCCGCCCCGCCGGCTTCGGCACGTCCGCCTGCCACGCGCGGGCGGGCGTGCCGAAGCACGGCCCCGGCGCTCCTGCCCTTCTCCGCCCCGAGGACCCTCCCGATGCCCGAAGTCCACTTCCAGGTCAGCTGGCCCGACGGCCACGTGCAGCGGTGCACGTCGCCCTCGCGCGCGATCGAGGCGCACCTCGCGCCCGCCGCGACCTACCCCGTCGCCGAGTTCGTCCGCCGCGTGGACGCCGGCATGGACGCCGCGTCCGAGCGCGTCCGGCAGCAGTACGGGATGGCGTGCACCTCGGCCATGGCGCAGAAGGAGTCCGTCGCGCAGGCCGCTGCCGAGCACGCGCCTGACGGGGGCGGCACGGTCCACGTCCACTACCTGCGGCGCGGCGCGGCGGGGCGGTCCGCGTCCCAGCGGACCTTTCGCGGTGCGCAGGCCGCGAAGCTGAGCGGGCACGTCCCGGTCGTGATCGTCGGCGGCGGGCAGGCCGGCCTGTCGATGAGCTGGAGCCTGAAGGAGCAGGGCGTAGGTCACGTCGTCCTGGAGCGCCACACCGTCGCGCACTCGTGGAAGGAGGACCGCTGGGAGTCCTTCTGTCTCGTGACGCCCAACTGGCAGTGCACGCTGCCGGGCCACCCGTACGCCGGCGACGACCCGACGGGCTTCATGGTCCAGGACGAGATCGTCGAGTACGTCGAGTCCTACGCCGCGGCGTTCGACGCGCCGGTCCACGAGGGCGTCGCGGTGACGTCCGTCGAGGCCCGCGGCGTCGGCAGCGACCCGGCGGCCAACCGCCCGGCCGGTGCGGCGCGCGACTCCTCGACCGCGCCGTCGGCGGCCGACGTCGTCGACGGGGTCCTCGCGGCCGCGCCCGAGGGCTACGTCGTCCGGACGACCGCGGGCGACCTCACGTGCGACGCCGTGGTCCTGGCCGTCGGCGGGTATCACGTGCCGACCGTCCCGCGGATGGCCGAGCGGCTGCCGGCGACCGTCACGCAGATCCACTCGTCGCGGTACAAGAGCGCGTCGCCGCTGCCCGACGGCGCCGTCCTCGTCGTCGGCTCCGGGCAGTCCGGTGCGCAGATCGCGGAGGACCTGCACCTGGCCGGCCGCGAGGTCCACCTGGCCGTCGGCACCGCCCCGCGGGTGGCCCGCACCTACCGCGGCCGCGACGTCGTCGCCTGGCTGCACGACTCCGGGCACTACGACATGGCGATCGAGGACCACAAGGAGGGCCTCGGCGCCCGGCACGAGGCCAACCACTACGTCACCGGTCGCGACGGCGGCCGGGACATCGACCTGCGGAGGTTCGCCGCGGAGGGCATGACCCTGCACGGACGCCTCGCGGCGCTCGACGTCGACGGCACCGCCACGTTCGCCGGCGACCTGAAGCGCAACCTCGACATGGCCGACGCGGTCTCGGAGCGGATCAAGGACGGGATCGACGCCTGGATCGCGGCCCACGGCGTCGACGCGCCCGAGGAGGACCGGTACGTCCCGGTGTGGGAGCCCGAGGACGACGGCGGCGCGCTCGTCGACCTGCACGCCGCCGGCATCACGACCGTGATCTGGTCCACCGGCTTCCGGTCGGACTGGTCGTGGGTCAAGGTCCCGGCGTTCGACGGCTCGGGCTACCCGACCCACCACCGCGGCGTCACGAGCGTCCCCGGGCTCTTCGTCCTCGGCCTGCCGTGGCAGCACACGTGGGGCTCGGGCCGGTTCGCCGGCGTCGCCCGGGACGCCGGCCACCTGGCGCCGCGGGTCGCGGCCGTCACCGCGGCCGCGACCACCGCGGGCTAGATCGGCCGGCCCGCTCCCGCTCAGCGGCGCGCGGCCGTGTCCACGACGCGGCGCGGGGCGCGACCCTCGAGCGCGGCGTCGAGCTGCGGCACGAGCCGGTCCAGCGCGTAGGTGAGGCTCAGCGGCGTCATGAAGTACAGGGCGCCCGCGAGGGTCGCGTCGGTGTAGATCGTCCGGTCCTTCGCCACCGCGTCGAGGCGGTCGAACGTCGGCACCTTCAGGAGCTTGGCGACGTCGGCGGGCTTCTCGGTGGCGGCGACGAGGACGTCGGCGTCGGCGACCTCGAGCCGCTCCGTCGAGATCTCGACCTGCACGCCGATCTCCTTCACGAGGGCGTCGAGCTTCGGGTTGATGCGGAACCCGAGGTAGCTCAGGAACTCCGTGTTCAGCCCCGGCTGGTAGGCGTAGAGGATCCCGTTGTAGATCTGGCCCTGGGTGAACGTCGCGGTCTTCCCGGCGAACTCCGGGTGGGCCTTCGCGGCCGCCGCGTAGCGGTCCTTCACGCCCTGCACGAGCTGCCGGCCCTGCTCCGGCATGCCGAGGGCCGCGGCGATCAGCTCGGTCTGCTCGTTCCACGGCGAGAAGTAGTCCGAGCTGCCCTTCGGGGCGGCGATCGTGGGCGCCAGGCGGGAGAGCTTCCGGTAGTCGGACTCCTTCATGCCGGCGTTCGTCCCGATGATGAGGTCGGGGCGCAGCGCGGCGATCTTCTCGAACTGCAGCCCGTCGGCGTTCTTCAGCACGGTCGGCTTCGCCCCGCCGAGCGCCTTCTGCGCCCACGGCCACACGGCCGAGGGCTGCGAGCCGTACCACTCGGTCGTCGCGACGGGCGTGTAGCCGAGCTGCAGCACCGTGTCCTGCTCGGTCAGGCCGGCGACGACGATGCGCGTCGGGCGCTCCGGGACGGTGACCGTGCCGAACTTGTGGGTGACGGTGGCGGGGAACGTCGCCCCGGCCGCGCGCGCGGCGGTGGTGGTGGTCCCCGCGGCGGTGCCGGGCGCATCGTCGTCGCCCGAGCCGCAACCGGCCAGGAGCAGGGCTAGGACCAGCAGCAGCACTGCGGGCGCGGATCGAGATGAGCGGCGGGAGGAGGGCGTGGGGGGCATGGAAGGGCACCCTAATGCGTAGACCGTCGACGCGCCATCCGGTGCCCGCGGCGCCCGCCCCGCGAGATCGGCGCCCGGCGGGCGTAGGGTGGTCGGATGGGCCGACTGGACGAGCTGGACCTCACGCTGCGCCTCTCCCGCAAGGAGCAGGATCGCCGGCTGGAGTCGGCGCAGACGCGGCTGGCGCAGCTGCGCCTCGCGCTCGGCGGGCAGACCGGACCGGAGGGCTCCGACGGGCACCACCCGTTCGGGCCGCCGCTCCTGATCGTCTTCGAGGGCTGGGACGCCTCCGGCAAGGGCGGTGCGATCAAGCGGCTCGTCGCCTCGCTCGACGCCCGCCACTACCGCGTCGCGCAGTTCGCGGCGCCGACCGCCGACGAGCTGCGCCACCACTGGCTGCACCGCTTCTGGCTGCCGCTGCCCGGCCGCGGAGGCATGGCGATCTACGACCGCACGTGGTACGGCCGGGTGCTCGTCGAGCGGGTCGAGGGGCTGACGCCCGAGCTCGACTGGCGCCGCGGCTACCAGGAGATCCGCGAGTTCGAGCGGCAGCTGGCCGACGACGGCACGATCCTCGTCAAGTTCTGGCTCCACGTCAGCGACCAGGAGCAGCTGGAGCGCTTCGAGCGACGCAAGAACGACCCCCTCAAGGCGTGGAAGCTCACCGAGGAGGACTGGCGCAACCGGGCCAAGCGGGAGGAGTACACCGCCGCGGTCGAGGAGATGGTCGCCGAGACCGACAGCGGCGCGGCACCCTGGGACCTGATCCCGGCGGACTCCAAGCGCTGGGCGCGCGTCGCGGTCCTCGAGACGGTGATCAAGCGGATCGAGGAGCGCTGCGAGACCCTCGGCTTCGCGCTGCCGCCGGCCGCCGGGTCGCACGACGAGGAGGCCGGCGAGAGCTGAGCCGACCCGCGGGTCAGGTCCGCCAGGCCCCGGGCGTCGCCCACCGTCCGCCGCGCCAGCGCCACCAGGTCGCGGCCAGGCGGGCGGCCATCACCACGACGATGCCGCCCCAGACGCCGGCGATCCCGGCACCCGCCTCGCGCAGGAGCACCATCGCCGGCAGGCCGACCACCGCCGCTGCCACCATCGCCCCGGCGAGGTAGCGCGCGTCGCCGGCGCCGATGAGGATGCCGTCGAACGCGAACACCGCGGCCGCGAACGGCAGCATCGCGCAGAGCACCGGCCACAGGTCCAGCGCGCGGTCGCGGACGGCGGCGTCGCCCGTGAACGCGCCGATGATCGCCCCGCGCAGCGCGAAGAGCACGATCGCGGCGAGCACCCCGACGGTCACCGTCAGCAGGACCATCCGGCGCGACGCCTCCAGCGCCTCGTCGACCCGGCCGGCCCCGAGCGCCCGGCCGATCAGCACCTGCCCGGCGATCGCCGCGGCGTCGAGCACGAGCGCCAGGAAGAGGAACAGCTGCCAGCCGATCTGGTGCGCGGCCAGCGACGGCTCGTCGATCCGCGCCGCGACGGCCGACGCCACCGCGAAGGTCAGCAGCAGCGCGCCGGTCCGGACGAGGAGGAACCCCCCGGTGGACCCGAGGTGCCGGAGCAGGACGAGCGAGGGGCGGCGGTCGACGGGCCCGGCCGCACCCCGCGGGGCGCTGCCGGCCGGCGACCCGTCGTCCCCCGCCGCCCGGCCCGGCGCTGCCGAGGGGACCTCCGCCGCCGTGCCCCCGACGCCGGGAGCCGCCCCCGCCCGCCAGAGCACCCGCACGAACAGCGCCCCCATCGTCAGCTGGCCGACGAGGGTGGCGATCGCGCTGCCGTCGAGGCCGAGGCCCGCCCCGTAGATCAGGATCGGGTTCAGGACGACGTTGATCGCGTTGCCGAGGAGGACGATCTTCAGCGGCGTGCGGAGGTCGCCCGTCCCGCGCATCCAGCCCTGCGCAGCCATGCTCGCGAGGGCCAGCGCCAGGCCCGGGGCGGCGATCCGCAGGTAGCGCGCGGCGTCGTCGGCGGTGTCGCCCGTGCCGCCGAGCGCGTCGATCCAGAGCGGCCCGAGGGCCACCACGACCACCGCGCCCGTCGCCCCGACCCCTGCCCCGAGCCACAGCGCCTGGCTCGCCAGAGCTCGGAGGTCCTCGTCCTGTCCGGCCCCGGACAGCCGGGCCACCGCGGCGGTCGTGGCGTAGGTCGCGACCACCCCGAGACCGGTGATCGTGCCCAGGACCGAGACCGCCAGCGCGAGCGCGGCCAGCGGGGCGACGCCCAGGTGCCCGACCATCGCGGTGTCGACGAGCAGGTAGGTCGGCTCGGCCGCGAGCGTCACCAGAGCCGGGAGCGCGAGTCGCAGGATCTCGCGGTCGTGGGGGGAGCGCAGCGCCGGCACGGGTCGGGGAGGCTAGCGCCGGACGGGAGGGCACCCAGGGGGTCGGGACGCGAGGGGCCGACCGGGCCGGCGCGTCCGTCGGTCGGTCCCGGGAGCGCGGCCGGTCTGGCCGGCGCGTCGGTCGGTCGGTCGGGCCCTGGAGCGCGGCCGGTCTGGCCGGCGCGTTCGTCGGTCGGCCCCGGGAGGCGCGCGACACCGATCCAGGTCTCGCCCGTGCCTGCCGGCCGAGAGGTGGATCGTGGTCGTCCAGCACCTCCGATCCCCATCTCGGTCTGGAGGGCCGCGCGAGACCTGGATCGTGGACCCCCGGTGTCGTCCTCCCGCCTCGCCCGGACCGGGCTCTCGCCCGTGCTGTTGCATTCTGCGCGCCCCTCCGCGGCCGCCCCGTACCCGCCACCGATCCGCGGTCCCGCCACGACGAGGCACCGCCGTCCCATGCCCGCCACCGATCCGCGGTCCCGCCACGGCGACGCTTCGCCGCCCATGCCCGCCCGCCGCGCCTCGACGCCCGCCGTCGGCCCGTGGCAGCCCCCGGACGGTCGGGTAGGAGACCCGGCGACGGGCCGTCCGGCCCAGGGCCGGGAGTAGTGTGCGCCCGGTCCGCCACGACCCCCTGAGAGAGGGACCCCATGTCCGAGACCCTGTACGGCAGCGAGACCCAGAAGGCCGTCGACAACTTCCCGATCAGCGGCGAGCGCGTCCCGATCCAGGTCATCAAGTGGCAGGCCCGCATCAAGGGTGCCGCCGCGCTGGTCAATGCCGAGCTCGGCAAGCTCGACCAGGGGATCGCCGACCAGATCTCCGAGGCCGCGGGCAAGATCGTCGCCGGCGAGCACGACGACCAGTTCCCGATCGACGTCTTCCAGACGGGCTCCGGCACGTCGACGAACATGAACGTCAACGAGGTCATCTCCGCCCTGACCGGCGAGAAGGCCCACAAGAACGACCACGTGAACATGGGGCAGTCGTCCAACGACACGTTCCCCTCCGCCGTCCACCTGGCCGCGCTGGACGAGGCGACGAACCGCCTGATCCCGGCGCTGAAGCAGCTCGAGGGCTCCCTGCAGGCGAAGGCCGACGAGTTCGTCGACGTCGTCAAGGCCGGCCGCACCCACCTGATGGACGCCGTCCCGGTCACGCTGGGCCAGGAGTTCTCGGGCTACGCCGCCCAGGTCCGCCAGGGCGTCAAGCGCGTCGAGGCCGCCCTCCCGCACGTCGGCCAGATCCCGCTGGGCGGCACCGCCACCGGCACCGGCCTGAACACCCCGGCCGAGTTCGCGCCCGCCGTCCGGAAGAAGCTCGTCGCCGACTCCGGCCTCGAGCAGATCGCCGCCCCGGCCGACCCGTTCGAGGCGCAGGGCAACCGCGACGCGCTCGTCGAGCTCTCCGGCGCGCTGAAGGTCGTCGCCGTCTCGCTGACGAAGATCGCCCAGGACATCGCGCTGATGGGCTCCGGCCCGCGCGTCGGCATCGGCGAGCTCTTCCTGCCCGAGCTGCAGAAGGGCTCCTCGATCATGCCGGGCAAGGTCAACCCGGTCCTGCCCGAGGTCGTCATCCAGGTCTCCGCGCAGGTCATCGGCAACGACACCGCGATCACCATCGGCGGCATGCAGGGCCAGTTCGAGCTGAACGTCCGCGTCCCGCTGATCGCCCGCAACCTGCTGCAGTCGCTGCACTTGCTCACGACGGCCTCGACGTCGTTCGCCACGAAGTGCGTCGACGGCATCACGGCCAACACGAAGGGCACCGACGCCTCGGCGGCCGGCACCCTGGCGACCGCCACGGCGCTGAACGAGGCCATCGGCTACGACCTGGCCACGACGATCGTCAAGAAGGCGACGGAGTCCGGCGAGACCCTGCGCGACGTCGCGCTGGCCGAGGGCGTCGACGCCGAGCTCTTCGACAAGACGATCGACCTGCGAAAGATCGCCCGCGGCAACCAGGGCTGAGGAGCCCGGACGGCCCGCCCTCCGTGGGGCGGCGCCGTCCGACCTGGTCGCGAGTCCCTCGCCCCCAGCGGCGAGACCACGACCAGGTCCCGCACGCCACCGCCGTGGCACGGCTCCCGCGCGGGGTCCCGTAGCGTGGAGGCGTGCCTCCGCCGCCCGCCTCCGACGCCCCTCCGCGGTTCCGCCGCGTGACCCTCTCGACGTCGGCGATGGCGGAGGAGCAGCGGTGGTGGACGGGGCGTCTGGGACTCGAGACCGCGCCCGGGGCGCCCGCGGGCGGGTTCGCCGTGCGGGTCGGCTCGGGGGTGCTGGCGTTCGCCCCGGTCGCCGAGGGGGTCCGTTCACGCGGCGGCGCGGGCGCCCGGCCCTCGCACCACGTGGCGCTCGAGGTCGCCGAGGACCGTCTCGTCGAGGCCGCGGAGTGGCTGGCGGGCGCCTCGCCCCTCATCGCGCTGCGGGACGGCGAGACGATCGTGGACTTCCCGAACTGGGTCGCCCACAGCGTGTACGCGCAGTCGCCGGGCGGTCACGTGGTCGAGCTGATCGCCCGCCACCGACGGCCGTGGGAGCCGTGGACGCCGAGCACGATGGCGCCCGAGGACGTCCGCGGGGCGGGACTCGTGCGCGGCATCAGCGAGGTCGGGATCCACACGCCCGACGTCGGGGCGCTGGTGGATCGCCTCGAGGCGCTAGGCGAGCGGCTGTGGTTCGGCGATCCGCAGACCGGCTTCGCGGCCGTCGGCGACGAGTCGGGGCTGCTGATCTGCGTCCGCGAGTGGCGGCCGTGGTTCCCCACGGACAAGGCCGCCGCGCCCGGGCCGCTGAGCATCGAGCTGACGCGCGTGCCGGGCCTCGTCCCGGGCGAGCCCGTGCCGGTGGGCAGCGCCGCGGAGCTGTTCGCGGCCGGCGGGGCCGACTGACCCCGCGAAGCCCTACTTCACGTCGTCGGCCGCGCGCTGCAGCGCCGCCTTGACCGGGGCGACGGACGGCTTCGGCCGGCCGCCGTAGGTGAAGAGGCCCTTCTGGTTCAGGCCGCGCACCAGGCGGATCGTGCCCTTGTAGGTGCGCCGGATCGACCCGCCGATGAAGGTCGGCGCGACGCCGAAGTCCCGCAGGTTCCAGACGATCGTGCCCGACATCGCCGGGTCCGACGAGTAGGCGTCGATCGTCGTCTTCAGCAGGTTCGCCTGGTAGCCGTAGCCGCCGGGGCGGTTCGTCGCGTTCTCGCCGTTGGCCTCGGCGCCGAACTCGGTCAGCAGGAGGACCTTGCCGGCGTAGATCCGCTTGATCTGGCCCGTGAAGCGGCGGATGGAGTCCTTGAGGAACGCCATCGACTTGCCCGGGTCGGAGTACCAGCCCTGGTAGCTGGTGACGCCGATCGCGTCGATGTCGTCGTAGACGGAGCCCATCTTCTCCGGGATGCGGGCACCGCCGACGGGGTCCTTCGCCGTGTACTTGACCGGCGTGGCCCAGACGTCGAGCGCGGTCAGGCGGCCCGGGTCCTCGGTCTTCAGCTTCTTCGCCATCGCGCGGATGTACGGCACCTGGCCGTTGTCCGTCCCGCCGTTGCGGGCGATCTCGTTGACGAGGTTCCAGACGATGATCGACGGGTGCGTCTGCTGCTCGTCGAGGGTGGTCTGCACGCGCTGGCGGGCGACGGCGGCCTTCGCGGGCGTGTCGCTCTTCCAAGAGCCGGGGGAGTCGGTCGGGCCGACGCCCTGCCACAGCAGGATGCCGGCGGCGTCGAGGCGCTCGAGCAGGGCGGGCGACAGCGGGTGCTGGGCGCGCGTGGCGTTCGCGCCGATCTCCTTGAGGTCCCCGACGAGCGAGTCCATCTGCTCGGGGCGCAGGCCGGTGCCGTAGCCCGGTGCGTCCTCGTGGATCGAGGCACCGCGCAGGGTGATGCGCTTGCCGTTGAGGAAGATGTTCGTGCCGCGCTTCTCGACCTGTCGCAGGCCGACGCGCGTCTGGTAGGCGCTCTCGTTCGGCACCGCGAGGGTCAGGTCGTAGAGGTTCGGCGAGCCCGGGGCCCAGAGCGCCGGGTCCTGCACCGTGACCTCGGTCTGCACGCGCTGGGACGCCTTCGGCTTCAGCCGGACGGCGGGGAACTGCACGGCGATGTCCTGCCCGTCGCGGCGCAGGACGCCGGTCAGCTGGACGTCGCGCTCGACGCTGCGGTTGACGACGACCGCGGAGACCCGGACCTTCGCGGCGCCGCCCTGGAGCGTGGTGGTGACGTAGGGGGCCTGGACCTCGCTCGGGCCGAGCTTGCGGATCGTGACCTCGCGGTTGATGCCGCCGAAGTTGAACCAGAGCCGGTGCCAGCCCTGCGCCTTCATCTTCTCGGGGTCGCGCCAGTCGGCCCGGACGACGAGCGTGTGCTCGCCGGCCTTCAGCGAGGTGCGGGCGTCGAACGGCAGGAACTCGCCGGTGTGGTCGGCGACCTTCCGGCCGTCGACCCAGACGGTGGCGTGGTGGTTGACCGACCCGAAGGCGATCGCGTACTGGCCGTCGGAGTCGACCTGGATCTTCGTGCGGTACCAGGCGATCGAGCCGCGGTGGCTGATGACGCCGCCCGCGCCCGTGATCCGACCGGCGTTGGGGACGTACGGGATCGTGACGTCCTTGCCGGAGAAGCTCCCGGTGCGCCAGCCGGACTTCAGGCCGCGGTCGCGGGCGTCCTCGGCGACGGTCCACGGACCGCCGAGGGCGATCCGGCCGAACGGGCCGGAGATCGTGACGGGCTTCGTCGGCTCCGACGCGTCGCCGGCGGCCGCGCGGCTGGGCGTGGTCCCGCCTGGGAGCAGCAGGATCGCGAGCAGCGCCGCGGCGAGCACGACGGGCACGAGGATGAGCAGGGTCCGGCGAGGCGCGAGAGACACGAGGAGGACGCGGCGGGGAGAGCAGACGACGCCCGCGCGAACGTCGGAGGCTACCGGAGGTCCCCAGGGCCGGTGCCGGTGGGCCGAAGCCCCTGCAGACGGGCGGTTCCGGGGTGTCGGCGGCCCCGTCCGGGAGGACCTCGGAGCGGCGCGGGCGCGGGGCACGGGGCGCTACGGTGCCCAGTCCATGCGGTCCCGCAGGTCCCCCACCGACCGAGCGCCCCGCGGGGTCCGGCTCGGCCTCGCGACGGTCGCCGCCTCCGCCCTCGCCGCCGGCACCCTCGTCGTCCCCGCCGCGCCCGCCGGTGCGGCGGAGCGGGTCGTCGTCCTCGGCGCGGGCTTCGGCCACGGCGTCGGGCTGAGCCAGTACGGCGCGCGCGGGATGGCCGACAAGGGCTTCTCCGTGCGGCAGATCCTCGCGCACTACTACCGCGGCACGAGCCTGCAGCGCTCCCCCGCCGCCCGCCGCGCCGTGCGGGTGCAGCTGCAGACCGGCCGCCGCGAGGCGACGGTCTCGGGTGCGGTCTCGATCGGTGGGCTGCGGACGAAGACGACGCGGTCCTACCGGCTCGTCCGCACCGGGAAGGGGATCGACATCCGGCAGGTCGGGCGGAAGCGGAAGATCGGCTCCTCGACCTCGGCGATCGAGATCCGTCCCGGGGCCGCCGGGCTGCTGCGGGTCGCGGGCCGCGCGGCCGACGGGGTGCAGGACGGGTCCTTCCGCGGGACCGTCGACGTGCTGCCCGAGGGGCCGAACGTGCTCGTCGTCAACGAGCTGGACATCGAGGACTACCTGCGCGGCGTGGTCACCGAGGAGTCCCCGTCGTCCTGGCCGGTCGCGGCCCTGCGGGCGCAGGCGATCGTCGCGCGCACCTACGCGATCACCAACGCGGTCGGCGGGCAGGCGTTCGACCAGTACCCCGACACGCGATCGCAGGTCTACACCGGGGTCAGCGGCGAGACCGGCGCCGGCGACGCGGCGGTCGCGGCGACGCGCGGGCAGGTCGTCACCCTCGGCGGCACGCCCGTCATCACGTACTTCTTCTCCACCAGCGGGGGCCGCACGGAGGACTCCAGCGCGGTCTTCGGCGGCGAGGACCGCTCGTGGCTGCAGAGCGTCCCGGATCCCTACGAGAAGGACTCCGGGGCGTCGCTGTACCGGTGGACCCGCACCTTCTCGACGGCCTCCGCGGACGAGCGCACCCGGCGCTTCGGCGTCGGGGGCTTCCGGCGGATGGACGTCCTGGGCCGCGGCGACTCGCCACGCGTGACGCGGGCCCGCGTGGTCGGCGACGCCGGGTCGCAGGAGATCGACGGTGGGCAGCTGCAGCGCGCGTTCGACCTGCCCGACCGGTGGGCGACGTTCGCGACCGTGTCGATGTCCGGGTGCCTGAAGGCCGGGCCGACCGCCGCGCAGCGCCGGGCGGCGCGGCGCTCCGCCGGCGTCGGCCCGGCCTTCAGGCATTGGGACATCGACACGGTCGCGAACGTCGCCCACCGGTCGGGAAGCTCGAACGCGCCCTGCAGCTCCCCGCCG
>NZ_JAURWA010000116.1 GCF_030655195.1 Patulibacter sp. | reverse complement strand
GCGTCGACCGTCGCCGGGGCCCAGCCCACGCCGAGCCGCCGGCGCATCGAGGCGATCCGGCCCGCCGCCGCACCGCGCCGCGGGTCGCCGTGGGGCAGCGCCCCGACGAGGGCCTCGGCCGCGCGCAGGTCGTCCGCGCCGTGCGGGGCGGCGCACCAGTCGGCCAGCGCCTCGGCGTCCCCCGCCTCCAGCAGCGCGCCGCGCAGCTCCGCGTGCAGGTCGTCCGCGATCTCCCGCACGCCGGGCGCCGTGCTGTCGGGCAGGAGGGGTCCGCGGTAGGCCTCGACGGCCCCGACCAGGTCGCCGGCCCGCAGGCGGAGCCGCACCTGCGACAGGTCGCTGTCGACGCCCGCGGCCAGGCGGTAGGGCCGCGCCTGGACGACCCCGGGCAGTCTGCTCCGGAGCCGGGAGCACGCCGCACGGGCCGTGCCCGCGTTGGCGCGATCGCCGTGCAGGAGGACCGCGAGACGCTCGGCCGTGACGCCGGCGGGCGCGTGCACCAGCAGCGCGAGGATCTCGGCGTGGCCGCGCGAGAGCGGCTGGGCACCGTCGCGCTTGCGGGCCAGCGGGCTGTGCGTACCCAGCAGCTCGAGCGACACCGGCGGCCGGCGCCGGCCGGCCGGCGCGTCGGCGTAGACGAGGAAGCCGGCGTCGCCCGCGGGCTCCGCGTGGCCCATGCGCCCGTCCGGCAGCCGGATCGGTCCGCCCTCGGGCGCGGGGAGGGGCAGGCGCCACCGTCGGTCGCCCCCGTCGGTCGAAGGCGCCCCGGAGTCGGCGGCGGTCGCCCCGCGCTCCAGGACCACGACGCGACCGAGGGGACTGAGCGCCAGCTCGGGCCGCGGCGCACCCGCGGGTCGCTGACGGACCAGCGCGCGCAGGCGCCGGTCCCGCCGCTCGGCCTCGCCCCACAGCACCCGCTCGGCCGCCCGGGTCGCGCCGACGAGGTAGGGGAGGGTGCGGGGGTCGACGGTCAGCAGGTCGCCGGTCGCGTCCAGCACCCCGAGGATCTCGCCGGTCTCGGGACAGCGGATCGGCGACGCGGAGCACGTCCAGCCGTGGACCGCGGGGCGGAAGTGCTCGGCGCTGAAGATCTGGACCGCGTGCTGCTCGACCAGCGCGGTGCCGATCGCGTTGGTGCCCGCCGCCCGCTCGGACCAGTCCGTCCCCGCCTCGAACGCCATCTCGCCCCCGGCGCGCTCGACGGCGGCCTCGGACCCGTCGACCCACAGCAGCACGCCACGGGCGTCGCTCAGCGCGAAGACGTGGGGGGCGCTCGACGTCAGGTCGGTGAGCACGCGGGCCAGCGTGGGCCGCACCGCCGCGAGCGGATGGGTCGCGCGTCGCCGCTCGAGCACGTCGCGGTCCAGGGCGGCGCGGGGCCGGTCCGCCGCGGGGTCCACGCCGGCGGCCGCGGAGCGCTGCCACGAGCGGTCGACCACGGAGCGCACGGCGTCGCCCATCCGGCGGCCCTCGCGGGCGGACTCGTTCAGGCGGGCCAGGTGCAGCGCGTGGCGGAGGGGGTCGACGGCGGCATCGCCCGCCGCCCAGGGATCGCTCGTGTGCACGCTCAGCTCCTCTCCGCCCGCGGCCGCCCCGGGACGGGGCGTCCGACTCGCACAGAACCTACGCGCGCTTCCCCGGCGCGCGGTAAATATCCCGCCTCACGCGGCGTCCTCGCGCGCGACGAGCGACCGGCACATCCAGATCGCCTCCTCCACACGCAGGTCCGGCAGGCCCGGGACCCGCGCGCAGAAGAACGTGGTGCGCGTGGTCCGGCGGGTCGCGCAGAACGGCTCGCGGGGCTCGCGGCAGAGCTCGGCGACCACGCCCTCCGCGTCGACGACCACCGGCTCCGGTCGGCGGGGAGGCCGCTCGGCGGCGGCCGCCGCCGGGTCCGGGCGACCGAGCATCCGGCCCACCGGACCACGGGACCTCGGCTGCGGCTCGCCCGCCTCGAGCTCGCCCAGGAGGCTGCGCCGGATGCCCAGGTCGCCGGTGATGCGGTCGGCGTCCAGCGCCCAGATCGGCACGCCCGTCTCGAGGAGGACGAGGAGGAGGATGTCCTTCGGCGTGCCGCGGACCGGGAACCCGCCGTGCTTGATGCGGTCGTGGTAGGCGGCCTCCTGCGGGGCGCGGTCCTCGTTGGGGTCGCGGCCGATGCGCCGCAGCAGCTCGCGGTGCGCGGCCGGCGCGTCCTCGCGGTGGGCGTTCAGGACGGTGGGCCCGTCGACCCGGGTGGACAGCCGGGCCATCCAGTCGCGCGTCGAGCTCGGCGCGCGGCGTCGCCACTCCGTGCCCTCCGCGGTCCAGTGGAGGAGCTCGAGGCCGGGCAGCTCCTCCTCGACGTCGTGGGCGAGCCAGCCGCGGACCGGGGCGGGCTCGAGGACGAGGTCGTCGGGGAACGGTGGGAGGTCGCCGATGGGCTGCGAGGGGGGCACGTGGGCGCTCCGTGCGAGGGGGGACGGTCGTGCGGACGGGCGGTCCGGAGCACCCAGCATGCCAGTCGTCACGGGCCCGCGGGAGCGGTCGTCGCGACCGGTGGACGGTGTCCTCCGGATGCGGGACGCCGACACCTCCCGCGGGGTCCCGACAGGAGCCAGGACCCATCGACACGCCCGATGGGGGGTGGGAGAGTGGACGGCGATCATCGGGGCCGACCGCCGACCCGCGGCGCGCCGGACCGCTTCGCCGCCGCGGTCCCCGGACCGTCCCGGGCCCCGCTCCCCCACCGAATGCCGTCCCTCCTCCGCCATCGCCGCCCTCGCACCACGGCCGGGCCGTGCTGACGCGCGCCACGGCGTCCGGCCGGCAGCGCGGACCGGTCCTGCCGCTCCGCGACCCCGTGCTCCGCGGCGCGGTGACCGACATCATCCACCGCGTCGACCGGGCCCTCGAGCTGCCGTCCGTCAACGGCTCGGCCCGCACGGTGCTCGAGGACGGCGAGGCCGTCCGCGCCGAGCTGGCGGTGCGGCTCGTCCGGCTGGCGGAGCGGCTCCGCGAACCGGCCTCGCGGGACCGCTGGGCCACGACGCAGGACCAGCTCGTCGACCTGCTGCTCGACGTCCGCAGCATCTCCGACCGGGTCGAGAACGAGCTCGACGGCCGGTGGGCCTCGCTCTTCTCGCGCCTGCGCGACGCCGTGGCGACCGTCCGGCGGGCGAGCCGGCTCGACGAGCTGATCGCCGACACGCCGACCGCCGTCTGCGGGCTGGGCTTCCGCCGCGTCCTCCTCTCGTCCGTCGAGGAGGGCACGTTCGTCGCCCGCCACGCGCTCGACCTCGACGACCCCTCCCGCGAGGCCGTGATCGTGCACGCCGGCAGCGATCGGCCGCTCCTCCTGGACCGCGACCTGCGCGAGACCGACATGGTGCGCACGCGCGAGCCCGTGGTCGTGACGGACGCCCAGGGCGATCCGCGCGGCCACCCCGGCCTGCTGCGGGCGACGGGCTGGACGTCGTACGTCGCGGCACCCGTCACCGTGCGCGACGGCGAGGTCATCGGCTTCATCCACGCCGACCGCGGCGCGGCACCCGTCGGGACGATCGACGCGGAGGCCCTGCGGCTCTACGCCGAGGCGTACGGCATGGCGTTCGAGCGCCTGGCGGTCGAGCACCGCACGGAGCGCGCCCGCGACCGGGTGCGCCGGGCGGTCGCCGCGATGGAGTCCGTCTTCGAGTCCGGCGGAGGCGACGCCGGAGCGCGGCCCGGGGGCGACCCGCGGCCCGAGATCGAGGCGCTGCTGACGTCGCGCGAGACCGAGGTGCTGCGGCTGATGGCGACGGGGGCGACGAACGCGGCGATCGCCGCCCGCCTGGTCATCGCCGAGGGCACCGCCAAGACCCACGTGAAGAACATCCTCCGCAAGCTCGACGCGGGCAACCGCGCCGAGGCCGTGTCGCGCTTCCTCGGCGGCGTGGACGACGGCGACGACGCCGCCTGAGCGCCGGGCCGGGCCGGCAGAGCGGACCCTCAGCCCGTACTCGAGGCCGAGGGTCGGGCCGGTCGGCCCTCGACCCGCCTCGACCGCCTCTGGTCAGGAGGTGACGGGCGCCCTCCCGGTGGCGCGACGCGGTCCCCGGCGCCCCCGGCCCGCACCGGCGAACGGCGGCCCCGCGTCGTGGGCCCGCTTCCGGCGTGTCCACGGCACCCCCGTGGTGACCGCGTCCTACGGCACCGCGCATCCGGATCGGGTGCTCCGCGGGTGCAGGGCCGGCGGCCGGGTGGCCGCCGGCCGCCGCGCGTGGGCGGCCCGTCGGTCCGTGGTCGCTCTCCCGCGATCCCCGTCGTGGACGGGCGATCCGGGCCGGCGGAGGCGGCGGCACGAGCCGCCCGGGGTACGCCGCGACGCCCCCGGGGGTAGGAGGATCCCCCTTCCGGAGTATGGCGTCCGTCACACAGCGACTGACAGGGTGTCGTCACGTCGCGTGTTCTGTGGCGCCCGTCACCCCGCTTCTTCAGCCAGTGAACTCCGAGACCGCCACCTGCTTCCGCCCCACCGTACGGGGCCATGTGCTCGCGCACCAGCGCTCTACGACATCCGTGGAGCGGAACCCCACGGGCGGGCTCTGGGGCGCCCGTAGGTTGCTCCGGATTCCCGTCGCCCCCAAGGAAGGCCCCCGATGACCTCCGTCGAGGACGTGTACCCCCCGGGGCACGGCACCCCCGAAGACCCCGCCGACCCCGGCGCCCCCCGCCGGGCCACGTCCGGCGACGACCGGCCAGGCACCACCGCGGACCCCCGCGAGGTGTGGGAGTCGGTGATCGACGTCTTCGAGCAGGCCGCCGACGAGCCGAAGATCGCCGAGCCCATCGGCCGCATCGGGCACGACGTGCTGATCCGCTCGCTGGACGTCGAGGGCTCCGGGCTCCTGCTCGTCTGCCGCGACGCCCGCATCGAGGTGCGCGACGTCGACGGCGCCTCGGCCGACCACACGATCGAGATCGCCCTGGCGACGCCGGACCTCGAGAAGCTCGCCGCCGGCAAGTCGCGCACCGCCATGGCGATCGCCGACGGCCGTGCCACCTACGACGGCCCCGTCCGTCAGTTCCTCCGCGTCCTGCCGCTCGTGCAGGCGATGGTCAACCCGCCCGACGCGATGGGCACCAACGCCGAAGACATCGCCCAGGAGATCGTATGAGCACCGCCGACCCCAAGACCGCGGCGCTGCTGGACCGCGCGTCCGGCTACGACTACCACCAGGGGCCGATGACGGTCCCCCAGCGCAACCCGGGCGACTTCTGGTCGATCGAGTGCATCGACCTCTACAAGTCGTTCGGCTCCAACCGGGTCATGAACGGCCTGAACGTCGGCATCCCCGAGGGGATGATCACCGTCGTCCTCGGCCCGTCCGGCACCGGCAAGTCGGTGCTGCTGTCGCACCTGATCGGCCTGATGTTCCCCGACAAGGGCGACATCCTCGTCCACGGGGAGTCCGTCCCCCGGATGACGCAGTCGCGGCTCCTGGAGATGCGCCGCAAGTTCGGGATCCTCTTCCAGGACGGCGCCCTCTTCGGCTCCATGAACGTGTACGACAACGTGGCGTTCCCGCTGCGCCAGCACACGGACAAGTCCGAGAGCGAGATCCGCGACATCGTCATGCGGCGCCTCGACGAGGTCGGTCTGGCCAACGGCGCCGAGACCCGCACCCCGTCCGAGCTCTCCGGCGGCATGAAGAAGCGCGCCGGCTTCGCCCGCGCCCTGGTCCTCGAGCCCGAGATCGTCATGTTCGACGAGCCGGACTCCGGTCTGGACCCGGTCCGCACCGCCCTGCTCTGCCAGCTCATCGAGAAGGTCCACGCCGAGAACGGCGGGACCTACATCGTCATCACCCACGACATCGCGTCGGCCAAGCGCATCGGCGAGTACATCGCCGTGCTCTGGAAGGGCCGCATCGTGCAGTCGGGTGACCGGGACGACATGTTCGGATCTCCGAACCCGTTCGTCCGCCAGTTCCTCGCAGGGAATCCCGGTGGTCCCCTTGGCATGGAATAACCCCCGCAACGGAAGGAGGGCCGGCTGATGGAAGCCGCGACCCTGAGTCCCCCGACGCTGCCCCAGACGCCAGTTCAGCCGTCCGGGCCCCCGCCGGACAAGAAGTCGAGCACCGGCCTGGCGGCCGTGCTGGAGGAGATCGCCGCGATGCTCCTCCTCGTCGGTCAGGCCGCGCGTGCGTCCGTGACGCGCCCGTTCGTCTGGCGCGACGAGTTCATCGAGCAGACGTTCCTGATCATCCGCCGGTGCTTCATCCCGGTCGTCATCTCGACGACGTTCTTCGGCCTGGGCGCGCCCGGTCTGCAGGGCGGCAACATCACCTACATCCTGGGCACGGTCGACCGGCTCGGCGCCTTCTTCGTGATGGCGTCCGTGCGCGAGTTCGCCCCGTGGATCAACGGCATGGTGATCGCCGGCGTCGGAGGCACGGCCATCTGTGCCGACCTCGGGGCCCGCAAGGTCCGCCAGGAGCTCGACGCCCTGGCCGTCCTCGGCATGGACCCGGTGCGCACGATCGTCGTCCCGCGCTTCCTGGCCCTCGGCCTGGTGACCGCGCTGATGAACCTCGTCGCGATCGTCTTCGGCCTCGTCGGCGGCTGGCTCGCCGCGGTGCCGATCTTCGGCGACACGTCGGCCGGCTACCTCGCCACCTTCAGCTCGAACTTCACGATGCCCGACCTGCTGGGCAGCGTGATCAAGACCAGTCTGTTCGGCTTCATCGTCGCGGTCGTCTGCTGCTACAAGGGCATGACGGTCAAGGGCGGCGCCGAGGGCGTGGGTCGTGCCGTCAACCAGGCGGTGGTCCTGTCCTTCGTCGGGATCTGGGCGTTCAACTTCGTCTTCACGACGACGATGCTCGCCGCGTTCCCCCAGACCGGGAACCTCTCCTGATGTCGGCCCCGTCGCTCGCGGGCGCGTCCCCGACCCGCCGTCCGACCGCTCCCGCGCGGTTCCGTGAGGGCCTCGCCGGCCCCGTTCGCGGAACGCTGAAGGAGGTCGGCGAGATCGGGACCTTCTCGCTCCGCGCGGTCATGGAGCTGCGCGGCGTCTTCCGCTACTCCTCCGAGATCCTGCGTCAGGTCGGCATCCTGATCACGGGCTCCCTCGCCGTCGTCGCGCTCATGCAGTTCGTCATCGGCATGCAGTGCGCCACGGAGGCCAACTACGTGCTCCGCGGGTACGGCGCCTCCGCGTACTCCGGCGTCTTCACCGCCTGGTGCGGCGTCCGCGAGATGGGCCCGTACATGTGGGGCTACATCATCTCCGCGAAGGTCGGCTGCGGCCTGGTCGCCGAGCTCGGGTCCATGCGGATCAACAACGAGTTCGACGCGATGGAGTCCCTGGGCATCAACCCGATGCGCTACGTCGTGGCCACGCGCCTGATGGCCTGCATCATCGCGTTCCCGCTGATGTACCTCGTCGGCCTGGCGTTCCACAACCTCGCCGACCAGATCATCATCGTCAACCAGATCAAGGAGGTCTCCCAGGGCGGATGGGAAGGCGTCCACTGGGCCTTCATCCGGCCCATGGACGTCCTGTACTCCGAGGTCAAGATCATGGCGATGGGCCTGACCATCGTGCTGGTGGCCATGTACTACGGCTACACCGCGAAGGGCGGACCGGTCGGCGTCGGTACGGCGACCGCCCGCTCCATGATCCTCAACCTGGTTCTCATCCACATCATCGGGTCGGTCCTGACCATGGTGTTCTGGGGCCTCAACCCGGCGTCCCCCGTCGGAGGCTGACGTGCGGAGACTCGTCCTCGACAAGCCCTGGGCCATCATCGTCGCCGCGGCTCTGGTGGCGTTCGGATACTGGGCCTTGCAGACACGGCAGCAGGACCACACGGTCCGCGCGGCGTTCTCGTCCGCGGTCAGCGTGGTCCCGGGCCTCGACGTCCAGATCGACGGCGTCGACGTCGGCAAGGTCCAGAAGGTCCAGTACCAGGACGGGCAGGCGCTCGTGGATCTGGGCATCAGCGACCCCGACGCGTGGCCGCTGCCGCGTGGCACCAAGGCGGAGATCCGCTTCGGCACCACGATCGGCAACGGCACGCGCAACGTGGCGCTGACCCCCGGTCCCACGAACGCCCCGCCCATCCCCGAGGACGGGATCATCACCCGTGCGGACACCACCACCCCGGTGGAGTTCGACGAGGTCTTCAACACCCTCAGCGCCAAGACGCGGAGCCGGCTTCGCGCCGCGATGCAGGGCGCCGAGGAGTCGACGAAGAACCGCGAGGACGAGATCAAGGCGGCGCTCCGGCACGCGCCCGGCGCGCTCGACGCGACGAACGACGTGCTGGCCGACCTGCTGGCCGACGGCACGGCGCTCAAGGCGCTGATCCGCAACGGCGACCGCGTCACCGAGACCCTCGGGCAGCGGCAGGAGATCGTCTCCAACCTCGTCAGCGCCGCGAGCGGCACGTTCGACGCCTTCGGGCGGCGCACGAATCGCATCACGCAGTCGCTGGACCGCTTCGCGCCGATGCTCAAGGACGTCGACGGCACGCTCGCCCGCGCGAACGGCAGCCTCGACAAGGTCGACACGCTGATGCAGACGATCCGCCCGGGGGCCCAGGAGCTCCCGTCGCTGGCGAAGACCGCCGGCCCCGCGCTCGTCCGCCTGCAGGACGTCGCGCCGACCGCGGTGACCACGCTCAAGACGGTCCGCAACACGGCACCGCGGCTCTCGACGCTGCTCGACACGGCCACCCCGTTCATGAAGCCCACGAGCGAGGCCCTCAGCGGCCTGGCGCCCGTGGTCCGCTGCATCCGCAACTACACGCCCGAGATCGCGGCGTGGACGCAGACGTGGGGCGGCTTCACGAAGAACTACGACAACACCTCGCACTACGTGCGGATCAAGCTCAAGGAGGGCATCACGTCCGCCAACGGCCTCGTCCCGCCCGCGGAGTTCCTCAAGAACATCCCGGGCACCGACAACCGCTACGCCATGCCCCGGCCTCCCGGACTGAACGCCGGATCGCCGTGGTTCGACTCCGAGTGCGGCGTCACGAAGGACGCGCTCGACCCGTCGAAGGATCCGGAGAAGCGATGAACCGCACCAGGCGGCACTCCTACCCCCGACTGCTCGCGATCGCGGCCGTCGTCCTCATCGCGGTGGTCGCGATCGTCATCGCGACCACCGGCACCGACAAGGAGAGCTACACCGTCAAGGCCGAGTTCAAGGACTCATCCGGCCTGCGGAAGAACTCCGACGTGAAGATCGGCGGCGTTCCCGGCGGCAAGATCTCGAGCATCACCCTGACCCCCCGCGACACCGCGATGGTCACGATGCGGCTGCGCGACGGGGCCGTGCCGATCGGCACCGGCGCCACCGCCGACGCCCGCCCGGTCAACCTCCTCGGCGAGAAGTACGTCGACCTGCGCCCGGGCGACCTCAAGCGCACCGTGAAGTCCGGCGCGACCATCCCGATGTCGCGGACCGGCGCGCCGGTCGAGCTCGACGAGGTCATCGACACGCTCGACCCGACCACCCGCGGTCGGCTCCGCGTCCTGATCAACGAGGCCGGCGTCGGTCTCCGCGGCCGGGGCACCGACTTCAACGCGCTGCTCGACCGCATGCCGTCCTCGCTGCGCGAGGGCCGCCTGCTCCTGGAGAGCTTCGCGGCGGACACCACGCAGCTCAAGCGCGTCGCCTCGACCGGCGACCGGGTGCTGCAGTCCTTCGCGGACGGCGGCAAGCGCCTGGCGGACCTCGTCGACTCCGGTCAGCGGGCCCTGCAGGTCACGGCCCAGAACCGCGAGAAGCTCGGCTCCACGATCGACCAGGCCCCGAGCACCCTGCGCCAGCTGCAGGCCACGCTGACCACGCTCGACACCGCGGCCGGGCGCCTGAAGCCCGCCGCCGCCGAGCTCCAGCGCACGGCCCCGCCGCTGACGGACGCGCTCGACCGCCTGCCGGACCTCGAGGACGACGCACGGCCCACGCTGGCCAAGGTCAAGGACGTCTCGCCGGACCTCTCGCGCCTGGGGAAGAAGGGCACGCCGGTCGTCGGCCGCCTGCGCCTCCCCGCACGTGAGCTCCAGCGCTTCTCCACCGTCTTCGACCCGCTCAGCCGGGTGCTGGACGACCAGGTCAACCCGCTCCTGCGGGTGATGGAGGGCTGGACGCGGACCATCCAGGGCCGCGACGCCGCCGGCCACGTGTTCCGCACGGAGGCCGTCCTCGACGAGGAGCTGCTCACGAACCTCCTGTCGAAGATCAACAACGGCGGCGCCCAGGCCGACAGGCCGCAGGACCCCGGCCCGTCGGCCGGAGCCGAGGGCACCGAGCTCAAGCGCAAGGCGCAGCCGACGACGACCCAGGCCGCCCCAGCGGCGAAGGCGCCCGAGGCCGCACCCGCTCCGTCGACGAACCCGATCGAGCAGCTGACCGAGACGCTGAAGAAGCCGGAATCCTTGATCCCCGGCGTCCTGAACACCCTCAACGGGCTGGTGAACCGATGAGTCGCTCCCGTCCCCGCGGTCGCGCCGCCAGCCGGAGCCTGCCGCGTCCGGTGCTCTGGGCCATCGGCCTCGCCGGCATCGGTGCCGTCGTGGTCATGTTCCTGGTCGGCTACTACGCGCCGAACTCCATCCCGGGCAAGCAGTACTTCACGGTCCGGGCCGCGTTCGACAACGCCGACAACCTGACGGGCCATTACCAGGTCCGCATCGGCGGCAAGAACGTCGGTCAGGTCCTGAACCCGCGGGTCGAGAACGGCAAGGCCGTCGTCGACCTGCAGATGAACCCCGAGGTCGAGCCGCTGCGCTCCGACACCACCCTGCGGGTCCGCCCGCGCTCCCCGATCGGCGTCCGCTTCGTCGAGCTGAAGCCGGGGAAGTCGGGTACGCCGCTCGCGGACGGCGACATGCTCGGCACGGGCCAGACGTCCGCGTCGACCGAGCTCGACACCACGCTCGACACCTTCGACCGCGAACGGCGCCTGAAGGCGCAGGAGCTCGCGAAGGGTCTCGGCGGCGGCTTCCTCGGTCGCGGTCGCGACATCCAGGCGGTCCTCGACAACGGACCGCAGGGCCTGCGTGCCCTGAAGGCGATCGCCAAGCCGATCAACGACCGGACCGGTGCCGTGCGCAGCTTCATCAACGGTGCCGACGGCGCCTCGCTGGCCGCCGACCCGGTCCGCGAGACGATCAAGCAGGGCTTCGGCGACGGCGCCGACGCGTTCGACGCCTTCGCGAAGAACGGCGACAACCTGAAGGCCTCGCTCGACGCGGCCCCCGCCTCCCTGGCCACCGCGCGGGCCGGGCTGCGGGACACGGAGCCGTTCCTGCGCGAGATCCGTGCCCTGTCGCGGACGGCCCTCCCGGCGCTCGAGCCGGCCCCGGCCGGCCTGCGTGCCACGAGCCGCCTGATCCGCGAGTCCCCCGCGGGCCTGAAGAGCGCCCGCACGACGCTCGACAAGGCGCAGGAGGCGGTCGATCCCGTCCTCGGGCTCCTGGCCGAGGTCGATCCGGTGCTGCCGTCGATCCGCAGCGGGCTCGCATCGAGCCTGCCGATCGTGGACCGCCTCGGCGCCCACGGCTGCGACATCGCGCTGTTCACCAAGAACTGGTCGAGCATGCTCGGCTTCGGCGTTCCCGGTGGCGCGAAGGGCGTCGGCACGCTGAACGCCCTCCGCCTGAACGTCATGGGCAGCGAGGAGAGCGTCTCCGGCGCCGGGATCCGCTCGCCGCTGGTCGTCGACAACCCCTACCCGGCCCCGTGCACCGTCCGCCAGGACGCGAGGACCTTCCGATGAGCCGCATCCGCGATCGCTTCGCCTACCAGCCCGGGATGCACCGGGCGCGCCCGCTGCGCAACGGGTTCATCCTGCTTGGGCTCGTCGTCCTGGTGCTCTACGCGGGCTACAGCCGCTCCATTCCGTTCCTCGGCAAGGGCGGCGAAGAGATCCAGGCGCGCTTCGCCAACGCCACGCAGGTCCAGGGCGGCACCGTCGTCCGCACCGCGGGCGTCGACGTCGGCGAGGTCACGAAGGTCGAGCGTGAGCGCGGCCGTCGCGGCGCCCTGGTGACCATGCGCATCAAGGACGACCAGGACCTCGACCTCAAGAGCGACGCCCGCGCCGGCATCCGCTGGCGCACGCTGCTCGGCCGCAACATGTACATCGACCTCGATCCGGGGACGCCGGGCAACGGGGAGCTCGGCGCGGACGGCATCCCGCTGGACCGCACGAGCATCCAGACCGAGGCCGACCAGGCGATCCAGACCCTCGGCCCGACGCAGCGCAAGTCCGTGCAGGAGACGATCGCCGCGTTCGACGCCGGCACGAAGGAGCCGAAGGAGATCCAGGCCGCGATCGACGCAGCCGGCCCCGCGCTCAAGAAGATCCGCACCGGCGTCGGCTCCCTCCGCGGCACCAACCCGGGCAACCTCACGGACCTCGTCCGCGAGACCAGCCGCACGATGGGCGCGCTCTCGACGGCCGACGAGGACCTCGCCGGGCTCGTCGAGAACGGGCGCGTCGCGCTCGGCGTCACGGCCTCCCGCCGCGACAGCCTCGGCTCGCTGCTCGACCAGGCACCGGCCACGATGGACGACACCCGCCTGACGCTGGCCCGCGTCCGCGGCACGCTGAACCAGCTCGACCCGACGGCCGTGGACCTCCTCCCCGGCGCCCGGGCGCTGCCCGACGCCGCCGACGCGGCCCGGCCGGCCCTGCGCCGCCTGGACACCGTCCTCGACGACGCCGAGCCGACGCTCCGCGCGCTGCGTCCGGCGGTCAGCCGCCTGGCGACGACCGTCGACCCCGGCATCACGACGATCAACGCGCTGAAGCCCACGGTGACCAGGACGAACGACGTGCTCCTGCCGTGGCTCAACGAGCGCGACAAGGACACGAACCTGAAGCTGTCGGAGGCCATCGGGCCGTTCTTCAGCACGCTGAGCTCCGCGGCCTCCGGGTTCGACGCGAACGGCTTCATGATGAACTTCCAGACCGCCCCGAGCGAGCGGACGTTCCAGACGCTGCCGTGCACGACGTACCTGACGGACCCGGACGTCCCGGCCGACAAGAAGATCAACTGCGAGGCCCTCGGGGACATCGTCAAGGCGCTGTCGGGCTCGCCCCTGCCGCCGGCGACCGACTTCCCGGACGACCCGCCGCGGCCCAAGAGCGGCGCGGCGAAGAAGGGGAGCGACCGATGAGGTTCAACAGCGACCGCCTCAGGCTCGAGATCAAGCGCGGGCGCAAGCCCTTCGGGATCCTCCTGGTCCTCGTCGCCTTCGCCGGCGTCGCGGCCTGGTTCACCTTCCACAAGCAGGAGGCGCAGTGGCCCTGGCAGGCCACCCGCAAGTACCAGGTGGCCTTCCAGGACGTGAAGGGCGTCCGCCCCGGCCAGCAGCAGGTGCGGCTGGCCGGCGTCAAGGTCGGTCTGATCTCCAAGGCGAAGGTCGAGGGCAAGCACGCCGTCCTCACGCTCTCGCTCGAGGACAAGTACGGCGAGCTCTACAAGAACGCACGGATCCGGCTGCGTCCGGTGACGCCGCTGCAGGACATGTACGTCTCGATCGACTCGCGCGGCACGAAGGCCGCGGGGGAGCTCGGCAAGGACGAGGTCCTCGGGATGCAGCGCACGGACGTGCCGGTCGACATCTCGGGCGTCCTGAACACCTTCGACACCGACACGCGGGCCCGGCTGGCCGCGCTCACCGACGACTTCGGCGAGGGCGTCGGCGGGCACGGCGAGGAGCTGCGGCGCGCGTTCGCCTCGCTGGCCCCGTTCCTGCGCACCGCCGACAAGCTGGCGGGCGCGATGACCGACCGTCGTCGTGAGATCGCCCGGGTCGTCGACAACCTCGGTCGGCTGACCGCGGCGGTCAACACCCGCGACCAGCAGCTGACGAAGCTCGTCCGTGACGGCAACGGCACGGTCGCCGAGCTCGCCCAGCACGACGAGACGCTGTCGGCGACGCTCGCGGAGCTGCCCGGGACGCTGTCGCGCATGCGCTCGTCCTTCGCGACGCTGCGCGATGCGCAGACCGAGGTCGACCCGGCCCTGGCGTCGCTGCGCCCCGTCGCCGCGAAGCTCGAGACCGGCCTGAAGTCGCTCGAGGGCCTGAGCAAGGACGCGACGCCGTCGCTGACCGCGCTGCGGCCGGCCGCCAAGGACCTCAAGCCGCTGGCGACCTCGCTGCCGCCGACGGCCTCGGCGCTGAAGGACGCGTTCGACACGCTCGGGCCCGTCGCGCCGCGCCTGGACCGCGCGAGCGGGGACATCACCCCGTGCCGGCTGACGACGAGCAAGTTCTTCCAGTGGACGCTGTCGGTCCTGAAGTACTACGACGAGAACGGCGCGTGGCCGCGTGGTGAGCTCGTGGTGGGTGCGCCCGCATTCAGCCTGGGCAAGGTGGCGGAGCCCAACCTCCGCCGGGACAAGACCTGCACGCAGAACGGAGCGACCCGATGAGGATCGAGAACCGCATCGGCAAGCTGCTGACCATCGCGGTCTTCATGATCGCGACGATCGGCATCTTCGGCTGGCTGTTCGTCAAGGCCGGCGGCGACCTGCCCGGCGGCGAGTCGGGCAACCGCGCCCGCGCGCTCGTCCCGACCGCGTTCCAGCTCGTCCCGAACGCGGACGTCCGTCGCGCCGGCGTCAAGATCGGCCGCGTCAAGGACGTGACCAACCGCGGCTCGGTCGGCGTCGTCTCGTTCGAGGTCGACAAGGACCAGGGCACGCTCTACAAGAACGCCACGGTCCGCATCCGCACCAAGACGCTGGTCGGCGAGAACTACATCGAGCTCGACCCGGGCTCGCCGAAGTCGGGGCCCCTGGGGGACAACGGCGTGCTTCCGCTCGCGCAGGCCGGCGAGGCGGTGCAGCTGGACGAGATCCTCTCCGGTCTCGACGACCGGACCCGCAAGGCGATCCAGGCCAACCTGGACTCGCTCGGCGGCGGCTTCGGCGAGCGGGGGGCGCAGCTCAGCCGCCTGTTCGGCACCACGCCGGTCACGCTGAAGAACGTGCAGGAGCTCAGCGACCTGCTGGGCGACCAGAAGCCGCAGCTGGCGAAGATGGTCGACCAGACCGGACAGGTCCTGCAGGCGTTCGCCAACCGCACCGCCGACGTCCGCAACCTCGCGGTGCAGGGCCAGCGGACCGCCGCGGCCGCGGCGTCGCGCGACGCGCAGATCGGGGCCACGCTGGCCCAGCTGCCCGACACGCTGCGCCAGCTCGAGGAGACCTCGGCCAAGCTCGGTCGCGTGTCCCGTCGCAGCACACCGGTGACGGCCGACCTGCGCGTGGCGATGGCGGCGCTGCCGGCGGTGACCCGGCGCCTCGAGGAGTCGGCGAACGCCGGCCGCGAGCTGTTCGACGTGCTGCCGTCCGTCTCCCGCCGGGCCGATCCGATGCTCGCGAAGCTCAAGGACTTCAGCGGGGCGACGAAGGACGCGGTCCCCTCGATCGACGCCCTGATGCGCAACCTCAACCCCGCCCTGCGGTACCTGAAGCCGCACGCTCGGGACATCGGCACCGTCTGGGCCAACCTCGGCTCCGCCACCGACACGCGCGACGTGACCGGCAACCTGGGTCGGGTCCACGCCCTGGTCGACGAGGAGACCATCACGGCCCTGCCCAAGCAGGTCTACGACGCGGTCGAGCAGCTGACGAACATCGGCGGCTTCGGCCACGTCCACGGCGTCAAGCGCAACGCCTATCCCGATCCCGGGACGCGCAAGGCGCCCGTCGCCGGGACGAAGGCACCGCAGCAGCTGAAGACCGACCCGAGCGCACTGGGCGCGAAGTGATGGGTCGCGGCGGGACGACGTCGCTGGCGTACGTGCGGCTCGGGCTGGACCGCCCGCTGCCGCTGCCGCCCGGCCGCAACGTCATCGCCGCGGGACCGTCGGGCGCCAAGCCCGACCGGGCCACCGGGGTCGAGCGCTCCGAGGGCGGCGCGGACGTCCTCGAGTTCGAGATCCCCGATCCCGCCGACCCGGGGCGGGGGGCACCGCGCAAGCGCAAGCGCCGCGCGCCGGACCCGGCCGGCACCCAGTTCGTCGTCACGCTCGTGCGGGCCAGCGAGCCGCTGGACCCGCGGCGCGCCGGCGCGGTGCTCGAGGGCTGGCGTCGCGATCCCGACGAGGCCGGCCAGTGGGTCGGCGCCGCGCTCGCCGCCGTCAACGCGGCCGTGCGGGCCCACCGCCTGGTGCAGCGCGACCCGTACGCGATCGAGGTGACGCTCGACGACGTGCTCTGGGGCGTCGTCGGCCACGCGCCGGCCGACGTCGTCGGGGGCGGCGGCATCGGCGAGCAGATCGACGCGCTGGGCAACCGCCGTCGGCGCGAGTCCTCGTCGCAGCGCGCGCGACCGGGCGAGGTCACGGGCCTCGCGCTCACCGGCGGCCTCGCGCTGCTGGAGGGCGAGGAGCTGATCTCGTTCGCGGCGCGCGAGGCCAACCACGGGCGGCTGCACTCCGCCGCCGCGGCCCTGGAGGCCGGGCGCGGGCTGCTGGCCACCGAGCTGGACCCCCGCGCCGCCGACTGGCTGTCGCGGGTCCAGGCGCCGCACGGTGCCGACGCCACCGCTCTGCTGAAGGTGGCCGAGGGCCTGCAGGACGTCGTCGACCACTGGCGCTCGGGGATGGACGCCAACGAGGCTCCGGACGTCGTGCGCGCGGGCGAGACCGTCGACCCGTCGCGACCCTCCGCCCCGTTGCGCGCGGCGGAGTCCGACGGCTCGCGCCGCTGAGACGCGGCGTATCGCTCAGGCGCCCGTGGCGGACAGCGCGGCCCGTCCCTGCGCGACCAGCTCCTCCGACACGTCCCACAGGCGCCGCGCGTCCTCGGGGTCCAGCGCGTGGGGCAGGACCCCGTGGATGCCCTGCAGCTCGTCGACCGTCTCGGCCTCGTGGCAGTCCTCGAAGTACCGGCCGCCGACGCCCTGCAGCTCGGGTGCGGTGGCGACGTAGACCGAGGTCGCGGCACCCTGCTCCGGGGTCTTCATCGCGAACAGGCCCGTGGCCTCGGCCGCACGCGACTGCTCCTCGGCGGCGCGGCGCTTCTCCGGGCTCCAGTGGCGCTGCAGCGGGGTCCAGATGCCGCCGGGCATCAGCGCGTTGGCGGTGATCCCGTCCGCCGCCCAGCGGCGCGTCGCCTCGACCGCGAACAGGCTGTTGGCCGTCTTGGACTGCCCGTACGCCAGGCCGGGGTCGTAGGGGCGACGCTCGAAGAAGAGGTCGTCGAAGACGATCGGCGATGCGGCGTGCCCGCTGGAGGAGACCGACACGATCCGCGCGTCCCCCGCGGCCGCCAGGGCGGGGTGGAGCCCGAGGGCCAACGCGAAGTGACCGAGGTGGTTCGTGCCGAACTGCGTCTCCCACCCCTGCGCCGTGGTGCCGTGCGGCGCGTCCATCACACCGGCGTTGTCGACCAGCAGGTGCAGCGGACCGTCCCACGCGGCGACGAACGCGTCGATCGAGGCGAGGTCGGCGAGGTCCAGCGGTGCGACGCGGACCCGGTCGGCCCCGGTGCTCGCGGCGATGTCCCGCGCGGCCTCCTCGCCCGCCGCGGGGTTCCGGACGGCGATGGTGACCTCGGCGCCGGCCCCCGCGAGGGCCCGCGCGGTCTCGATGCCGATGCCCGACGCACCGCCGGTGACGACGGCGCGCCTCCCCGAGAGGTCGATGCCGTCGACGACCTCGGCGGCGGTGGAGGTGGCGGTGAACCCGTGCTCGCTCATGCCCCGACCATAGCGAACGAACCAGATAGTTACTAAACAGGTCGCTGCAGGGGATGTCGATCGGGGACGCCCGGTGGAGGGGGGGACGGCGGACGCCGGGGCACCGCCCTCCACCGGGCGTCGCCGCGGCGCCGGCGGTGGAGCGACGCCCGCGCTCGCCCCTACCGCAGGCCCTTGAGCGCGCTCGTCGCGGCGTTGAAGCCGCACATGCCGTGGGCGCCGGCGCCCGGCGGCGTCGCGGCCGAGCAGATGAAGAGGCCCGGGGCACCCAGGGAGTACGGGTTCAGCGCCGGGCGGGGGCGGAAGACCATCTGCAGCGCGTCGTTGGCACCGGTGATCGTGTCGCCGCCGACGAAGTTCGCGTTGTAGGCCTCGGTCTGCGCGACGCTGCGGACGTTTCGGGCGAGGATGCGGTCGCGGAAGCCGGGGGCGAAGCGCTCGATCTGCGCCTCGATGGCCGCGGTGGCGTCGCCGGTCCAGCCCGCCGGGACGTGGGCGTAGGAGTAGATCGGGTGGACGTCGCCGCGGGAGCGGGTCGGGTCCGCGAGGTACTGCTGGCAGAGCAGCACGAACGGCCGCTCCGGCATGCGGCCCCGGTTGACCATGCGCTCGGCCGTCGCCGTCTCGGCCAGGTCACCCGAGACGTGCACGGTGCCGGCCCGGCGGGTCGGCTCGTACGTCCACGGGATGCCGTCCTGGACGGCGAACTCGACCTTGAACGTGCCGGGTCCACGGCGGTACCGGCGCAGCGCCCGGGCCACGCGTGGGGGGATCCGGTCCCCGGCGATGCGGGCGGCGCCGGCGGGGTCGAGGTCGAGGATGGTGATGTCGGGACGGCCGAGCTCGTCGAGCGAGCGGACCTCGACGCCGGTCTCCAGCGTGGCGCCGTGCTCGCGCAGCAGCGAGATCATCGCCCCGGTGATCGACGCGGAGCCGCCTTCCGCGACGGGCCAGCCGTAGCGGTGCGCGGCGGTCCCCAGGGCGATGCCGATCGCGGCGGACATCGGGGCGTTGAACGGCCGCAGGGCGTGCGAGGCGACGCCGGCGAACAGCGCCCGCCCCTCCTCCGTCGACCAGCGCCGCGCCATGACCGCCGTGGGCATCGCCGCGTAGCCGCCGAAGCGGGCCATCTTGATCGGGTGCGACGGCATGCGCAGCATGGGCTGCGTGAAGTCCTCGGCGATGTCGCCGAAGCGCTCGTCGAGCTTGCCGTAGACCGCGGTCCAGGCCTTGCCGTCGCGGCCGAGGCCCTCGGCGGTGCGGGCGACGGACCGGTAGGCCGCGGCGCCGCGGCCGCCGTCGAGCGGGTGCGCGTACTCGACGTCCGCCCACTTCCAGGTGAGCCCGTGGGCGCCCAGGTCGAAGGCGCGCGTGAACGCGTTGTCGACGGCGAGCGGGTGGGCGGCGGAGCACTCGTCGTGCAGGAGCCCGGGGAGGGTCTGCTCGCTCGTGCGGGTCCCGCCGCCCAGGCGGTCGGCGGCCTCGAGGACCGTGACCTCGACCCCGGCGGCGGCCAGGGTCAGGGCGGCGGCGAGCCCGTTGGGCCCGCTGCCGACCACCGTCGCGCTCGTCATCCGGTGACGGACCGGTCGTGCTTGTGGCCCGTCACCGGCGTGCTCATGCGGTGACGGGCTCCCCGCCGGCCTGCGCCGCGCCGTCCTGGGGGGTGCTGGCGCCCGCCCGGACCTGACCGTGCTGCGACTGGCCGGCCTCGGCGCGACGACGCTCGACGGCCTCGCCCGAGCCGCCACGACCGCCCGGGTGGCTGACGCGCTCGTAGCCGTCCAGGCGCCAGGTGACGTTCGTCGGGATCGGGCCGTCGGGCAGCCACGGCTGGGCGTCGACGCAGTCCTGGACCTTCCAGGTGCCGCGCTCGACGACCCCGACGGCGGCGTCGATGATGCGGTACTCCTGCTGGCCGTTGCCGTAGGGCTCCGACTCGACCCAGACCACGATGAACTCGCCCGGCGCGAAGTTGCAGCGGCGCTGCAGCGCGGTGATCAGCCGCTCGTCGTGCAGGTGGCCCTCGCCGAAGTTCCAGCCGACGACCGCGTTGCAGGCGAACTCGGCCTCGCGCAGGTCGTAGCGGTCGACGTCGTCGCCGAGGGTCTTGATCATCACGGAGTTCATGCCGCGACCCTGGCTGTGCATCGAGCGCCAGCCGAGGAGCTGCTGGAGGACGACGGTGCCCTCGTCCTTGCCGTACTCGGCCTCGAGCTGGTCCTGCTGCATCAGCGACGCCTTCTTCACGTGGTCGTTGAGCTTCTGCTCCGCGCCCGGGGCCAGGGCCCACATCCCGCAGGCCCAGTTGCCGGCGTACTGGCGCAGGGCCGGCAGGAACGAGATCTGGTCGGGCCGGATGTTGCCCCAGATCGGGAACAGCACCATGCCGACGACCGTGAGGATCAGGAGGCCGGTGTTCATGTCCGCCAGCCCGTAGCCGTCGGACGAGCTGTGGGAGAGGAACAGGAAGCCGATGAGGAACATGAACATGACGTTCCACTCGATCGGCGTGGCGAGCGGGAAGCAGCTGATGATGAAGACGCAGTAGCCGAGCATGATGATCGCGGCGACCAGCGTGATCGTGTCGTTCGTCGAGAACAGCAGGACGAGCGGGACGACGATCTCGAACGCCGTGCCGGGGATCTCGGCCAGGAACTTCGCGCCCTTCGACGGGCGGAGGTCCTCCGGGAAGTTCCGGTAGTGCGCGCGCTTGATCTTCGTCGAGGTCAGCCACGGGGTGTTCGACACCATCGGCGGGATGACGTAGGCGAAGTGCTTCGTGAGCTTGGAGAAGCCGGCGCCGACCCACACGGCGACGATGAGGATCTTCGCGGCGATGATCATGTCGACGAACGGGAAGAACGCGAAGAAGATCAGGGCCGGCAGGTACTGCTCGGAGCGGGCGGCGAGGAAGACGATCTTGTCGCGCAGGCCCATGGCGACGAGCAGGACGATGATCGGGATCACCGACAGCGGAGCCATGAGGTCCGGGTTGTCGATGCCGGAGATCGCGGCGACCTCGCTGTCGAACTGCCCGGGGAGGGCGATCGCGACGACGTAGCTGAGGATCAGCAGCGAGTAGAGGCCGACGTCGACGATCGTCCGCTCGTCGCCCTTGGTGCCGGGGACCTTGTCCTCCCACGGCGGGAGGCGGATCGTGCCCATCCGGAAGTAGTGGCGGAAGCCGGCGGTGAACGGCTTGAAGTGCCCCGACAGCGGGCCCCACGACCCGCCCATGCCGAGCGACTCGATCAGCAGCATCCAGACGATCAGCTTCTGCCAGACGATCGCCTCGTCGAACCACTCACCCGGCTTGAACGGGTTGAGGCCAGAGGTCAGGGTGGCCGCGAGGATGCCGCAGCCGACCGTGAACAGGATCATCCGGAACAGGTAGATGAACGTGACGATCTTGGGTGCGCCGAAGCCGTACTCGGCCCAGTGCCGCGACAGGATCTTGATCCGCTCGCGGTACGGCATGTGCAGGAACGTCGGCGGATCGACGGGTGGGAAGTTCCCGGTGGTGAGGCCCATGACGGTCGTCTCCTGGGTCGGATGGGGAGTGGGCGGTGGGACGCCGGGAACCGCACGTGCGCGGCCGGGTCGTCCAGCGACGCGAGCCTCCCACCGGGGTGGGGGCCCCGCCGCGTACGTCCGCACAGGAATGCGGGCGGCACGTGGGTCGGCGACACCTCCCCGCGGCGCCCGCCGGGGCGGCGCAGGCGCGATCCGCCGCGCGGGCCGGGACGGCGTCCCACGGCGGGTGTGCGCGACACCCCTGCCCGCGGACGGCCGACGGTGCCCGGCGGGCCGGGCTCCCGGGGCCCGCGCGGGTCGGCCCCCGGGCCGACGGGACGCGGCGTCCGGGGCCCGGACGCCGGTCAGTGCGCGGTCTGCTCGCCGATGACCCGGTGGGGCATCGCCACGGCGAGCGTCAGGGCCGCGTGCAGCGCGGCGCGACCGGGGACCACCGGGGAGCCGAGCGACCGCTCGGCCCTGCGGACCCGCGTGTAGACCGTGTTCTTGTGCAGGTGCAGCGCCTGGGCGGCGGCGAGGTGGCTGCCGCCGTGGTCCAGGAACGCCAGCGCCGTCTCGCGCAGGCGGGCCGTCGCGTCGTCGGGGGCCGCCAGCGGCCCCAGCTCGCGCTGGACGAAACGGCGGCTGCGCTCGAAGTCGGCGGTCAGGAGCGACAGGAGCTCCATCGCGCGGTAGGAGACCGTCGGGGCGTCCGGACCGCCGACGCCGGCGTCCGGGTGCAGCTCGGCGGCGTGCTGGGCCTCCTCGTGCGTGACCCGGAACCCGTCGACGCCCGGCGCCGGGCGTCCGATCGCCAGGCGCAGCCCGCCGCGGGGCACGTGCTGCTCGAGCCGCTCGACGGCCTCGGCGTCGGTCAGCTCGCCCGTCGCCGCCCACGCCCAGAGGATCGACGTGCCGACCGGGACCAGCAGCGGGTCCTTGCAGCCGACGATCCCGGCGGCGGCGACGGCCGCGCGCTCCAGGGCGCCCGGCTGCGGCACGAGCTCGGGGGACGGCGCGGCCGAGACGATGAGCCCCAGGTGCCTGCCGCGCAGCTCGTAGACGAGGCGCTGGGAGGCGACGCCGACGTCGATCGCCGCGCCGTCGAGCAGCTCGCGGACCGTCTCGATCCGCACGGCGGAGGCGCTGCGGACCCACTGGTCGCGCTCCTGCTGGTAGATCGCGGCGAGCTTGTCCGAGACGCGGTCGACGTACTCGAACAGGAGCGACGCGATCGACTCCATCGTCTGCACGGACGCGGGGTCGTCGCCGGCGACCAGGCGCAGGCGCTCCGCGAACGTCAGCCAGAGGTGGTTCTGCCCGATCCGGTAGGCGCGCAGGAGCACGGCCAGCGGGATTCGGCGGTGGACGAGGGAGACCGCGTAGTCGCGCGCGGCGTCGGGGACCGTGACGTCGGAGACCGGCAGGCCGGACTCCAGGAGCCGCATGATCTCGGTGACGTTGGCCGCGCAGCTGGCCTCGGTCTCGGCGAACAGCGCCCGCTGCTCGGCGACGTCGGAGAGCTCGGGGATCCGCTGGTGGACCGACGTGGCCATCCGCCGGCCGTGCGCGGCGCTGTCGCCGCCGAGCGCCGCCAGCAGCTCGCGCATGACCTCGGGGCTCGGTGCGGTCGCGACCGCGGACCGGGGTAGCGCGGTGGGGAGGTCCTGGGTCAGCATCGGTGGGCCACCAACGGGGTCGAACATGGCAGGGGTGGAGGGCGCGAGCCTACGCCGAGGGCGCAAGCAGATGGGACGGATGTCCGAGGCCGGCCGGACCGGCGATCCGGTGCAGCCGCAGCGCGACCTGCAGCTCGGCCCGGCGGCCGGAGACCGGCGCACCCAGGAGCGCCTCGATCTCGCGGATGCGGTTGCGCACCGTGTGCTCGTGGACCCCGAGCGTCGCCGCGGTCGAGACGTGCGAGCCGGTCGCCAGCCAGGTCAGCAGGGTCTGGCGCAGGCGCTCCGCCCGCTCGTCCCCCTCCGCGAGCGGCCCGAGCTCGTCGAGCACGAAGCCGTGGGCGCGGTCGGGGTCGTCCAGCAGGAGCGTCTCCAACCGGACGTCGCGGTCGCA
The DNA here is from genome assembly GCF_030655195.1 of Patulibacter sp. Lineage (GTDB taxonomy): Bacteria > Actinomycetota > Thermoleophilia > Solirubrobacterales > Solirubrobacteraceae > Patulibacter. Next base: position 18,319 of record NZ_JAURWA010000116.1, on the reverse strand, counting down.
GACGACGGCCGGGGCGTCCCCGAGGGCGCGCTGGACGCGGGCGACCTGCAGCGCCCGGGCGCGGGCCTGGCGCATCCCCTCGACCCCCGGACCGGCGCCGGCGAGCGCGGCGACGACGTCGGTGGCCGCCAGCCCGCGGCGCAGGAGCGTGGTGGTCGCGGGGCCCAGCGGCTCGGGCAGGGCCAGCCACAGACCCCACTCGCCGAGCCCCTCGCGGTGGGCCAGCACGCCGAGCGCGGAGGCGGCGCGGCGCAGCGGCTCGACGACCGCGTCGGCGGAGGTGGTGGCCCCGGGCCGGACGACGACGTAGGCGTGGTGGGCCGCGGGGGAGTAGCCGAGCACGCGCTCCACCTCGTCGGCGGCGACCGAGGTCCGCGGGTCGGCCAGGCGCCCGAGCACCGCGCGGCGCAGGCGGTCGGCCCCGCCCCGGTGCTCGTCCGCCGCGGCCCGGTAGGCGGCGCCGACCGGCTCCAGCACGTGGCCGATGTAGGCGAAGAGCTGCTCGCTCGGCCGGCCGAGGTACGACTCCAGCGGCGTGCCGCTGGCGCGGGCGTGCGGCCCGGACGCGGCGAACCACCGGCTCCAGAAGCGGTTCTGCCCCGACCGGTAGGCGCGCTCGAGCAGCGCCTCGGAGAGCCCGAGCTCGGCCGTCGCCCCGGCGAGCTTCAGGGCCCCCGCCGTCGGGCGCGTGGCGGTCACCGTGGAGCGCCCGGCGAGGACGTCGCGGAGGTTGGCGAGGTTGCCGTGGGTGCTCGAGGTGACGAGCTCGGCGAAGTCGCGGTCCGCCCGCCGGCCGGCGAAGACGTCGTCCATCAGACCCCCGCAGAGGTCGGCCGTCAAGCCGTCGAGGTCGAGGCCGAGCGCCGCGTCCTGGACGGCCTCGGGTACGTCGGTGGTGGCGGTGCCCGTCATCGCTTGCTCCGGTCGGCGCCCGTGCGGGACGCGGGCCGGCGTCGCATCGCGCCCGCGGCCTGACGCAGGCTAGGCCGCACCGGACGCGCGATGCATGTGTTCCCGGCACATCCGTCGTCGCGGGCGATGGGCCGGGACCCGGCGGGGGCTCACGGATCCCGTCATCGCGCCGCGCGGCGGGCTCGCGACGGACGCCATTCCCGGCGCGCGGGGCCGGGCGTAGGGTCGGGCCGTGACCACGTCGTTCATCCATCAGACCGTCGGCGACCTGCTGGATCGCGCGACCCGGGCCTTCGCCGATCGCGACGCGATCGTCCACGGCGAGCAGCGCACGACCTTCGCCGCGTTCGGCGACGCGGTGCGTCGCGCCGGCCACGCGTTCGCGTCGCTCGGCCTGGAGCACGGGGACCGGGTGTCGATCCTCTCGGCGGACCGCACCGACCTGCTCGTCGCGTTCTACGGCACCCAGGCGGCCGGGTTCGCGGTGTCGCCGCTGAACGCCCGCATGTCGGAGGAGGACCACGTCTTCATCGTCGGCGACTCCGGCGCCAAGCTGCTCGTCCACGACGGGCCGTTCACGGAGCGGGCCGGCCGGATCGCGGAGGCCACGGGCGTGCGGCTCGTGTCGCTGGACGACGACGGACCCGAGGGCTTCGCGGCGCTCCTGGCCGCCCAGCCCGCCGAGGGGCGCGCCGGGCGCTCCGCCCCCGACGACCTGGCCGCGATCTTCTACACGGGAGGCACGACCGGGCGGCCCAAGGGCGTCGAGCACTCGCAGTCGGGCTTCGTCGCGTCGTTCGTCTCCGAGGCGCTCGAGATGGGGATCGCGGACCGCTCCGTGTTCGCGCACGCCGCCCCGCTGACGCACTCCAGCGGCGTCTTCTGCGTGCCGGTGTGGATGCGCGGCGGCACGAACGTCATCCTCGGCGGCTTCGACCCCGCCCAGATGCTGGCCGCGATCGAGTCGGAGCGGATCACCTCGACCCTCGTCGTGCCGACGATGCTCTACGTGCTCCTGGACCACCCGGACTTCGCCACGCGCGACCTCTCGTCGCTGCAGTCCGTGATCTACGGCGCCGCGCCGATGGGCCGGGAGCGGCTGCTGCAGGCCATCGATCGCCTCGGGCCGATCTTCGTCCAGCTCTACGGGCAGACCGAGGCGCCCAACCAGCTCTGCGCGCTGACGGCCGCCGACCACGCCGACGCGATCGAGCGCGGCGACCTGGCGGTCCTGTCGTCCTGCGGCCGGCCCGTGACGATCGCCGACGTGCGGGTCGTCGACGACGAGGGCAACGAGGTGCCGGTCGGCGAGCGCGGCGAGATCGTCGCCCGGGGGCCCCACGTCATGAAGAGCTACTGGAACAAGCCGGAGCAGACGGCGGAGACGCTGATCGACGGCTGGCTCCACACCGGCGACATCGCCACGGTCGACGAGCGCGGCTTCGTGACGATCGTGGACCGCAAGAAGGACATGCTGATCTCGGGCGGGTTCAACGTGTACCCGAAGGAGGTCGAGGCCTGCCTGTTCCAGCACCCGCACGTGCGCGACGCCTGCGTCATCGGCGTGCCGGACGAGAAGTGGGGCGAGGCGGTCAAGGCCATCGTGGTCACGGACGGGGAGGTCGAGCCCGCCGAGCTGCAGGCGTGGGTCAAGGACCGCAAGGGCGCGGTGATGGCGCCCAAGACCGTCGACCTCGTCGACGCCATCCCGCTGACCTCTGTCGGCAAGCACGACAAGCCCGCGCTGCGCAAGGCCTACGCCGAGGCGCAGGCCGCCGTCTGACGGCGGCCGGCGGGCGGGCCGGTCCGTCCGCCGGCCGCTCGACGGTCCCGTCGGCGCCGCGCCCCGTCCCCGGGCGTCCGGCACGCGCGGGGCGTCCCGGCGCCTACGATGCCCGGGTGGATCGTCGCCGCCTCGCCCTCCTCCCCCTGCTCCCCTGCGTCGCCGGACTGGCCCTGGCCGGGTGCGGCGGCGGGGACGACGACGGCGGGGTGCCCGCCGGTGCGGTCGCCAAGGTCGGCGACACCGTCGTCTCGAAGGCGGACTACGACCGGCTGCAGCGGTTCCAGCTCATGCGGATCAGCCGGCAGGTGACCAACGGCAAGCTGTTCCAGAGCGCGCAGCCGAAGCTGCTCGACGTCACCCCGCCGTTCACGGCCTGCATCAGGACGGCGACGGAGTCCGTCCCCGCGGAGGCCAAGGCGCAGATCACCGCCGCCCAGATCAAGCAGGCCTGCGAGAACATCCCGGAGCGCCTGAAGACGGACGCCGTCCAGCAGCTGATCGCCACCGAGGTGATCAAGCAGGAGGCCGAGGACGACGACGTCGAGGTCTCCGACGGCGACGTCGACAAGGCCCTGGACGCGGCCTACACGCAGGAGATCGACGGGCGCAAGAACCTCGCGAAGTTCAAGACCCTGACGGGCCTCGACGAGGGCATCTTCCGGCAGCTCGTGCGGCAGTCGCTGACCTACCAGAAGGTCACGGAGAAGATCGCCTCCGACGCCGGACCGGTCACGGACGACGACGTCCGCAAGGACTTCGACGACAACCGCGACCAGTACGGCCAGCCCGAGACGCGCGAGCTGCACGTCGTCCTGGCCAAGGACGAGGCCGACGCGAAGGCCGCGCGGACCGCGCTGGAGGGCGGCGCGACGTTCGCGTCCGTCGCCCAGCAGTACTCCACCGACGAGCAGTCGCGCGCGCAGGGCGGCAAGCTGACGCAGGTCCAGCGGGCGCAGCTGGAGAAGGCCGCCGGCGACGCCGCGTTCTCGGCCGGCGCGACGGAGCTGGCCGGCCCGGTCCGCACCGACCTCGGCTGGTACGTGATCCGCGTCGACAAGATCACGCCGGGCAAGGCGGTCTCGTTCGACTCGGTCAAGACGGCGATCCGGCAGCAGCTGCAGCAGACCAAGCCGCAGCAGGCGGTCGCGAAGTGGGAGGCCGACGTCCTGAAGCGCTGGAAGGCGAAGACGGACTGCGCCCCGGGGTACAACCTGGTCGCGTTCTGCAAGAACCAGGTGACGCCGAAGACCGGCACGACGACCGGCGTGGCGCCGGCGACCGGCGACTGAGGACCGAGGGCGCGAGCCGGTCCGACCCGCGCCCCCGGTCGCTGCACCTCGCCTCAGACGAGAGCGGCGTACAGGCCGCCGTCCATCACGTACGCGTTGGACGTCGAGAAGCTCGACCGGTCCGACGCGAGGAACAGCACCGTGCGGGCGATCTCCTCGGCCGTGCCCAGCCGGCCCTGGCGCGCGTCGATGACGTCGTGGACCGGTGCGCCGATCGCGGCCGTGAGCTCCTCCGCGTGTGAGGACACCATCTCGGTGTCCGCGAACCCGGGGCAGACGCAGTTGACGCGCACCCCGACGTCGCGCAGCTCCGCGCCCATCGTCTTCGTCAGGCCGACGACGCCGTGCTTGGAGGCACCGTAGGCCCCGATCAGCGGCGCGCTCCGCAGCCCGGTGACGGACGCGATGTTGACGATCGCCCCCTTGCCCGCCGGCGCCATGATCTTGGCGGCCTCGCGGGCCGTCACGAAGACGCCGTCGAGGTTGATCGACATGAGCTCGCGCCACTCGGCGAGCGACGTCTCGGTGATCGGCTTGACGAACGCGACGCCGGCGTTGGGCACGACGATGTCGAGCCGCCCGTGCTTCTCGGCGGTCTCGTTCAGGACGCGGCCGACCGCGGCCTCGTCGCGGACGTCGAGCTCGACGTCCGTGCCGCTGATGTCGGTGCGGACGACGATCGCGCCCTCCCCCTCCAGCGCGTCGCAGATCGCGGCGCCGACGCCCTTGCCGGCCCCGGTGACGAGGGCGACGCGGCCCTCCAGCTCGCCGCTCACAGGAGTCCCTCCACCAGTCCGCCGTCGAGCACGTGTGCGGCGCCCGTCGTCCATTCGGCGTCGTCCGACGCCAGGAACGCGACCATCTCTGCGACCTCCTCGGACGTCCCGAGACGTCCCTGCTTGATCTTCACGACGTCGCCGAACGGCAGGCCGACCGCGGCCTCGAACGGCTTGACCAGCCGGTCCACCATGGCGGTCCCGATGAACGCCGGGCAGACCGCGTTGACGCGGATGCCGGCGGCGCGCAGCTCGATCGCCGCGACCTCCGTCAGCCGCACGACCGCGCCCTTGGACGCGCAGTACGCGCCGAGCAGCGGGGCGCCGCCCAGACCGGCGACCGACGCCATGTTCACGATCGATCCGCCGCCGGACTCCACGAGCGCCGGGACCGCGGCCTTGATGCCCAGGAACGGGCCGGTGACGTTGATCTTCATCAGCCGCTCGAACTCGTCCTGGCCGGTCTCGGTGATCGGCTTGCCGATCTCGATGCCGGCGTTGTTGACGAGCACGTCGAGGCCGCCGAAGGCGTCGCGGGCGGCGGCCACGGCGGTCTCCCACTCGGCCGCGACGGTGACGTCGTGGGTGACGGCGACGGCCTTCTCGCCGAGCGCCGAGGCGAGCGCCTCGGCCCCGGCTCCGTCGACGTCGGTGACGACGACGCTGGCGCCCTGGGCGATGAACAGCTCGGCCGTGGCCTTGCCGAGGCCGGCCGCGGCGCCGGTGATGAGGGCGCGCTTGCCCTCGAGGCTCGAGATCACGGGGTCCTCCTGACGCCGCTGGTGGTGGTCCTGGTCATGGGACGCTCCTTCTGGTGGGGGGCGGCGGGCATCAGTCGCGGACGACGATCGGCTCGCCGGTCAGGCCGTACTGCTGCAGGACGTCGAGCAGGCGACGGTGGCCGAAGGCCTGGCAGCCGGACGCGAAGCCCACGCGGTCGGGCTTCTGGCGCAGCAGGTGCAGCGCGCCGTAGGCCTGCAGCAGGGCGGTCTGCTTGTAGTTCGAGTTGCCGCGCAGCACGACGTGGGCGTGCTTGAGCGGACCCGTTGCGTGGACGGAGTCCATCGAGCGGTTGTAGGCCGCCATCTCGCGCGGCGGCATCGGCGCGGCGTTCGCCGCGGCCATCTCGTCGAGCTTCGCGCGCTGCTGGTCCTCGGGCAGCGGGCGGATGGCCTCCTCGACCGCCTGGGCGATCTGGAGCACGACCTGCATCAGGCCGCGGTTGTAGACACCGCCGAGCGAGGAGACGTCGTTGACGCGCGGGTCGTCCTTGTACCAGACGGGCAGCGACGTGCCGCCCCACGGGAGCGTCAGCGCCGTCTCGTGCTGGCCGGGCATCGAGACCTCGTAGAGCTGCGTGCCCTCCCAGGCGACGTACTCGCCGGCCTCGAGCTTGTACGGGGTCGAGAGCAGGTTGGAGAAGATCGTCTCCGTCGACGCCGTGGTCGGCGCGCCCTTCCAGAGGACGACGGTGTCGAGGGTCTCGTAGCCCGGCTGCTCGAGAGCGATCTCGGACGCGATCTCGCCCGTCGTGTACATCTGCGCGATGCCGGGGGCGAGCAGCAGGCCGGCCTCCTCGAAGCCGGCGGCGTGACGCTCCTGGGCGGAGAGGATCCAGTTCTGCTCGCCCGTGGTGTCGAGGTAGTGGCAGCCGGTGGCCAGGCACGCCTCGACGACCTCGTGACCGAGGTCGGCGAACGGGCCGACGGTGTTCAGGACGACCTTCGCGCCGTCGAACAGCTCGGTCAGCGCCTCGACGGTGTGCTCGACGGCGGCGACCTCGTAGACGCCGGTGTCGGCGACGCCCGGGACGCGCTCGACGACCTCCTGGAGGCGCTCGGCGTTGCGGCCGGCGGCGACGAACGGGATGCGCAGCTCGCGCAGGTACTCGACGATGAGCCGGCCGGTGTAGCCGCTGGCGCCGTAGACGACGACGGGGTGCTTGCTGGGCATGCTTCGCTCTCCTCCTCGGTGGGGCCGACGGTGCGTGTCGGTCGACGCGCGTCCCGGTCCCGGGGGTCTCGGTGGGTCCCGTCCCGCGACGCCGGGCGGCGTCGTCCTCGGACGGGTCTGGGGCGACCGTCCCAGGCGGACTCCGACACGCGCCTGTCGGATCGCCCGCGTCCGGCGGCCCCCGGGTGTCGGAAACCCACGTCGCTGGCGGATCCCGGGAGCGGCCGGGGGACGGGCTCACGGGTTCGGTCATGGCCGCCCCGGGACCCCGGACGTAGCGTCCTCACGTGCACGCGCTCCCGGAGATGCAGGCCCCGACGGACGTCCCGTCCGCCGTCGTGCTCCACGGACGGCGCGCGACGCCCCCGCCGACGCGGACGGCCGGCCGCCGGGCCCCGGCGGGGCCGCCGTCGCCCTGGGCCCGGGGGCCCCGGGTCGGCCTGGGGCCGGACGACCTCGCACGCGACGTCCCGGTCCTGGCGCTCGCCCACCGCGTGGTCGGGCAGATCGTCGCCGAGGTCTACCCCGAGCGCGACGACGACCCGGCCTTCCGCTCGCTGCTGGGCTCGTGCGTCCGGGAGAACGTCCGCGCGGTCGTCGACCTGTGGGCGGGGCGCCTCGCCCTCGACGACGTCGCCCCGGAGCACGCGATCGCGTTCGCCCGGACGGCCGCCGAGGCACGGATCCCTCTGGGCGTCCTCGAGCGGACCTACTGGATCGGGGCGGGCCTGCTGTGGGACGCCTGGGTCGACCGCGTCACCGCCGCCGAGCCCGCACCCGGGGACCTCGGTGCGCTGATCGGGGCGCCCGGCCGGCTGCTCTTCGCCTACGTCGACCGGGTGCTGGCGGTCGTCGTGCCGGCCTATGAGGCGACCCGCGCGAGCATGGCCCGCCGGGTCGACGACCTGCGCCGGGTGGCGCTGGACGACCTGCTGGCGGACGACGGCCCGGCCGACCCCCGCTGGGAGGCGACGCTCGGCTACCGCCTGTCGGCGGAGCACCTCGCGGTCCTCGTGGAGCCCGAGGGCCGGGTGCCGCAGGAGACCGTCGCGGCGCGGATCGCGGCCGCGGCCGGTGCGACGGCGACGACGCTGCGCGACGAGGGCTCGGGCACGTGGGTGCTCTGGCTCGGACGGGCGGAGGGGTTCGACGCCGAGGCGGTGGGGCGCCTGCGCCGGCACCTGTCGACCGTCTGCGGGCGCGTCGCGGTGGGCGAGCCCGGCGCGGGCGTGGACGGGTTCCGCCGCTCGCGCGCCCAGGCGCTGCTGGCCCGGCGGGTGCAGCGGGTGGTGGCGGAGGCGACCGGCGCCGCGGCACCCAGCTGGTACGCCGACGTCCGCCTCGAGGCCCTGCTGCTGGCCGACGAGACCCAGGCGCGCCGCTACGCGACGGAGGAGCTCGGGCCGCTGGCCGGCGAGGACCCGCACGACGTCCGCGTGCGACGCACCCTGCTGGCCTGGCTCTCGTGCGGCAGCCAGGCCGCCGCGGCCGCCGCGCTGGGGGTGCACGAGAACACGGTCCGCCAACACGTCCGCCGGGCCGAGGCCGTGCTGCCGACGGTCCTGGCGCACCGGCGGACCGAGCTGCTGGTGGCGCTGCGGCTGGACGCGGCGCTGGCGGGGCCGGCTCGCGGGTGAGCCCGAGCCCCGGCCGATCCCGGGGGCGGACTCCGGCGGCGGGGGTGGGCCCTACGGCCCGAGCGACAGCGTCCGGGCCCACACGGTCGTCATCGCGTCGACGCGGCCGGCGTCCCCGGCGTCGTCGTCCTCGAGCACGAGCAGGTGGCACGAGCGCTCCACCATCCAGACGAGCACCTCGGCGAGCTCCCCGGCCTCGACCGGGTCGAGCCCGTCGCGGACCAGCCGGGCACGGGTGGCGTCGACGAAGCGACCGATCGCGGCGGTCCAGTACGCGGATACATCGGGGTCGTAGCCCGCGGCCTCCATCAGTGCGCGGACGAGGATGCGGGAGCCACGGTAGTGCGCCGCGATCGTGCGCAGGGTCTCGTGCAGCTGCGCCCGGCCGCCGGTGCCCGACCACCAGTGGTCGGCGTCGTCGAAGAGCCCCGCGACGAACTCGTCCGTCATCGCCAGCAACAGGTCGCGCTTGTCGCGGAAGTACTGGTAGAAGCCCGTCCGCGTCTGACCCGCGCGCTCCGCGATCGCGCCGACGGACAGCGCGGCGTAGGGGACGCCCTCCTCGAGCAGCGCGGTGGCGGCGGCGATCAGGGCGTGCTCCTGGCGCCGGAGCTCGCCGGTGCCGTCGCGCCTGGTGGGGGTCGACATCCCGGCGGACTCTAGCCCGTCGTCCCGCCGTGCCCCGGTGCCTCGGGAGATCCGCCCTTGACGCGGCACCTGACACCCTGTCAGGCTGCGGGTGCACGGCGTAGGCCGGGCGGAGCGAGCAAGGGAGCGGGACATGAGCACGGCGACAGTCGACGACCACCACGACCACGAGCACAGCCACCACCACGGTGACGCCGGCCCCGTGAACGAGCCGTCGTGGACCGACTCCAAGCGGTACATCTGGCTGCTGGGGCTCGTCATCCCCGTCACGCCGTTCCTCGCCTGGGGGCTCGTGGAGGCCACCGGCCTCGGCGTCTTCTGGTGGCTCGGGCCCCTGCTGGTCTACGTGCTGATGCCGGTGCTCGACAGCATCATCGGCACGGACGCGGAGAACCCGCCGGACCGGATCCTGGCCTGGCTCGAGCAGGACCGCTACTACCGCTGGTGCACCTACGCGTACATCCCGCTGCAGTACGCGTCGCTCGTCGGCGCCTGCGCGCTGTGGGCGAGCGGCGACCTCAGCCTCGTCGAGTCGATCGGCCTGGCGTGCACCGTCGGCGTCGTCTCGGGCTTCGCGATCAACGCGGCCCACGAGCTCGGCCACAAGCGCGACAAGTCCGAGAAGTGGCTGGCGAAGATCGCCCTGGCGCAGACCTTCTACGGGCACTTCTTCGTCGAGCACAACCGCGGGCACCACGTCCGGGTCGCCACGCCGGAGGATCCCGCCAGCTCGCGTCTGGGCGAGAGCTTCTACGCGTTCTGGCCCCGCACGGTCAAGGGCAGCCTGACCTCGGCGATCGAGCTCGAGTGGGCCCGCCTGCGCCGCCTGAAGCGCAACCCCTGGTCGATCAAGAACGACCTGCTGAACGCGTGGCTCATGAGCGTCGTCCTGTTCGGCGTGCTGATCGCGGCGTTCGGCGTCGGCGTCGCGCCGTGGCTCGCGTTCCAGGCGATCTTCGGCTTCACGCTGCTCGAGATCGTCAACTACCTCGAGCACTACGGCCTGACGCGCCAGAAGAAGGACGACGGCCGGTACGAGCGCTGCCGTCCCGAGCACTCCTGGAACAGCAACAACGTCGCCTCGAACGTCTTCCTCTACCACCTGCAGCGCCACTCGGACCACCACGCCAACCCGACCCGCCGGTACCAGGCGCTGCGCCACTTCGAGGAGGCCCCGCAGCTGCCCTCGGGCTACGGCGGCATGATCGTCGTCGCGGCGATCCCGCCGCTCTGGCGCCGCATGATGGACCACCGCGTCCTCGCCCACTACGGCGGCGACGTCACCCGCGCGAACCTCCTGCCGCGCAAGCGCGCGAAGCTGCTGCGGAAGTTCGGGCCGGGCACGCCGGCCGCCGAGAAGGGCGCGAGCGTCTACGCCCGGCGCGCCGAGGCCGACCGCCTGGCCCAGGAGCAGATGGCCGCCGAGGAGGCCGCCCGCGTGAAGACCTTCGAGCAGGCCGCCTACCGCTGCCCCGTCTGCGAGTACACCTACGACGACGCGGCGGGCGACCCGCACAACGGCGTCGAGCCCGGCACCCCGTGGTCCGCCGTCCCGAACGAGTGGAACTGCCCCGAGTGCGGCGTGCGCGACAAGGTGGACTTCGTGCCGGTGCAGGCGCAGGGCGCGTCCTCGCCGGTCTCCGCCGACTGAGCCGGAGCTCCCGAGCCCCGGGCCGTCCGCCGTCGGCCGACCCGGGCCGAGGCGGCGCGGGTCGACAGACTGGACGGCGGTCGGCGCTCGCGGGGCGACGGTCACTGATGATGGGACTCGTTCTCATGTAAGGTTCCTGCTCGTCGGGTGCGGAGCACCGCGCCCGGCGTCCTCCGTCGCACGTCAGGAACCCGATGACCTCCCGCCCCACAGCCCGCTCCGTCCGCCGCCGGGGAGCGGCCGTCGCCGTCGCCGCCGCGGCCGCCGCCCTGCTGGCGGGCTGCGGCTCCTCCGACGACACCACGACGGCGACGGCCGCCGACGGCACGACGGTCCCGGTCGTGAAGGTCGTCGCCACCACGTCGCAGCTCGGCGACCTCGTCCGGGAGGTCGGCGGCGACGCGGTCGACGTCCACCAGGTGCTGCAGCCGAGCACGGACCCCCACGAGTACGAGCCCCGTCCGAACGACGTCACGGCGACGGCGGAGGCCAAGGTCGTCTTCGCCTCGGGACTCGGGCTCGACGGGTGGGTCGACGACGTCGCGAAGCAGTCCGGGACCGACGCCCCGGTCGTCGAGGTCGGCGACACGGTGCCGACGAAGCTCGCCGGCGAGGAGGGCCACGACCACGAGCACGCCGAGGGCGAGGAGCACGCGGACGGGGACCAGCACGCCGAGGGCGAGGAGCACGCGGAGGAGGGGCACGACCACGAGGGCGAGTTCGACCCCCACTGGTGGCACGACCCCACGAACGTCGAGCACGCCGTCGGGGTCATCCGCGACGCGATCGTGAAGGCCGACCCCGGCTCGGCCGCGCTGGTCCGCAGGAGCGCCGCGGCGTACCTGGCGAAGGTCCAGGCGCTGGACGCCGGCATCGAGAAGTGCATCGCGACGGTCCCGAAGGCGGAGCGCAAGCTCGTCACCAGCCACGACGCCTTCAACTACTTCGCGGGCCGGTACGGCATCACCGTCGTCGGCGCGACGATCCCCTCGCAGACCACGCAGGCGCAGCCCTCGGCGGGCCAGGTGGACGCGCTGACGAAGCTCATCCGCGACGAGGGCGTCAAGGCGATCTTCCCCGAGTCGTCCGTCAACCCGAAGCTGTCGCAGGCGATCGCCCGCGAGACGGGAGCCTCGTCGGACCTGACGCTCTACGGCGACGCGCTCGGCGAGAAGGGCAGCGACGGCGCGACCTACATCGGCATGGAGCGCCACAACGCCGACGCCGTCGTCCGGGGCTTCACCGGCAAGGCGAAGGGCTGCAGCCTCCCGGGCTGACCCCTTCCGGGCGGGGTCGGCGGGCCGGCCCCGGGTGCCCCGCCGCGTGCGCGTACCGCGGCCACCCGGCGCACCCGCCCGAGAATGCTTCTCGCTCTCAGCTGCTTGGGGGAAGTGGGCCGGCCGGGCACCATCCGGGGCATGAGCGACCACGCCACCCACAGTGAGCACCCCCACGTCCACGGCCCCGGCTGCGGCCACCCGGCCGTCGAGCACGACGGTCACGTGGACTACCTCCACGACGGGCACCTGCACCACCCGCACGAGGACCACGTCGACGAGCACGTCATCGAGGTCGACGGGACGCACCCCGACGGCCACACCCACGCGGCCGCCGGCCACGACGGCGGCCACGTCCACGGCCCGGACTGCGGCCACCCCGAGGTCCCGCACGGCGACCACGTCGACTACCTCGTCGACGGCGTCCTGCACCACCCGCACGTCGACCACTGCGACGACCACGGCCCGCTGCCGGTCGTCTCCTGACGCGACGCAGCGCCCCGGGTGCGGCGCCCTGACCGCGGCGCGCTGTGCCGATTGATCTGCGAGTGAGACCCGTTCTCATTTCGGGTACGATGCGTTCGTGGACGTCGCGACCCGGGACCGATGGCTCGAGCACGCCGCGTCGCGCATGACCGCGGCCGGGCTGCGCACGGGTGCCGCCCGCTCCGCCGTGGTCGAGCTCCTCGCCCGCGAGGGCCAGTGCCTGCTGACCGCCGCCGAGATCTCCGACCGGCTGCGGACCGGCAGCACCGGCTCGACCGCCTCGGTCTACCGCGTGCTCGACGAGCTCTCCGAGCTCGGCCTGGTCCACCGCCTCGACGGCCGCGACGGCGTGGCGCGCTTCGAGATCGCCGATCCCGAGCACCATCACCACCATCTCGTCGACGACGTGACGGGCGAGGTCCGGTCGTTCGCCGACGACGACCTCGAGCGGGCGATCGAGGACGTCGCCCGTCGTCACGGCTTCCGACTCTCGGGTCACGACGTCGTGCTGCGCGGGACCGCCGAGACCGGCTGAGTCCCGCGCCCCGGCCGACGGCCGAGATCGCCGGGGACGGACCCGCAGGTCGGCCCCGCCGGCGGCCGTGCCGCCGGTGGACGGAGGGGGCCGGCGCACGCGCCGGCCCCGCCGGTCAGCTGATGCGGAAGCGGTCGCTGCGGCGCAGCTTCTTCGGCGAGCCGTCGACCGGGGTGACCTCGAGGAGCACCTCGGCCTGCAGCTTGCGACCACGGCGCAGGCGCAGCGCGGCACGGGCCACCGCGCCGGGGCGCAGGCGGACGTCGTGCTCACCCGCGCCGACCGTGCGGCGGACCGTCACGGCGGTGATCGTCCGCGCCTTCGAGCGCCCGACCTTCGGGACCCGGACACGCAGCTGCACGAGCAGGCGGGCGGCCTCGCGGACGCGGACCTCCGCCGTGATGCCCCGACCCGTCAGGGTCGCGAGCTTCACCGAGCCCGGCACCGAGATCGTCGTCCTGCCCGTGGGCTTCGGGGTCGGCTCGGGCGTCGTCGGCGGGATCGTCGTGCTGCCGCCGGGCGGGGGCGTGCCCGGGCCGGGGCCGGGCGTGCCGGGACCGGGGCCACCGGGGCCGGGCGTGCCGGGACCCGCGGGCTGCCGGGCCCGGGTGATGGCCACGGTCGTCGGGCGCGGCAGCGACGGGTTGACGCCGGCCGTCCTGTCGCCCTGCGGCCACCAGCTCGTGTAGGTCTCGGGCTTCCCGTACACGGCGCCCTTGACCGTCGGCGTCTCCTCGCCCGGGTGCTGGACGTTGACGAACAGCGTCGAGCCGTCGGCGGAGAAGTACGGGCCGGTGCCCTCGGCCTCGATCGGCATGTTCGCGAAGCGGTAGGCGATGCCGGCGTTGGGGCCCGAACGCGGGATCATGAAGACCGCGTTGTTGCCGTGGTAGGCGTAGTAGGCCTTCTGGCTCGAGGACCCCTTGAGCGAGCTCGACGAGATGTCGGTGACGACCCAGAGGTTGTTCGCGTCGTCGAAGACGAGGTTGTCGCAGGACGAGAAGCCCTGCTCGCCGACGTCGTCGCGGCCGGACGGTCCGCCCTCGGCGTAGTCCTCCCACGTGAACGTCGCCGCAGTCGGGTCGTTGTTCTGCTCGCGCAGCTTGCGGATCGCGCCGTGCTGATCGTTGACGCCCGAGTTGTTCGTGAAGGAGACGTAGACCGTGCCGTCCACGTCGACCTCGACGTCCTCGGGGCGGTTGGTCGCGAAGTACTTGTCGTAGTCCGCGCCGAAGCGCTTGCGCAGGTGCGAGGCGGTGTCGACGAGCTCGGACTCGTTCACGAGGACCCACTCGCCGGTGCCGGAGGTCGCGGTGAGCAGGCCGGAGCCGTCCGCGTTCTTGAACCGGCGGCGGCCCTCGGGCGACCACTTCGCGACGAAGAGCTGGCCCTCCGTGAGGATCTTCAGGTTCTCCTCGCGCCGGCCCTCGACGAACTTCCGGCTCGAGACGAACTTGTAGACGCCCTCGTTGACCTTGTCGTCGCCCATGTAGAGCACGAAGCGCTTGCCGGCCACGTGGCGGAACGCCGTGTTCTCGTGGCGGAAGCGGCCCAGGGCGGTGTGCTTGCGGGGGGTGGAGGACGCGTCGTAGGGATCGTGCTCGACGACCCAGCCGTAGTTCGCGTTCGTCGTCAGCGAGTAGGTGCCGCCCCAGCCGTAGCCGGACGCCGAGGCGTAGTCCTGGAAGTTCTCCTCGCAGGACAGCGCGGTGCCCCACGGGGTGATGCCGCCGGAGCAGTTGGCGATCGACCCGTCGATGACGTCGGGGCGCTCGGCGCTCTGGCCGACGCGGACGAGCGTGCCGTCGGCCAGCGCGGCGTCGGCCTTCCCGGCGAGCGGTCCGGTGACCCTGCACGCCGGCGAGTCGCCGGTGATGCGGCGGTTGTACGGCGACGGCGAGACCACGGTCCAGACGCCCTCCGCGTTCCGGCGGACGTGGACGATCGAGTTGCCGACGGAGGACTTCTCGAGCGCGATGTCGGCGGGGGTCTTCTCCGCGGCGGTCGCGTGCCCGTGCTGGAAGAACGGCCCGGGGTACTCGTGGTTGACGAAGAGCAGCGCCTCGTCCGGCTTGCCGGGCAGCGGCATGTACGCCAGGAAGTCGTTGTTGAAGCCGTAGCGGAGCTTCGTGCCGTCCGTGTTCTGGAACGCGTCGTCCCAGCCGATGACGACGTCGGCGCGGAAGCCCTCGGGGACCTCGAAGCGGTCGGCGGACGACGCGGCGATCGCCTCGAAGTCGAAGAACGGGGTGGGCGGGCCCGCGGCGACGGCGCTGTCGCCCATGAGGGACGTGGCCCCCGCGGAGTCCAGGGCCACGGCGGCCATGGTGCTGGCGCCCGCGACGGCGACGCCGCGGACGAAGCCCCGCCGGGTGTGGCCGGACGCGGGGGTGGCGGCGGGTGCGGGCGTGTCGGACGCGGCTCGGGCGGCGGCCAGGGGGTCGAGCATGGGGCTCCTGTGAGGGTGAGCGACGAGGGGCGGACGAGATACGGGAATGGATCCCGTCCTCGCTCCTCGACGCTAGAGCCACGCCCAGCGCGCCATGTGAAGCCCTCGTGAGCGGCCGGTGATCGAGGTGTCACCGGGCACCGCGCCCGGCCCGTGCGACCGGGCGCCCCACGCCCCGCGCGCTCAGTAGGACTTCGCCAGCACCAGGTCCTGCGTCGCCGGGTTGCCCGAGAAGAGGCAGGTCTCGGCCGTGGTGCGGCGGGTGAGGGTCGCGCAGCGGCGGCTCAGGGCGAGCTTGGCCAGACGCTCCGGCATGTCGGCCTCGCCGTCCCACGGGGCGATGACGACGCCGTCGAAGCCGGACTCGTACGCGGCGGCGATCTCCTCGACGCTCGTGAAGTCGGAGCGCAGGAAGGCGTCGCGGTAGCCGGCGGCCTCGCTCCACATCGTCGTCTGGGCGTCCTCGAGGATCTCGACGGCCTGGGCGACGATCTCGTCCTGCAGGAGGAGCTCCCGGTCGGGCTGCTCGCGCCAGCGGCGGGAGAGCATCGCCTTGCCGGAGCCGAGGTCGCGCTTGCCGAGCTGCACGATCAGCGGTACGCCGCGGCGGACCCACTCCCAGCGACGGGTGGGGGCGTCGAAGTCGCGGCCGTCGACGTGGACGCGGACCGGGGCCCGCCGCCAGGCTAGGCCGCGGAGCTTCGTCGCCAGCTCCTGGGCGGCGGCGACGACCTCGTCGTCGAGGTCCATCGGGATCACGACGATCTGGTGCGGGCTCAGCGACGGCGGCAGGCGCAGGCCGTTGTCGTCGGAGTGGGTCATGATCACGCCGCCGATCAGGCGGGTCGACGCGCCCCAGGAGGTCGTCCAGGCGTGCTGCACCTCGCCCTCCTTGTCGGAGAACGTGATGCCGGAGCCCTTGGCGAAGTTCTGGCCCAGGTCGTGCGAGGTGCCGGCCTGGAGCGCCTTGCCGTCCTGCATGATCGCCTCGATGCAGAAGGTCCGGACCGCGCCCGGGAACCGCTCCTCGGGGGTCTTCTCGCCCGTGATCACGGGCATCGCGAGGACGTCCTCCGAGAACGCGCGGTAGACCTCGAGCATGCGCGCGGTCTCCTCGGCGGCCTCCTCCGCGGTCGCGTGCACCGTGTGGCCCTCCTGCCAGAGGAACTCGGTGGTGCGCAGGAACATGCGCGTGCGCAGCTCCCAGCGGACGACGTTGGCCCACTGGTTGATGAGGAGCGGCAGGTCGCGGTAGGACTGGATCCAGCGGGAGAACGACTCGCCGATGATCGTCTCGGACGTCGGGCGCACGACGAGCGGCTCGGCCAGCTCGCCGTCGGGCACCAGACCGGAGCCGTCGTCCGCGGCCTTCAGGCGATGGTGGGTGACGACCGCCATCTCCTTCGCGAAGCCCTCGACGTGGTCGGCCTCCTTCTCGATCAGCGACTTCGGGATGAAGAGCGGGAAGTACGCGTTGACGTGCCCCGTCTCCTTGAAGCGCCGGTCCAGGTCGGCCTGCATCTGCTCCCAGATCGCGTAGCCCCACGGCTTGATGACCATGCAGCCGCGGACCACGGAGTTCTCCGCGAGGTCGGCGTGCTTGATGACCTCGAGGTACCACTTGGGGAAGTCGGACTCTCGGGTCGCAGCGAGTCGGGACGTGCCTGCGGCCATCGGCGGATCATACGTTCGCGTCCGGGGCGCGGCCCGGCCGTCGGGCCCGGCCCGGTCCGCCGCGGGCCGGATCCGCGGGTCGCCGGCGAGAGCGACCCGCGGATCGGCGGCGGCGGGCTCAGGCCCCGGTGGTCAGCACGACGCGGAAGCGCGCGTCGCCGCTCATCATCCGGGCGTAGCCCTCGGCGGCCTGCTCGAGCGGGTAGGTCTCGATCGTCGGGCGGACGTCCTGCAGCGCGCTGAAGCGCATCGTGTCCTCGGAGTCCTTCGACGTGCCCGAGGCGTGGCCGAGCACCCCGGTGCTGCCCGGGATCAGCGCGAACGGGGGGATCTGCATCGGGTCGGCGGACGCGCCCACGACGACCATCCGGCCGCGGGGGCGCAGGCCGCCGACGGCGGCGCTCATCGCGTCCGGCGCGGTGACGGTCGCCAGGATCGTCTGGGCGCCGCCCAGCTCCTGCAGGGCCTCGGCGACGTCGGTCGCCGTCGAGTCGATGTAGTGGTGCGCGCCGAGGTCGCGCGCGCGCTGCTCCTTCTCGGTGCCGCGGGCGATCGCGACGGTCTCGAAGCCCATGTTGCGGGCGTACTGGACGCCGAGGTGGCCCAGGCCGCCGATCCCGAGGATCGCGACGAGGTCGCCCGCCCGGGCACCGCTCTCCCGCAGCGCGTTGAAGGTGGTGATGCCGGCGCACAGCAGCGGCGCGGCGTCCTCCGCGGAGAGCTCGTCCGGGATCGACGCGAGCGCGGACTGCGGCACGACGACGTGGTCGGCGTAGCCGCCGTCGTAGGCGATGCCCGGCACCCGGCCGTTGACGCACGAGATCAGGTCGCCGCGGCGACACGGGTCGCAGTGGCCGCAGTGGCCGCCGAACCAGCCGACGCCGACGCGCTGGCCCTCCTGCCACGGCTCGACGCCCTCGCCGACGGCCTCGATCGTGCCGGCGATCTCGTGACCCGGGACGCGGGGGTACTCGATGCCCGGCATCCCGCCCTCGATCGTGAACGCGTCGGAGTGGCAGACCCCGCAGGCCTCCACCCGGACGCGGACCTCGCCCCGCCCCGGCTCGCGGAGCTCGCGCTCCACCAGCTCGAGCGGAGCTCCGGGTCCGGGGGCCTGCATCGCGCGCGACGTCGTCATGTCGCGACCGTACCCCACCGCCTGCGCGGGCCGGACGGGCACCGGCGACGCACGCTCCGCGCCGCGCGGCGCGAGCGGCGGCGGGCGGCGCCCTCCTCGCCCCCGCCG
>NZ_JAURWA010000115.1 GCF_030655195.1 Patulibacter sp. | reverse complement strand
CCACGCCGCCGGCCGCGCCCGCGAGGCGCTCCTGGGCTACGCCCCCGCCCCGGCGCCGGAGGGCGGCTGGACCCCCGGGCCCGACGACGTCCTCGCCGGGACCAGCGGCCACGTCGCGGGCCGTCGCGCCCACCTCCTGCGCGCCCACGACCGCTGGCTCGACGCGCGGCTGCGGACCTCCGGGGTCCTGCGCGACCTCGACCGTCTGGCGTCCGCCACGCCGCGCCGCCGCGTCCTCGTGGTCGTCCCCGCGCGGCCCGCCAACGCCGCACGGGTCCAGGCGCTGCGCGGGCCCCTTGCCTCGGCCCACCACGACGTCGACCTGCGGGTCGTCGACCCCGCCGGCCGGCCGCGCTTCGCGGTGATCGAGGACGAGGCGCGGTCCGCGGCCTTCGACTGGCTGCTGGTCGTCGACGACGACGTGGCGCTCGTCCCGCGCTTCCTCGACCGGTTCGTCGCGCTGCTCGAGGCCGCGGGCCTCGACCTGGCCCAGCCCGCCCACCGCCGACACGGACACGCGGCGTGGGAGCTCACCCGGCGCGAGCCCGGGGCGGTGTGGCGCGAGACCACGTTCGTCGAGATCGGCCCGGTCACGGCGATCTCCCGCCGGGCCGCGGACGTCCTGCTGCCCTTCCCGCCCGCCACCGGCATGGGCTGGGGCCTCGACGCCCACTGGGCGGCCGTGGCCGCCGAGCACGACTGGCGCCTGGGGATCGTCGACGCGCTGCCGGTCGACCACACCGCCGCGCCCGCCGGCTCGGGGTACTCCCGCGAGGACGCCCGCGCCGACGCGGCGGCGCTCCTGGCCGACCGGCCGCACCTGCCCCGCTGGGAGGTCCGGACCGTCGCCCGCCACGACGACGTCCCGCCCGCCCGCCCCGCCCGCCCGGGCGACTGACCCGGCCGAAGCGCGAACCCGCCCCCGGCCGGCCGGACGCCGGCCCCGCGCGGCCCCCGGCGGACGTCACGGGACGCGGCGCCGTGGTCTCGTAGGCTCACGGGGCGTGTCCGTCCCCGATCCCTCCACGACCCCGCGCGACCGCGACGCCCCGCTGCGGGTCTGCGTGGTGGCGGAGTTCTACCCGCGGGCCGACGACCCCGTCCTGGGCGTCTGGGCGCACCGCCAGGCCGTCGCCGCCCGCGACGCCGGCGCCGAGGTGCGCGTCCTCGTCCTGCACCGCCCCGTCCCGCCGAAGGCCACGCGGCCGCGCGACCTCGTCCGGGTCCTGCGCCGCATGCGCTCGCAGCCGCGCGAGGCCGAGCTCGACGGCATCCCGGTCACCTACGTGCGGTTCCACAGCCCGCCGCGCGGTCGCTCCTACGGCAGCTGGGGCCGCTGGGCCGCCCGGCCGCTGCGCCGGGCGTTGCGCCGGCTGCACCGCGAGTTCCCCTTCGACGTCGTCCACGCCCACAACGCCGTGCCCGCCGGCGACGCCGTCCGCCGGGCGTGCGCCACCGGACCGCTCTCGGGCGTCCCGGTGATCGTCTCGGTCCACGGCGGCGACGTGTACTACACCGCCCGTCGCTCGCCCGAGGGCGAGCGCGCGGTCCGCGACGCGTTCGCGGGCGCCGACCTCGTCCTCGCCAACAGCGCGGGCACCGCCGACCGCTGCCTCGAGCTCGGCGCCGCCCGCACCCGCGTCGTCCGCCTGGGCACCGACCTGCCGGGCCCCGACGCCGTCGAGACCTGGCACCGGCGCCGCAGCTGGGCCGCGCCCTCGGCCCCCGACGCGATCCCCGGCGACCCGGACGCCGTCGCCGCCCCCCGACGCTCCCGCGGCCGCTGGGGCCACGGCCAGGTGCTGCGCCCCGTCGACGTCGTCGTCCCCGAGCCGCTCCTGGTCACCGTCGCCCACGTCGTTCCGCGCAAGCGCCACGAGGACGTCGTCCGCGCTCTCTGGGTGCTGCGCGACCGCCATCCCGGCGCGCGCTACCGCGTGATCGGCGACGGCCCGGAGCGTCCCGCCCTGGCGCGCCTGGCCGAGCAGCTGGGGGTCGACGACCGGATCGAGTGGCGCGGCCAGCTGCCCCACGGCGAGGCGCTCGAGTCCGCCCGCGAGGCCGACCTCTTCGTGATGCCCTCGGTGGACGAGGCGTTCGGGGTGGCGTACGTCGAGGCGATGGCCTCGGCGATGCCCGCCGTTGCATCGATGGGCGAGCCCGGACCGCAGGAGATCTCGGCCGTCGGCGAGGGCATCGTCCTGGTCCCGCCGGGCGACGTCTCCGCGCTGGCCCGCGCGCTCGACGCGCTGCTGACCGACCCCGCGCGCCGTCGCACCCTGGGCGTCGCGGCCCGCCGCACGGTCGCCGAGTCGTTCACCTGGGAGCGCTGCGGACGACAGACGCTCCGGGCCTACCGGGGCGTGGTCGACGGCGGCCAGTCGGACCTCGCGGCCACCCCCGGTCGCTCCGCGGACGCCCAGGCGGGATGATCCGTCTCGTGGCCCCCGCCCGCTCCGATCGCCCGATCCTCCTCGTCACCTCCCGGGTCCCGCCCGAGCGGGTCGGTGCGCTGCGCGCCCTGGCGGAGATCACGCCCGTCGAGGTGGCGGTCTTCGAGGGCCGCAACCACCACTTCACCGAGTCGGTGCAGGAGCCCGGCGTCCCCACCCACCGCGTGAGCCAGGCCGAGGTGCTGCGCCTGGCGAGCGCCCGCGGCCGCTGGCGTGCGGTGATCGCGGGCACCGCGGGCCGGATCGCCCTGCCGGCCGCCTGGCGCGGTGCGCGGATGGGCGGCACACCGTTCGTGCTGTGGAGCGCGATGTGGCACGAGCCGACCACCCCCGCGTTCGTCGTCGCCCGCCCGATGCTGCGGCGGATCGTCCGCGACGCCGACGCCGTCGCCACCTACGGCGCGCACGTCTCCGCCCACGTCCGCGCGCTCGGCGGCCGCCGCGTCCACATCGCCCCGCAGGCCGTCGACCCGGCGGTCTGGGTCGACCCCGTCGCGACGCCGCGCCCGCCCGGCAGCCCGTTCCGCATCACCTACGTCGGCCGGGACGCCCCGGGCAAGGGCCTCGAGATCCTGCTCGTCGCCTGGCGCCAGACGAACCTCTTCGAGGCGATCGGCGCCGAGCTGACGCTGCTGGGCCCCGAGTCGGCCTCGGACGCCGGGCTGCCGGGCGTCCGCGCGCTCGGCCCGGTCCCGCCCGACGAGGTCCGTGCCTGGCTCGACGACAGCGACGCCCTCTGCGTCCCGTCGGAGCGCACCGCGTCGTTCCTCGAGCCGTGGGGCCTCGTCTGCAACGAGGCGCTGCACCGCGGCGTCCCGGTCGTCGCCACGGACGCCGTCGGGGCCGCGATGGGCGGCCTCGTGCGCGACGGGCGCAACGGCCGCGTCGTGCCCGCCTCGCACCCGCTCGAGCTCGCCCGCGCCCTGACCGGCCTGGCGATGAACCCGGACACCGCGAAGGCCCTGGGCGACGCCGGACGCCGAGACGTGCGACCGTTCACGTACGACGCATGGGCCGCAGGCATGGTCGCCGCGGTCCAGGACGCCGAGCAGCACGCGACCTGATCGCCCGGAAGGACGTCCCCGCCGGGGGGCGAACGGTGTCAGCACCGCACCTTTCCGCGCCAGGACGTGTTGGTAGCGTTGGACGTCGCTGACCGGGCACGCCCGCGTGCCGCCCGGTGTGCCCTTCGCCCACCCCGCGCCCCACCCACGGAGCCCTCGTGCGCAACCGCCTCAGCCTGATCCCCCTCCTCCTGACCCTGCTCGTCGCGTTCGCGGGAGCACCCGCGGCCGCCCAGGCGGACTACCGGGACATCTTCACGGACTGCAACGACGGCACGATCGACGGCACGTACTCCGCCAAGGAGTTCCAGCAGGCGCTGCGCAACCTCGACGCGTACACGGGCGACTACTCCGAGTGCGCCGACGCGATCTTCCTCGCGCAGCAGAACCAGGCCAGCGGGACGAAGACCGGCGGCTCCAAGACCGGCGGCGGCACCGCCGGCGGCAGCACGAGCACCGGCGGCGGCACGACGGGCACCACCCCCGGCACCGCGGCCACGGGCGGCACCACCACCACGCCGGGCACGACCACCGGCTCCGCGCCGACCACGACGACGCCCGACCCGCAGAACGACGCCCGCGACGCCGACGCCGCGGAGCGCTCGGCCGCCCTGGCCGCCGCGACGGCCTCGGCCGACAAGCAGGCGCAGAAGACCGCCGCCGACCTGAAGAACA
This sequence comes from Patulibacter sp., assembly GCF_030655195.1. Classification (GTDB taxonomy): domain Bacteria; phylum Actinomycetota; class Thermoleophilia; order Solirubrobacterales; family Solirubrobacteraceae; genus Patulibacter. The sequence goes on along the minus strand of NZ_JAURWA010000115.1, from coordinate 6,808 downwards.
CGGGCGTCCCGGCCGCGGCGCTGCAGCTCGGCGAGGCCGAGACCTCGCTGCCCGGGCCGCTGCTCCTGACCCTGATCGCCTGCGCGGCGGCCGCCGTCATCGCGGGCGGTGCCACCGGCTTCCAGGCGTACCGCCGCCGACGTGGGCGCTGACCCCGCGGCCACGTCGGCCGTCCCACCCGCGGTCGTCCCGCCCCCGACCGCCCCGGCCCCGCGCCGGGGCGCCGCGCTGCGCCGTGTCGCCCGCGGGGACGCGCCGTGGATCGTCCTGATCGCGGCGCTGATCGTGTGGGTCGCCACCGAGGCGAAGACCGGCGACAACGTCAGCGTCACCACCCCGCCGCTGCTCACCGCCACGCTCCTGGCCGGCGCGATCGCCGTGGCCAGTGCCCTGTGGGCGCCCCGCGGGGCCCGCGCCTGGGGTGCCGGGACCGTGCTGGCCGCCCTCGCCGTCGTGGTCGTCACCGGCCTGTCGATCACGTGGTCGGTGTCGCCGGAGAACTCGTGGTTCGAGGCCAACCGCACCTTCTCCTACGTCGCCGTCCTCGTCGGCGGCGCGGCCGCCGCACGACTGGCCCCGGGCCGCTGGCAGGCCCCGCTGGGCGGCGTCCTGCTCGGCACGACGATCATCTGCACCTGGGGCCTCCTGACGAAGGTCTTCCCGGCGAACGTGCCGGAGGAGCTCGTCTTCGCCCGGCTGCAGGACCCGATCGGCTACTGGAACGCCGTCGGCGCGGTCGCCGCGTTCGCCCTGGTGCTCGCCCTCTGGCTCGGCACCCGCCGCGACGGCTATCGCCCGCTGAACGCCCTGGCCTATCCGGTCGCCGGCGTCGCGGTCATCACGCTGCTCCTGTCGTACTCGCGCGGCGGCCTGGTCGCCGCGGGCGTCGGCATCGCCTTCTGGCTCGTGCTCTCGCCGCGGCGCCTGCACAGCCTGCTGATCCTCGTCGTCGGCCTGCTCGGCGGCGGCATCGTCGCGATCTGGGCGTTCGCGAAGGCGGACCTGTCGACGGACAAGGTCGTCTTCGTCGCCCGCGAGGCCGCCGGCGTCGAGTTCGGCGTCCTGCTGCTCGTCGCGCTCGTCCTCCTGCTGATCGTCGGGCTCGTCATCGAGTTCGCGACGGTCTTCGCCGGCGTCGGCACGCCGGAGCGCCGGCGCCTGGGCACCACCATCCTCGTCGCCGTCGCGATGATCCCGCTGGCCGGCGTCGGTCTGCTGGCCGCGAGCGAGCGCGGGCTCACCGGCTCGATCACGAACGCCTACGACCAGATCGTCGATCCGCCCGTCGCGCTGCCGGCCGGCGACCCGTCGCGCCTGACCGCCGTCCAGTCGACGCGCTCGAACTACTGGCGCCAGGCCTTCCGGCTCTACGACCAGCAGAAGTTCCACGGCGTCGGCGCCAACGGCTTTGCGGCCGTGCAGTCGCGTGCCCGGCGCGACGACGGTGGCGTCGCGCGCCACGCGCACGGCTGGGTGCCGCAGACCCTCGCCGACATGGGCTGGCTGGGCATGCTGACCCAGCTGGCGCTCGCGGCCGCCTGGCTCGCCGCCGCGGCCCGGGCGATCGGCCTGCGCGGTCCGCTGCGGACCGGGGCCCGGACGCCCGAGCGCGACGGCATCGCGGCGGCCATCGGCGTCGTCGCGGCGTTCGCCGTGACGTCGGTCGCGGACTGGAACTGGTTCGTCCCCGCGGTGACGCTGCCGATGATGCTGCTGGCCGGCTGGGTCGTCGGCCGTGGCGCCGAGGCCGCGTTCGCCGGTGGCGGGCTCGGCCACCGCGCCCCGCTGCGCCTGCTCTCGCCCCGCGTGGGCGTGGCCCTCGCCGTCGTCGTGGTGACCCTGATCGGCGCGTTCTCGCTCGCGCAGCCCTGGCGCGCGGACCGCGAGACCGACCAGGCGCTGCAGACGCTCGCCGACGCGGCGGGCGAATCCGGTCCGCGCCGGCAGGAGCTGCTGACGAAGGCCGCCGGCCAGGCCGAGCGGGCGACCGAGCTGGACCCGCTGTCGATCGTCGCCCTGCGCACCCGCGCCAGCGTCCGCGTGGCGTCCGGCGACGTCGACGGGGCCCGGGCGTTCTACGAGAAGACGCTCGACCTGGAGCCGTCCGCCCCGGCCACGTGGGAGGCGCTGGCCCAGTTCGAGCTGCGCACGGCCAACCGCCCGCGCGCCGCGCTGCGGGCCGCCGGCGTGGCGCTGAAGATGGCCCCGTCGCTGCGCACCGCCGGGCAGGTCGCGATCCTCGCGCAGCGCCGCATCGCCGCGGCCGTCCTGCTCCGCGACCAGGAGCGCGCCGCCGCGAAGGCCGCCCGCGACGCCGAGAAGACGGGCGGGAAGCGCACCGCCGCGACCGGCGCCGGGACGACGACCGGCGCCGCCGGCACGACGGCCACCACGCCGGCCCCGACGACGACGCCGGCCCCCGCCACCACCCCGGCACCCGCCACGACGACCTCCACCACCGCTCCGTGACCCCAGGGCACGCAGCACCGCGCACCGCGGGCCCCGGCCCGGCGGCGCACACCACCGTCTCCCGCGACGTCGTGAAGCCGCGACCGCGACTCCCCCGCCCCCGAAGGGTTAGGACTGCACACATGCGCCGCCTGCTCCCCCTGCTCACCGCCGCGCTCCTGCTCGGCCTGCCCGCCGCGGCCTCGGCCGACAGCCGGCTCGAGGCGATGTTCCAGGACGACCCGCGGATCCTCAGCTCCGACGCGAAGGTCCGCAACGCCACGCTGGACGAGGCCAAGTCGCTCGGCGTGCAGCGCATCCGCGTCACCGCCTTCTGGAACCGGTTCGCCCCCAACGCGCAGGGGACCGAGAAGCCCGCCGGCTTCGACGGCAGCAACCCCGACGCCTACGAGGCCGGGCAGTGGGACGTCCTGGACGCCGTCATCACCGGGGCCAAGGCCCGCGGCATGACGGTCAACCTCAATCCGTCCGCCCCCGGCCCCAAGTGGGCGGGCTCGGCGTTCATCGAGGACCGCCTCGACCAGGTCACGAACCCCAGCCCCGTCGAGTACGCCGCGTTCGTCGCGGCGCTCGGCAAGCGCTACTCCGGTACGTTCACGCCCGCCGGCGGCAGCGCCGTCCTACCGCGGATCGACTACTGGTCGATCTGGAACGAGCCCAACCAGGGCGCCTGGCTGGCCCCGCAGTGGGTCGGCACCGGCAGCTCGGCCGTCCCCGCCGCGCCGCAGCGCTACCGCGTCCTGCTCGCCGGCGCCTGGTCCGCGCTGGAGCTCACCGGGCACACGGTCAAGACGGACACGATCCTCGTCGGCGACACCGCCCCGAAGGGCAAGTCGACCGTGACGAGCGTCGCCTCCGCGATGAGCCCGATCACGTTCCAGAAGCGCCTCTACTGCCTCGACGACCGGTTGCAGCTCCTCAAGGGCGCTGCGGCCAAGGCCCAGGACTGCTCCGAGAACGGCGACGCCGCCGGCTTCGTGGCCGCCAACCCGGCGCTCTTCCAGATGACCGGCTACGCGCACCACCCCTACGAGCTCGGCTTCAAGCCCGACGTCGCGCCGGAGGACCCGAAGGAGAACGTCACGACGGCCAACCTCGGCCTGCTGACGGACCAGCTCGACCGCATCATGGCCCGCTACGCCGTGGACCGGAAGCCGATCCCGCTCTACCTCACCGAGTACGGCTACCAGACCAACCCGCCCGACAAGCTCGGCGTGTCGCTGAACGAGCAGGCCGCCTACATCAACGAGGGCGAGTACATCGCCTGGCGCAACTCGCGCGTGCGGACGCTGTCGCAGTTCCTCCTCGTCGACGACGCCCCCAAGCCCGGCACCACCGGGTCGGCCAAGTGGAACTCCTCGTTCCAGACCGGCCTGCACTACGGCCCCGAGTCCGGCAAGGAGGGCAAGGCCAAGCCGGCCCTGGACGCCTACCGCCTCGCGTTCTTCCTGCCGCAGCGGACGGTCCCGACGACCCGCAAGCTCAAGCTCTGGGGTCGCGTCCGTCCGGCCCGCAGCGTCACGACCGTGACCCTGCAGCTGCGCGGCAAGACGGGCTCGTACAAGACGTTCCGCAGGCTGAAGACGAACAAGTACGGCTTCGTGAACACCACGGTGCGCGTCCGCTCGAGCTCCCGCGCCGCGCGTCTGACGTGGAAGTCGGGCTCGAAGACGTTCTACAGCCGCGGCGTCTCGTTCAAGGTCCGCTCGAAGTAGGAGACCCCGCAGACCCCGCGCCGCGGGCGGTCCCGCGCCTCCCCGGAGGCCGGGGCGCGCGGGCCCGCGGATCGGGGCCCGTGGATCCGGAGGCAGGGGCCCCCGGATCCGCCGCTACTGCGCGATGCGGGTGAGCTCAGGCGCCGGGGCGTCGTGCACGACGAGCCGCTCGTCCAGGCGCCCGTGGCTGCGGCCCGCGACGACGCGGTGCAGCAGGTCCTCGTACTGCGTCGTGACGCGGTCCCACGAGTAGGCCTCCGCCCGCTGCAGGGACCGCTCCCGCAGCGTCTGCACGCGTGCGGGGTCCAGCAGCAGCGCCTCGAGCTCCCGCGCCAGCGACGGCGCGCCCTCCGCGCCCGAGAACGTGTGCCCGGCCAGGCCGATCGTCTCCACGTTCGGCGCGTGGTCGTTGACGAGGACCGCGGTGCCTGCGGCCATCGCCTCGAGGATCACCGGGTGCGTGCCGCCGACCTCCGTCGGGACGACGGAGAGGTACGCGTGCTTCTGCAGCTCCCAGTAGCCGCGCCCGAAGACGTAGCCGGGGAACAGCACCCGCGGGTCCGCGCCGCGGTGCACGGACTGGATGAACTCGTCCGCGTACGGCGCGCCGCCGACGACCACGAGCTTCTTGCCCTTCGTCACCGAGTACGGGATGCGGGAGAACGCGTCGACGAGGACGTGCGGGTTGTTCTCCGGCTCCAGCCGACCGACGAACAGCACGTACTCGCCGGGCGTCAGGCCCAGCCGGTCGAGCGTGTCGGTGGTGGTGTACCCGGGGTCCTCGACGCCGTAGGGGATGACGTCGATCCGCTGGCCGTAGCGCTCGTCGAAGATGTCGGCGACCGAGTCGGAGTCCGTCAGCGCCACGTCCGCCCAGCGCGGGGCGTTGCGCTCGGCGAAGCGCAGGTAGGACTTGGCGGCGGCCGGCCACTTCGAGCGGTCCGAGTCCAGGCCGTCGACGTTGATGACCGTCGGGACGCCCGCCCCGCGGGTGATGCGGGTCAGCGGGCTGTTGCCGGCGATGAAGAAGAGCGCGACGTCGGGCTTCAGGCGCCGCACGGCGTGCTCGGCCGACAGGTACGTGTGGACGAACGTGTCGAGGTACTTGTTGCGGATCGTCGGCAGGTGCACCAGCCGCGCCCCGACGTGCTCGTGCAGCTCCCGGTCGACGACGTGCGGGCGGCAGTAGACGACGACCTCGTGGCCGCGCTGCACGAAGCCCGCCGCCAGGTGCTCGGCGGCGGTCTCGAAGCCGCTGTAGGCGGCCGGGATGCCGCGGGTGCCGAGGATCGCGATCTTCATGGACTGGCGGGGGACGGCGCGGACTCGGCGGGGTGCTCGGGGGGAGCGCCGCCCCGGGGCCCCGCGGACCCGTCCTGCGGGGCCGTCGAGGGGGCGGGCGGACCGTTCCTGCGCGCGTGCTCGACGGCGAGCGTATAGGCCTCGACGTGACGACGTGCCGCGATCGTCCAGCTGCGACCGCCGGCCACGCGACGGCCGGCGACCGCGAGCGCCTCGAGCCGCCGCGGATCGCCGGCCAGCGACTCCAGCACCCCGGCCAGCGCTGCGACGTCGCGGGGCGGGACGTACTCCGCGGCGTCCTCGCACGTCTCGGTCAGGCCGGGCGACGCGGCGGCGACCACGGGCAGACCGCGCGCCATCGCCTCCAGCGGCGTCAGGCCGACCCCCTCGTGCAGCGCGGGGTGGACGAGGGCGAGCGCGCCGTCCATCAGCGCCAGCAGCGCGTCGCGGTCCGGAGCCTCCACGCGGCGCTCGCGGGCCGCGGAGATCCCGTCGGCGGCAGCCGTCGCCGCCCGCTCCCGGGCGTCGCGCTCCGGGGCGCGGACGTGTCCCGCCAGGACGAGGTCCGGGGCGGCGTCGCCCATCCGGGTGCGCAGCAGCGCGTGGGCGGCCCGGAGCGTCGGCAGGTCCTTGCGGGGCTCGTCGTCGCCGACGTAGAGCAGGTACGGCCGGCCCGGGCCGGCCGGGGACGGACGGACCGTCGCGCCGTGGCGCACGTCGCGGGCCCGCCACTGGCCGGGCCCGTGCGGGGCGACCACGATCCGGTCGACCGGGACCTCCCACCGCTCGCGCACGTCGCGGGCGGTCGTGCGCGACACGGTGACGACGGCGTCGGCCCGCAGCGCCGCGGCGCGGTGGGCCCGGGACGCCCAGCGGGCGAAGCGCGGATCGAACGCGTCGGGCAGCAGCTCGAACGCCAGGTCGTGGACCGTGACGACCTGCGCGATCCTCGCCGTGGCGCGGCGCGGCCGGAAGACGGCCGGCAGCGGGTGGTGGACGACGTCCACGCGGTGGGAGGCGGCCAGGCGCGGCAGGGCGACGTCGAGCCACCAGCGGTCGCGCAGCAGGTTCCGGGCGCTGCGCCACCCGCCGCCGCCCGGGGCGGCGCGACCCTCGTCGCCGACCGCCACGACGTCGACGTTGAGCTCGTCGAGCCCGGCGCGCAGCCGCTCGACGTAGGTCGCGGTGCCGGAGGCGCCGCGCAGCGCGTAGCTCGTGTCGAGGAGGACTCTCACCCGCGCCGAGCCTACCGGCGGGGACCGGGTGGCCGGACCCGCCGGGCGGCGGGCGGGGGCCGACCGGGGGTGCCGGACCGCCCGTCG
>NZ_JAURWA010000111.1 GCF_030655195.1 Patulibacter sp. | reverse complement strand
CCGGGACGCGGGTCCGCGCCGGCGAGCGTGGCGGTCGGCCGTCGGGGGTCCGCCGGTAGCCTGCGCGAATGCCGCAGAGCGACCCCGCCGCCGACACCGCCCCGACGCGACCCCGCGGCCTGCTGATCGACTTCGGCGGGGTGCTGACCTCGAACGTGTTCGAGGCGTTCGGCGACTTCGCCGAGGCGGAGGGCCTGGGCCGCGACGCGATCGGGCAGCTCTTCAAGACCGACCGCGAGGCGCGGGACCTGCTCAAGGACCTCGAATCCGGGACCATCGACACCGTCGCGTTCGGCCCGCCCTTCGTCGCCCGCGCGGGCCTGGCCCCGGACCGCGCCGACGGGGTCGTCCGGCGGATGTTCTCGGCACTCCGGCAGGACGTCGCGATGGCCGACGCCGTCCGCGCCGCCCGGCGCGCCGGCATCCGCACCGGGCTGATCTCGAACTCCTGGGGCGACGGGATGGCCTACGACCAGGCGCTGCTCGACGAGGCCTTCGACGCGGTCGTGCTGAGCCACGAGGAGCGGATGCGCAAGCCCGCGCCGGAGATCTTCGTGATCGGCGCCGAGCGGATCGGCCTGGCCCCGTCGGAGTGCGTGTTCGTCGACGACCTGCCGTTCAACCTGCCGCCCGCCGACGAGCTGGGCATGACGACGGTGCTCCACCGCGACGCGGCCGAGACGGTGCCGCGCCTGGAGGAGCTGTTCGGCGTGTCCCTGCGCTGAGCGGGCCCGGGAACGGCGACGGGCCGCCCGTGGGCGACCCGTCGAACGGTCCTGTCGGGGCGGCGCGGCGGTGCGCCGCCGGTCGACCTAGTCGCGCGTGCCGCGACCGTAGAAGAACTTCGTAACCCGGCCGAGGAGCTTGAAGCTGCGCCCGGTGTAGGGGTACACCTGCGGCTCCTTCTTCAGGTGGTACTTCGACACGATGATCGTCTGGGAGTTCGTGTACTTGCGGATGCCCGGCGCGCCGTGGCGGGCGCCGAGGCCGGAGTCCTTCCAGCCACCCATCGGGGCCTCCAGCGCCGTGTAGCCGATCAGCGCGTCGTTGACGTGCACGGAACCGGCCTGGATCCGGCGCGCGATCTGCTCGCCCTTCACGGTGTCCTTCGTGAAGACGGACGCCATCAGGCCGTACGGGCTGTCGTTGGCCAGGCGGATGGCCTCCTCGGCGTCGGCGACCTTCATGATCGGCAGCGTCGGCCCGAAGGTCTCCTCCGTCATGCACTCCATGGAGTGGTCGACCCCGGTGAGGACGGTCGGCGGGTACCACCAGCCGGGCCGGTTGGGGTCCGGGTCGCCGCCGGCGACGATCGTCGCACCCTTCTTCCGGGCGTCCTCGACGTGCTCGGAGACAGTGGCGACCTGGCTCTCGATCGTCAGCGCACCGACGTCGGTGGTGCCCGGGCCGGTCGGCGTGCCGTTGCGCAGCGCCTTGGCCTTCTTCGTCACCTTCGCGACGAACTCGTCGTACACGGGCGCCTCGACGTACACGCGCTCGACCGAGATGCAGGTCTGCCCCGTGTTGAACATGGAGTAGAAGAGCGCGTGGTTGGCGGCGCGCTCCAGGTCGGCATCGGCCAGGACGATGAACGGGTCCTTGCCGCCGAGCTCGAGCGAGCACGGGATCAGGCGACGGCCGGCCTGCGCGCCGATCGTGCGGCCGACGGGCGTGGAGCCCGTGAACATGATCATGTCGACGACGTCGACGAGCGCCTCGCCCAGGACGGAGCCCTTGCCGGTGAGCACCTGGAAGACGCCGTCGGGCAGCCCGCACTCGCGCAGGACCCGGGCCATCAGCAGCGACGTCAGCGGCGTCTTCTCGGCGGGCTTCAGCAGCACGCTGTTCCCGGCCATGAGCGCCGGGATGCAGTCACCGAAGCCGTTGACGAACGGGTAGTTCCACGGGGCGATGACGCCGACGAGCCCGAGCGGCGCGTGGCGCGTGAAGACCTTCTTGCCCTTCATCAGCGGCGAGGCGACCTTGATGCGCTCGTCCGCCAGGAGGCCCTCGGCGTGGTCGGCCCAGTGCCCGAACGCCGACGCGGCGTACATGACCTCGGCCATCTGGGCGTCCTCCCAGGCCTTGCCGGTCTCGGAGACGATCGTCGCGACGAGCTCGTCGGAGTGCTCGGTCACCCACTTCTGGGCGCGGCGCATGACGCGCGCGCGGCCCTCGAAGCCCAGGGCCTCCCAGGCGGGCTGGACGGCGCGCCCGCGGGCGGCGGCCACGGCGGCCGCCTCCGGACCGAGCTGGTCGACCCAGGCGATGGTCCGCCCCGTGGCGGGATCGACGACGGCCTTCTGCGGCGGCGTCGCGGGATCGGTGACGGCCGAGCCGTCAGCCGTGTCGGGGGCCTGCTCCTGGGTGCTCATGCGTGCACCCTAGCGAGTCGCCTGCCCCGGCGCGCGAGAAGGTGACGTAGGCGTCATCTTCCTGCGGCGCAGCCGGGAACGACGAGGGCCCGCCGCTGGCGGGCCCTCGAACTTCGCGGCCGGGCGACGTCCGCCCGCAGGTGGGTGCTCCGGCGCGGACGCCGGGCCACCCGTGAGGGCTCAGCCCTCGATCTTCACCGAGCGGATCTCGATGGGCGTGACGGGGCGGTCGCCCGGGCCCGTCTGCGTCGTGCCGATGCGCTGGACGACGTCCTCGCCGCCCTGGACCTGGCCGAAGGCCGTGTGCTTGCCGTCGAGCCACGGGGTGGCGTCGGCGGTGACGATGAAGAACTGCGAGCCGTTCGTGTTCGGGCCGGCGTTGGCCATGGCCAGCGTGCCGCGGACGATCTTGTGCTCGTTGATCTCGTCCTCGAACTCGTAGCCCGGGCCGCCGGTGCCGGTGCCCTCGGGGCACCCGCCCTGGATCATGAAGTCGGCGATGACCCGGTGGAAGATCAGGCCGTCGTAGAAGCCCTTCCCGGCCAGGTCCTTGAAGTTCTGGACGGTCTTCGGCGCGTCGGCGTCGAACAGCTCGAAGACGACGTCGCCCTCGCTGGTGCTGATGGTGGCGGTGCTCATGGGCTCCTCCAGGGGTCGGTGTGGAAACCTCGGCCCCGACCCTAACGATGCGCCCTGCGGCGGGCCGTCACGGGGGGCGGGGGCCGCTCAGCTCGAGGCGGTGAACTCGCGGATCACGGCGGTCGCCGGGGAGCCCGGGATCGACGTGAACAGCACGAGCACGTGGCGGTACTTGCTCTTGGCGCCCGAGACGGCCTTCAGCGGCACGGCGTTCTTGCCGGACTTCAGCGTCCGCTCGCTCGCGATGGTGTCCCAGTTCGCGTCCAGCTCGTCCGGCGGCAGCGCGCTCTTCGTCGTGCCGAGGATCTTGATCTTCAGCTTCGACGTCGCCGTGTTCACGGTCAGGCGCTTCAGCGCGGTCGGATCGTCGAAGTCCAGGACGTAGCCCAGGCCGCCGGTCTCGCCCGCGTTCAGGACGACCTTCCAGCTGGTGCCGGTGCTGTCGTCGATCGCGTTGCCCTCTTCGCCCTTGTCCGCCGCGATGCCGTTGGGGTCGTAGATCGTGCCCTGACCGGAGGCGAAGACCACCGGGCCGAAGGGCTCCTTCGTCGGCGTCGTCGTCGTGGGCGTCGTGGTGGTGGTGCCGCCACCACCGCCGCCGCCGGTGTTGCCACCGCCGCCCGTGTTGCCGCCCCCGCCGGTGGCGGGCGGGGTCGCGGGCGTGGCCGGCGTGGCCGGGGCCGCGGGCGTCGCGGGGGCCGCCGGCGTGGCCGGTGCCTTCTTCGCGGTGCTCGTCGTCGTCGCCGTCGTGGGCGTCGTGGGCACCGGTGCGACCGGGGTGACGGGCGCCACGGGCGTGGTGGCGGGCGGGGCCTGGGCCACCGGCGCGCCGGTGGTGTCGGCCGGGACGTTGGCGGCCGACCGGGCGTCGCCACGCAGCGCGGCGTACGAGGCCGCGGCCGCACCGCCGGCGAGCAGGACCGCCAGGGCGACGACGAGGCCGGCGGCGCGCAGGCCGGGGAGGCGCTGGCTGGCCTCCGTCATCCGCACGCCGCAGTTCAGGCACCACTCCTGATCGGCCGAGCAGACGGTGCCGCAGCGGTCGCAGACGCGCACCATGTTCGCCGACGTGGGGTCGGGGGTCCCCTGGGACTGCTGCTCCGTCGGTGTGCTCACGGCGGGGATGCTAACGGCCGACCGGACCCGGATGCGCTGCTCCGGGGCCGGGGGTACGGCGTCGACCGTCGGATCCGGACGAGCGCGGCCGCGCCACGTCGGCGGACCGCCCTGCGGCCGTCCGACCGGGGTCAGCCGGCGAGCAGGACCTCGGCGCGCACCCGGCCGCCGGCGGCGTTGACCGCCTCGACGGTGTCGGCGACGCCCGCGGCGGGGACCGTCGCCAGCGCGAAGTTCTCGAGCACCGAGACGCCGCGGACGGCCTCGCCGTCGAGCCCCGAGCTGGAGGTGATCGCCTCGACGACGTCGCGGATGGCGACCCCGTCGGCGGACCCGGGCACGAGGACGATGCGGGTCCCGACCTCGTCGGCGTCGCGGTTGAGCTGCGGCTTGCGGCCCCGGCGCGGCTTCGCGCGGCGGCGCGGCTCGTCGGCCTCGTCCGTCCCGGCGACCGGCACGTCGCCGGCGTCGGCGGCCTCGACGGCGTCGGTCCGCTCGTCCATGGCCACCGGGGCCGACTCCTCGACCTCGGCGGGCGCCGGGGCGTCGG
>NZ_JAURWA010000099.1 GCF_030655195.1 Patulibacter sp. | reverse complement strand
GCCGGGGCCGGCGAGCCGGTCGTCGGCGCCTGCAGCGAGGCCTGCGCCTGTGCACTGTCCGGCTTGAGGTCGACGTGCATGCGGCGCAGGGTCGTGAGCGACTCGACGACCTCGCTGCGGGTGGCGGAACGGGCCTCGCCGCCCTCGCGCACGCCGTCCTCAGCGATGTTGCGGCCGGGCTCGCCGCCGACCTTCACGACGCGGTCGTAGACCGTATCGTACGCGGTGACGAGTCCTGCGGAGAGGTCCTTCGCGCCGGTCGGCGCGGCGGAGGCCAGGCTGGGGAGCCCGGCGAAGGCGGCCGAGGCGGCCGCGACTGCGATGAGACGGTTCTTCGTGCCCATGTGATGATCACCTCGCGGTGGACGGATGCGTGGCGCGCCACGTCGCGCTCCGGAGCTCTCCGAAGCGGCGAGGACGCGGGCACCGCCGGTCGGGCGGTGCGCGGCAGGCGTCGGGGGCCGGAACCTCTCCGGCGGGCCGCGTGGCGTCCTGATCACCACACCCCTCGAGCGCCGTCGTTCACGCTAGGGCACGCCGGGCGGGGTCTTTTGTGGGGGTCCTCACGGGGCGGGTTGAGGCACCTCGGCCGTGTCCGGGGCCTTCGGCTGCGACGCTCCGGGGGTGTCGTCCGCACCACGCACCGACCTCTCCTCCCGCGGTCCTGGCCGTCCGCACCCCGCCCCGAGCGGCGGCGGGCGATGAGCACTTCGACCCCTCTCCGCGTCGCGGTCCTCGGTCAGGGCTCGATCGGGAGCCGCCACGCCGGCCTCGCCCTCGCCGAGGGATGCGAGGTCGTCGCCTGGGACCCGACGGGCCACCACGCGCCGGGCACGGAGAGCGCCGAGACCCCCGAGCTCGCGCTGCAGGGGGCCGACGCCTCGGTGATCGCGAGCCCGTCGATCGCGCACCCCGCCCAGGCGCGACTCGCGCTCGAGCACGGCTGCCACGTCCTCGTCGAGAAGCCCGTCGCCGTCGCCGCCGAGGAGGGGGAGGGCCTCGCGGAGCTCGCGGCCGACCGTGGTCTCGTCGCCGCGGTCGCGATGAACCTGCGCTTCCACGACGGTCCTCGCACGATCCGCGGGCTGCTCGACGCCGGCGAGATCGGCCGCCCCGTCACCGCGTCCGCCACCTGCGGATCCTGGCTTCCGGGGTGGCGCCCCGCGAGCGACTACCGGCGCTCCTACTCGGCGCGTCGCGAGCTCGGCGGCGGCGTGGCCCTCGACGCGATCCACGAGATCGACTACGTGACGTGGATCTTGGGGCCGGCGGCGGACGTCGACGCCCGGCTGGCCCGTCTCTCGGACCTCGAGCTCGACGTCGAGGACGTCGCGCTGTTCACGCTCGGGCACCGCAGCGGCGTGGTCAGCACGATCACCCTCGACTACGTGGACCGCGACTACCGCCGCGGGATGCGGGTCGTCGGGACCGAGGGCACGCTCTCGTGGGCCTGGGAGGCCGCCGAGGTCCGGGTGACGACCGACGCGGGCACCCGCGTGGTCCCCGCCCCCTCGCCGGCAGCGGAGACCTACGCCCGTCAGATGCGGCACTTCCTCGCCGCCGCGGCCGGCGGGCCGGTCGAGCCGCTGTGCGGTCTCGACGCGGGTCGCGACGCGGTCCGGGTGGTCGATGCCGCCCGCGTCGCGTCGACGGACGGACGGCGGGTGGCGGTGGGCTGAGCACCGCGGGGTCGCCGGCGGGGTCGGGCGGGCGACGGGACCCGGAGGGCTAAGGTGCCCGGCGTGGCTCGGACGACCTCCGCCAGCACCCTGGTGCGCAACACCCTGGCCAACGGTGCCGGCGCCTCGGTCGGGATGGCCATCGGCATCCTGATCACGCCGTTCACGATCACGCAGCTGGGCCTCAGCGCCTACGGGGTGTGGAGTCTCGCCCTGACGCTGTCCTTCGCGGGCGGGTACGCGGCGATGTCGGATCTCGGGATCGAAGCGGCGACGGTCCGCTACGTCGCCGAGGCCGAAGGAGACGACGATCTCGCCGGGATCAATCGCACCGTCGCGACGACGCTCGTGTTCTTCGCGATCGTCGGCGGCCTGCTCGCGATCGGGATGGTCGCACTGGCGTCCAGCCTGAGTTCGCTCTTCGACGCGCCGCCGGGCCTGGTCCACGCCTCGACGATCGCCTTCGCGCTCATCGGCGGCCAGCTCGTGATCGAGATGCCGTCGCGGGCGCTGACCGCCGTGCTCGAAGGAACGCAGAACTTCGTCGCGTATCAGGCGGTCGAGCTCTCGAAGGCCCTCTCCTTCGCGGTGCTGACCATCATCGTCCTCCTGACCGATCATGGGATCATCGGCCTCGGCGTCTCGTACGTGGCGACGTCGCTCGGGGCGTTCTTCGCGTACTGGTTCCTCGCCCACCGTGCTGTGACGGGGCTCCGAGTCTGGCCGGGGAACGCCTCGCGTTCGGAGCTCCGGCGGCTCCTTAGCTACGGCTCCAGCGTGTTCGTGTTTCGACTCACCGGGACCGCGTACCGACAGATGGACCGCCTGATCCTCGGTGTCGCGACCGAACCCCGACTCGTTGCGATCTACGAGATCGCCAACAAGGTCCATCTGGCGGCCGCGCTCGTCCAGTCGATGTCGGTGTCTGCGCTGGTGCCCGCAGTCGCGAAGGCTCGGAACGACCTGGCGCTGTTGCGAGACATGTTGCTCCGGGGGACCTCGTACTCCGTCGCGGCGTCCCTGCCGTTCACCACGGCTGCGATCGTCTTCGCCGGCCCACTCCTCCGCGACTGGATCGGTCCCGAGGCCAACGGCGCGATCACGTCGGCCCAACTGTTCCTCGTCTACCTCACGTTCGCCGTCTTCCACATGGTCTCTACGACGATGCTGGTCGCGCTGGGCAACGTCCGCCCGATCCTCCTGACGAACATCGGGATGCTGACCGTCAACGTCGCCGTGTCGCTCGTGCTGGTCGGCCCCCTCGAGGTCGAGGGCGTCCTGCTCGGCACGCTCGTCGCGACCATCGTCGGGTGGGTTCCGCTGCTCGTCATCGCACTCCGCCGGTTCGAAGTCGACGCGACCGACTGGGTGCGGCGGATCGTGGTTCCCCAGATCCTGCCCACCGGCTCGCAGGTGGCCGTCCTCTTCGTCGGGCTGTGGCTCCTCGACGACGTCGGCAGCCTCATCCTCGACGGCCTGTGGATCCTGCTCTCGGTGGGGACGTACCTCGCGATCTTCGTGCGCCTCAGCCTTCCCGAGCCTGAGCGCCGTGCGCTCGCCTCCACGCTTCGCCGAGCGATTCGTCGCGGAGCTCCCCACGATCCGCCGACGACGCCCCCTCCGGGCGACTCGGCAGCGCAGGCCAATCCCACGGCGGCGGCCGGACCGGACATCACCCCGCGCTGACCGGCTCCGACAGCCTCGCTGCGAGGGTGCCGGCCGGCCCGCAAGCCCGCCGCCCTGTCGCCCGCGGGTGCCGCGCTACGCTGCGTCGGTCCTTGCAGGCGACCCCCCGGGGGATCCCGGCACCACCCATGGCCCCACCGAAGAGCATCTCCGCGTTCGATCCCCGCTTCCTGCGGCCGTGCATCTTCCCGGTGATGCGGCGCATGGGCTACGGCACCGCGGTGTCGGTCAACAACGGCGTCGCGTCCGGTCCCCACGCTGCGGAGATGGTGCTCTCGCTCAGCGTCTTCGACGCGGCGGGCACGCTGATCGGCACGCTCGAGGACCTGGCCCGGCTGGCTCCGGGGGCGATCACGAAGATCGACACCCGACCGCTGATCGAGCAGCTCGGTGCCCCCGACGACCAGGATCTGCTGGGCGTCCTGCACCTCGTCCCCGTCGACCTCGTCGGCGTCGCGACGACCGACGTCGACACGGCCGTCCTGATGGAGCACATCCGGGTCTCCGACGACTTCATCGAGTTCCGCCAGGAGCCCCGGGGCGTCATCACCGGCGTGGCGTACCAGACCGGCCCGCTGAACGACAAGCGTCTCTTGTCGACCCGCAGCACCGTCGTGCAGGCGCCCAAGGTCATCGTCTCCGAGGGCGTCGACACGCTCTTCACGCTGCTGAACGTGTCGACGTCGTTCGACTACGCCGACCCGGTCACCCTGGACTTCTGGATCATCCTGCCCGACGGCACGCGGGTGACGCGCTCGCAGATCACGGTCCCCGCCTGGACCTACCGGCAGATCAGCGTCACCGAGGTGCTGGAGCAGGACGGCACGCTGGACCGCGTCCGCAACGCCGGCGGGCTCGGGCTGCTGATCGGGTACTCGAAGGACGGCACGGTGGTCCCGGTGTCCCTCACGCGCAACACCGCCAGCGGCGGCATCGCGTGCGACCACACGCTGCCGCCCGTCTTCTACCTCTCCACGTGGGGTGGGCAGAAGCGGCTCGAGGCCAACGCGCGGCTCGAGCAGGAGCTGTTCGACGGCGACGCCTTCACGTCGGCGCGGCTGGCCACGGCGGGGGCGCGGTCCTGATGGTCGGCATGCGCCAGCGGATCGTCGAGGGCACGCACGAGCGGGCCGTCCAGGCCGGGCGCGTGCCGCGGCGACCCTACGCCCACTACTTCATCGAGACCGAGGGCCTGCGCTCCCGCGTGCACCTGCAGAACTTCTACTCGACGTTCTGGCCCGGGGCGGACGCCACGGCCACGGCGCACGTCAGCGCGTTCGACCAGTCCGGACGGGCCCTCGGGACCACCGACGTCGAGCTGCCGGCGTTCGGGTCGATGTTCCTCGAGGTCGCCAACATCCTCGAGCGGCTCGGCGCGTCGACGACGACCGAGGGCCTCGTCGCCGTCGACCTGGAGCCCGCTCCCGCGCTGCGGGCGCGCATGGCGGATCTGCCGTCGCCGGAGAGCGTCGGCATCAACACCCCGTTCTGGATGGCGTACCGCGACGCCTCCGAGAACTACATGTACGTCCACTCGATCGAGGTCCTGGGCGGCGTCGTCGAGGGGACCACCGCGCCCCTGGCGTGGCACCTGCGCCGCGCTCCGGCGCAGCGCGAGCCGTGGCGGTCCTGGCGCCTGCTGGACGCCGACCTGCTCGACGAGGTCCAGGTCGTCGCCGTCAACCACGGCACCGAGCCCGGAGAGACCGGCGTCGGGATCTTCGACGCCGACGGTCCGCTGCTCTGGGAGGAGCGTGTGACGCTCGCCCCGCGCGAGCTGCGCCGCGTGCGCGTCCCGCAGACGGCGATCGAGCAGTGGCGCGAGGCCGGCCCCGGCCGCCAGGTCCGGATCGGCCTCGATCCGCTGCTGACGACCAACGGCAAGCCCTACGTAATCATGCGGTACGCGGGCGGTCCGCCGTCGCTGCACCACGGCTGAGGGCTGAGCGGTGCCCGACGCGCCGGTGCCCCTGCGCCTCCTCGCCCTCGACCATTTCTTCGACCAGGACCTCGCGGCGCTGCGCGCGGCGCTGGGCCCCGGCGAGTCGCTGCGCGTCCTCGACTACCGCGCGCTGCGCGAGGAGGCGATGCGGGTCTTCCCCGAGGCGGTCGCGTCGGGGCTCGAGGCGTTCGCCGCCGACGAGCATGCCGGCGCCCGCGAAGGTTGGGCGGGCGTCGTGCGGGAGATCCTCGAGGACGAGTTCACGCGCGAGCCCTTCGACGCGCTCGTGCTCCCCTCGGACATCTTCTTCTACGTCCGTGCCGCCCGCGAGGCGTGCCACGCGCTCGGCGTCCCGTTCTTCGTCGTCCAGAAGGAGACGACGATCTCGCCGAACACCATGCGCGAGCACGCCGCGCACGTGCAGCGCTACGCGCCGCCCATCGCCGACCACATGACGGTCTGCAGCGAGCACCACAAGGAGTTCTGGCTGAACGCCGGCGCCGCCGCCACCACCATCACGGTGACGGGCCAGCCGCGGTTCGACCTCTTCGCCCACCCAGAGCGGTGGCCGGCGCGGGCCCCCGACGCGGCGCCCACGGTCCTGTTCCTCTCCTACATGGTGGACGCGTACCATCCGACCGACGGCCAGGGCGAGCCCGCATGGGAACGCCTGCACCGGCAGACCGAGGAGGGGCTCCGGACCCTCGCCGACGACGGCTGGCGGGTCCTGGTCAAGCCGCACCCGCAGCAGGACGTCTCCGGGATGCGGGCCCGCCTGGCGCAGACCTTCGGCGACCACCTGGGTCGGACGGTGGTGCTCGTCGACGGCGCGGCGGACGTCCGCCCGCTGATCTTCGGCGCCGACGCGGTCGTCGGATTCCAGAGCACCGCCATGCTCGAGGCGATGCTCGCCGGCGGCCCGGTTGCCTACACGGCCTGGGATCCCGAGGCGCGCAAGCTCGCGGGCGAGCTGCTCCCGTTCGCCGAGTGGCCGGAGCTCCTCGACGTGGTCGACGACCCCGCCCGGCTGGCTCCACTGATCGACTCCCGCCGGGGCTGGCGGGCCGATCCGGCGACCGCCGAGGGCCGTCGCCGGGTCTCGGAAATCTACCTCGGGCCGCTGGACGGCGGGGCGGCCCGGCGCGCGCTGGACGTCGTCGGGCAGCACGCCCGGGCGGCAGCCGCAGCGAGGAACCCTGAGGCGCAGGAGCTCCGGCGGGCGCTCGCGGCGCGCCGCCGTCCGCTGCGGCCCGGCCGACGCCTGCGTGCCGCCCGACGCTCCGCGGGGCGTGCGCTGCTTCAGCACCGGCAGCGCCGGGCCGCGCGGGCCTGGACCCCGCCGTCGACCTAGCGGCCGGCGACTGCGGCCACCGTCGACGCCGAGAGCGTTAGTCGGCGGCGTCGCTTCGGCGGCGACGCGCGGGCCGGAAGACGAGGGCGTAGAGCCGCGCCTCCACCGCCGCAGGGATCGGCCGCGGCCCCCAGTAGACCCGGTGCACGAGGCGCCCGACCGCACCCAGGTTGGACTCCCTCGCCAGCTCGCGGCGGCGGGCGTAGACGGCGGCGTGCTTCCGGCGCAGGCGGCGGTACCAGTGGCGGTACGCCTTCCGCGCGGCGGTGTTGACCGTCGCGCCGTGGCGGCGGTACTCGAGGGTCACGGCGTCGACGCGGCGGCCGCGCCAGCCGGCCGAGAGCGCGTGCAGCCAGTGCTCCCAGTCCTCGTAGCCGCGGAACTCGGGGTCGAAGCCGCCGGTCGCCGCGAAGACCTCGCGGCGCATCAGCGCGGTCATGCCGATCGTGTGGCGGTAGAGCAGCGCGTAGGGGTCGTAGCCGGGCATCACCATCTCGCCCTCCCAGGTGCCGAAGAAGCGCATCCGCCCGTACGCGAAGCCCAGGGCGGGGTCGGCGTCCAGCGGCGCGCGCATCGTCGTCAGCGCGTCGGCGGGCAGGCGGTCGTCGGCGTCGAGCGCCAGCAGGTACGCCGTGTCGGCCAGGCGCATCCCCGCGTTGCGGGCCCCCGCGGCGCCGGTGTTGGCCTGTCGCACGATCCGCAGGTGCGCGTCTCCGCGGGCCTCGAGGCGGTCGACGACCTCGAGGGTGTGCGGATCGGTCGAGCCGTCGTCGACGACGATCACCCGCGGCGGACCGCCGTCCTGGGAGAGCGCGCTGTTAACGGCCTCCTCGAGGGTCTCGCCGTAGTCGTGGTTGGCGATGACGACGGCGATGTCGTCGTTGCCGGACGGGGTGCCCGTCATCGCGACCGCAGCACCCTCAGCCAGTCGCCCCAGTGCGACGGGCGGGTCAGCGCGACGGCGATCAGCACCGGTGCCGCTCGGACCGCCGCCTTCAGGTCGCGGTCGAACCACGCCTTCGCAGCGGCCTCCATCGCCCGATTGTAGCGGACCTCGCGCTTCGCGATCCGGCGGGCGGCGGGCGGCAGGTTGCCGCGGCCCAGCGCGCGCACGTAGGTCTTCTGGTTGTTGACGCCCTGGCTGGCGATGTTCGACGAGACCGAGCCCGAGGAGTGGTGGTAGGTCGCCAGGACCTGCCGGCTGAGCACCGCGCGCCGGCCGGTCTCGAGGATCCGCACCCAGAAGTCGTGGTCCTCGGTGCCGAACAGCTCCGGCGCGAACCAGCCGAGCTCCTCGCCCACCGGGCGCGGGACGACGGTGGCGACGTAGACGCAGTTGCGGCGCAGCACGCGCTCGAGCGTCATCGGCTCGACCTCCTCGCGGAACTGCGCCAGGTACGTCTGGCCCGGCGGGACGCCGTCGCCTGCGACGCGCGCGTCGCAGGCGAGCAGCCCCACGTCGGCGCGGCCCGCGGCGACCTCCTCGTCGAAGCGGGCGACCTGGACGGCGAGGAACACGGGCGCGAGCTCATCGTCGGCGTCCAGGAACGCCATCAGCTCGCCGCGCGCGTCGCGGATCGCCCGGTTGCGCGCGGCCGCGGGACCCTGGGCCGCGTCGTGGCGGACGACCGTGACGCGGTCCCCGAGCGTCGCCCGGGCGACGTCGGCCGTGTCGTCGGAGGAACCGTCGTCGCAGAGCACGACCTCCCAGTCCTCGAACGTCTGGGCCGCGACCGACCGCAGCGCGCGACCGATCGTGGCGGCGGAGTCCTTCGCCGGGACGATGACGCTGACGCGGGGCACGGCCGGGAGCCTAGAGCGTCGCGCGCGGCCGACCGGGCGCCGGTGGGCGACCGCCGCCCGGCGGCGACGAGCGCGCCCTGCCCGCCCGCGGCGGCCGGCGATCCCTACCGTTGCGCGCATGTTGATCGCGCTGCGCTGCGACGGGGGCGACGTGCTCGGGGCCGGGCACGTCGGTCGCTGCCTGCCCGTCGCCCATGCCCTGGCGCGGGCCGGCCACGAGCCGGTGATGGTCGGTGACCACGACGGCGTGGCGCTGCGCCTGCTCGAGCACGCCGGCGTCGCCCGCCGCCCGCCTGCGCGCGACGAGCCGTGCGGGATCCCCGCGGACGTCGAAGCCGCGCTCGTCGACGTCTACGGCCAGGGCGACGGGCAGCGCCGCGCCGCCGCCGCGCTCCGGCCGCTCGTCGTCGTCCGCGACGCGCTGGACCCCACCCCGCCCCCACCGGGCGCCGCCTACCTCGACTACCACCTCGACGCCGTCCCTCCGGCCAGCGCCGGGATCGCCCTCTGCGGCCCGGACTACGCCCCGCTGGACCCCCGGGTCGCCGCGGCCCGGCAGGGGCCCCACGACGGCGGCCTGCTCGTGGCGCTGGGCGGCTCGACGGTCGGCACTACGGCGCTGGAGCCGCTGCTCGGCGCGCTCCTGGACGCCGGCCACGAGCGGCTCCTCGTCGCGGGCGCCCTCGTCCCCGAGCC
Organism: Patulibacter sp.; assembly: GCF_030655195.1. Classification (GTDB taxonomy): domain Bacteria; phylum Actinomycetota; class Thermoleophilia; order Solirubrobacterales; family Solirubrobacteraceae; genus Patulibacter. Next base: position 37,595 of record NZ_JAURWA010000099.1, on the reverse strand, counting down.
GCGTCCGGGCGTGGAGCACGTGGGACCGCTGCCGGGACTGCAGGACGTGCTCGGCGAGGTCTCGGGCATCTGTTGCGGCGCGAGCGTCACCGCGTACGAGGCGAGCGCGGCGGGCACCGCCGCGCTGCTCGTCGTCCTCGTCGACAACCAGGAGCGCGTCGGTCGCGTGTTCGCACCCCTGACGCCGGTGCTGGACGTGCGGGGAGAGCCGCGGCGACACTCGAGCCCGGCGGTCGCGCCCGCGGCGGGACCGCTCGGCGTCGGAGGCCCGGGCCCGCGGGCGGCCGTCGCCGACGGGTTCGCCGCGGCCCGGGACGCGGCCGGCGGGCTCGCCGGCTCGTCGCTGCCGTCCCGTGGTCCCGCGCTGGTCGACGGCCACGGTGCCGCCCGGGTGCGGGACGCCCTGCTGGCGCTCGTCGCGGGGGACCATCCCCCGGAGCCCCTCCGCCAACGCCCGGCCACGACGGCCGACGCCGATCTGCTGCGTCGCTGGCGCAACGATCCGGGTGTGCGCGCCGTCAGCGTCTCGTCGGACCCGATCGCAGCCGACGAGCACGCGGGCTGGCTCCGCCGGGTGCTCGCGGATCCCGATCGCACGCTCCTCGTCGTCGAGCGGGGCGGCGTGCCCGTGGCCACCGTGCGCTTCGACCGGGATGCGGGGTCCGCCGAGGCCGAGATCTCGGTCACGGTCGACCCTGCCGCGCGGGCGACCGGCCTCGGTCGGCGGATCCTGCGCGAGAGCACCGAGCGCGAGCTCTCCAGTCGCCCCGCGCTCCGTCGCGTGACCGCCCTGGTCCACGCCGACAACGCGGCGTCGCTGCGGGCGTTCGGCGCGGCCGGGTACCGGCCGGCGGGCACCCATGGCGCATGGCGCACGCTCGAAGCCGTTCGATAGGGTCACGGGTCGGTTTGGGTGCATTCCCGACCCCTCCCCAGCCGCACGCCCATGGACCTCAACGGCAAGACCATCCTCGTGACGGGCGGGACCGGATCCTTCGGCTCCCGCTTCATTGATCGGCTCCTCGCCGACCACGATCCCAAGGCCGTGCGGGTCTACAGCCGCGACGAGCTCAAGCAGTCGGAGATGCAGCGACGCATCGGCGACGACCCACGCCTGCGCTACCTGATCGGCGACATCCGCGATCTCGCCCGCCTCGAGCGCGCGACCAAGGGCGTCGACGTCCTGATCCACGCCGCCGCGATGAAGCAGGTCCCGGCCTGCGAGTACAACCCCTTCGAGGCCGTCCAGACCAACGTCCTGGGCGCCGAGAACGTCGTCAGCGCCGCGCTGACCAACGAGGTCCCGACGGTGCTCGCGCTGTCGACCGACAAGGCCGTCAACCCGGTCAACCTGTACGGCGCGACGAAGCTGTGCATGGAGAAGATCGTCGTCCAGGGCAACGCCTACGCCGGCGACGTCGCGTCCCGCTTCGCGTGCGTCCGCTACGGCAACGTCGTCGGCTCGCGCGGCTCCGTCGTGCCGCTCTTCAAGGCCCAGGCCAAGACCGGCACGCTGACGATCACCGACGACCGCATGACCCGCTTCTGGATCACGCTGGACCAGGCCGTCGACTTCGTCCTCGCCGCGCTGGACTCGATGGGCGGCGGCGAGATCTTCGTGCCGAAGATCCCGTCGATGACCGTCACCGACATCGCCGACGCGCTCGCGCCGGACGCCAAGATCGAGATCACCGGCATCCGCCCCGGCGAGAAGCTCCACGAGGTCATGCTGACCGAGGACGAGTCGCGGCACTCCGTCGAGCAGGACGAGCGCTTCGTAATCCTGCCGGAGTACGCGTCGTGGCCGACGGTCACGCACGAGGGCACGACGCCCGAGATCGGCTACCGCTACTCGTCCGACAACAACACCGTGTGGCTCGGCGTCGAGGACCTCCGCGAGTGGGCGGACGACGTCACCGCCGCCGTATGACCCGCGGGGCCCCGCTCCCCTACGCCCGCCAGGACATCGACGAGGCCGACGTCGCCGCGGTCGTCGAGGCGCTGCGGGACCCGTTCATCACCCAGGGCCCGCGCGTCGAATCGTTCGAGCGCGCCGTCGCCGCGCGAACCGGTGCGAAGCACTGCGTCGCGTTCAGCTCCGGCACCGCCGCGCTGCACGCCGCGATCTTCGCCGCCGACGTCGGCCCCGGCGACGAGGTGATCTCGTCGCCGATCACGTTCGCGGCGTCCACCAACGCCGCGCTCTACCAGGGCGCCACGCCGCGCTTCGTCGACATCGACCCGGCCACGTGGAACCTCGACACCGCCGCGGCCGCCGCCGCGGTCAACGAGCGCACGAAGGCGATCGTCCCGGTCAGCTTCACCGGCCTGCCCGTCGACCTCGCCCCGCTCGACGGCGTGCGCGACCGCGTCGTCGTCATCGAGGACGCCGCCCACGCCCTGGGCGCGCACCGCCACGGCGGGCCCGTCGGCGGGCCCGGCGGCGCGGATATCACGTGCTTCTCGCTGCACCCCGCCAAGACGATCACCGCCGGCGAGGGCGGCTTGGCGACGACCGAGGACGACGAGCTCGCCCGGAGGCTGCGCATCTTCCGCACCCACGGCATCACGAAGCAGGACATCCACCCGTCCGCGGACGAGGGTGCCTGGTACTACGAGATGCAGGAGCTGGGCTTCAACTACCGCATCACCGACGTGATGTGCGCGCTCGGCGAGAGCCAGCTCACCCGCCTGGACGAGTTCGTCGACCGCCGCAACGCGCTGGCCGCCCGCTATCGCGAGCTGCTCGCCGACGAGCCGCGGATCACCCTGCCGCCCGAGGCACCCGAGGACTCCCGCCACGGCCGGCACCTCTTCGTCGTCCACGTCGAAGGCGGCGGCGCTGCGCGCCGCGCCACGTTCGAGGGCCTGCAGGAGCGCGGCGTCGGCTGCCAGGTGCACTACGTGCCGGTCTACCGCCTGCCCTACTACCGCGACCGGCTCGGCGTCCCGCAGGAGGACTGCCCGCACGCCGAGGCCTACTACTGGGGTGCGATCTCGCTGCCCCTGTTCCCGCTGATGACCGACGATGACGTGCTTCGCGTCGTCCTCGACCTGAAGGACAGCCTCCCCGCATGACCGACGACGTCCGCCTGCCCGAGTCCGCACGACTGCGAGAGCGGGCGGCGTCGCTGGTCCCGGCGTGGACCCACACGCTGTCGAAGAACCCGACCCAGTGGATGCAGGGCATCGCGCCGGCCTTCCTGGCCCGCGGTGCCGGCGCGCACGTCTGGGACGTCGACGGCAACCGCTACGTGGACCTGCCGATGGCCCTCGGGCCGATCATCCTCGGCCACGCGCACCCGGTCGTCACCGAGGCGATCACGAAGCAGCTGCAGGACGGCATCACGTTCACCCTGCCCCACCCGATCGAGCTCGAGGTCGCCGAGCTCGTCCTGGACCGCGTCCCCGGGGTCGAGCGCATCCGCTTCGGCAAGACCGGCTCCGACGCCACGAGCGCGGCCGTCCGCCTGGCGCGCGCCGTCACGGGGCGGGATCACGTCCTGGCCGCCGGCTACCACGGCTGGCACGACTGGTTCATCGCCACGACGACCCGCGACCTGGGCGTCCCGGCGGCGGTCAAGGAGCTCTCCGGCACGTTCCCCTACGGCGACCTCGAAGGGCTGCGCGAGCGCCTCGAGGCGCGCCGCGGACTCGTCGCCGCGGTCGTGCTCGAGCCCAGCGGCGCGGAGGTCCCCGCCGACGGCTACCTGCAGGGCGTGATCGACCTGGCGCACGAGCACGGCGCCCTCGTGGTCTTCGACGAGGTCATCACCGGCTTCCGCCTGGGCCGGGGCGGCGCACAGGAGCGCTACGGCGTCCAGGCCGACCTCGTCGCGTTCGGCAAGGCGCTGGGCAACGGCATGCCGATCAGCGCGCTCGCGGGCCGCGCCGAGCACATGGACGTCCTCAACGACGTCTTCTTCTCGGGCACCCACGGCGGCGAGATCCTCTCCCTCGCGGCCGCCCGGGCGACGCTGGGTGTCCTCGACGCCGACGCCTACGCGCGGCTCTACAGCGCCGGGGCGTGGCTGCGGGCCCGCGTCGAGGTGTCCGTCGCGACGCACGACCTCAGTCACCTGGTGTCCGTCTCCGGCGAGGATCCCCGCACGCTCGTGCTCGTGAGCGAGCCAGACGGGGCCGACGGTCTCTGGGCCAAGAGCCTGGTCCAGCAGGAGATGGCCCGCCGCGGCGTGCTCTACAACGGCAACAACTTCATCTGCCTCGCGCACAGCGACGAGGACCTCGAGCAGGTCGCCGACGCCTACGACGCGGGCTTCTCGGCCCTCGCCCGCGGGCTGTCGTCGGGCGGCGCGGCGGGCGTCCTGGCCCTGCTGGAGGCTGACGCCCTCTCACCTGCGTTCCGGGCCGTCCGGTGACTCGTCGCCACTCGGGCTGCCATCCCGCTTCCCCCACCTCCGGAGCCCTCCGATGAACACCTTCGCCGAGACCTTCGAGATCGGCGGCACCCCCGTCGGCGGCGGCGCGCCGTGCTACGTGATCGCCGAGGCGGGCGCCAACCACGACCGCGACCTCGACGTCGCACGCGAGCTGATCGACGTCGCCACCGAAGCGGGCGCGAACGCGGTCAAGTTCCAGACCTACACGGGCCAGGACCTCTACTCCAGCCGCACCCCGGCGTTCGACTACCTCGACGACGACCGCACGCCGCAGCAGCTGCTCGACGACATCGCCCTGCCGCGCGAGTGGCAGCCGCTCCTGGCGGAGCACGCCCGCGAGCGGGGGATCGACTTCTTCTCCAGCCCGTTCGACCGCGCCGCCGTGGACCAGCTGAAGGCCCTCGGCGTCCCGGCGATGAAGATCGCGTCGTTCGAGATCGTCGACCTGGGCCTGATCGAGCACGCCGCCGGCGCCGGGGTGCCGATCATCCTCTCGACCGGGATGGCCACCTACGGCGAGATCGAGGAGGCGCTCGCCGCCGTGGCCCGCGCGGGCAACCCGCACGTCGCGCTCCTGCGCTGCGCGTCGGTCTACCCCTCGCCGCCGGAGATCATGAACCTCCGCGCGATGCCGACCCTGCGTCAGGCGTTCGGCGTCCCGGCCGGGCTCAGCGACCACACCACCGGGATCGCGACGGCGACCGGCGCGGCGGCGCTGCAGATGGACGTCCTCGAGAAGCACTTCACCCTCTCCCGCGATCGCCCAGGCCCCGACCACCCGTTCGCGATCGAGCCGGACGAGCTGAAGGCCCTGGTGGCGAACGTGCGCGAGGTCGAGACCGCCCTCGGCAACGGCCGCATGGAGGGCCCGTCCGCCCTCGAGGCCAGCGAGATGCACGGCAACGCGCGCCGCTCCGTCATCGCCGCGGTCGAGATCCCGAAGGGCACTGAGATCACCGAGGCGATGCTCACCGTCAAGCGCCCCGGCTTCGGCATCAAGCCGCGCGACCTGCAGCTCGTCGTCGGCCGCGTCGCCCGCGTGGACATCCCGTTCGACGAGATCGTCACCTGGGAGATGGTGTAGCCGCGATGCTCGAGGCGCTCCGCGGCCGGTTGCGTCCCGGCGGAGCGGGAACCGTGCTGTCGGCTCTCCGCCCAGCCCCCGGGCGACGTCCGGAGCTGGACGGCCTGCGGGGCATCGCGGTCGCCTTGGTGGTCATTGCGCACGCCTGGAACGGGGTGTCGCCCTACAACCGGCCGTTCTACGCGGGTGCGCCGTCCGTGCTGCCCGGAGGGGGCGAGATGGGCGTGCAGCTCTTCTTCGTGCTCTCGGGCTTCCTCATCACGGGGATCCTCGTGCGTGGGTGGTCCGACCGCGGCGTCCGAGGGCTGCCGACCTTCTACGCGCGCAGGGCCCTCCGTCTGCTCCCGGCCCTCCTCAGCGTCTGCTTCGTCTACGGCGTCGCGATCCTGCTGACCAAGGACGGTCCCGGTCTCGAGCGGCACCTCGCGGCCAACTCGATCTGGGCGGCGGTGACCTACACGTCGAACTTCCCGCTGTTTCCGAATGACAACTTCCTCGGTCACACCTGGACGCTGGCCGTGGAGGAGCAGTTCTACCTCGTCTGGCCGGCGCTCCTCTACGTCGCGCTGCGCCTCGGTGGCCGGCGCCACGGCATCAAGCTCGCAGGTGCGGTCGCGGTCGCAACAATCGTGGCCACCGTGCTGGCCCGTCACGCACCGGGGGTATCGGCCGAGACCATCGTGACGCGACTTCGGTGGGACGCACTCGGCGTCGGGGCGCTCCTGGCGCTGTTCCCGATCGCGATCAACCGCTGGGTCGGGATCGCCGGGCTCGCGATCGTGCTCTACGTGTCCTACGAGGGCGGAGTGGTCGACCCTGACGTCTACCTCGTGACGGCCCTGGCCTCCGCAGCCGTGATCGGCGCGTCGGCACGCCTACCCTGGCTGGCGTGGCGCCCGCTGCAGTTCCTCGGCCTGATCAGCTACGGCCTCTACCTATGGCACATGGTCGTCCTGCGACTCGGGTGGCCCGGACCCGTGTCGGTGCTGGTGGCCGTCGTCGTCTCGGTCGCGTCGTACGTGCTGCTCGAGCTGCCGATCATGCGTCGGGGGGCCGCGATGCTCGCGCGTCGCGCCGACGGGCGACGGCGGGCAGATCCGGGCCCAGGGCCCATCGCCGCCGGCGGACGGACCGACGCGTGAGGTCCTTCCTGGGTCGCCTCCTCCACCCCGACGGGCGTCTCGACGAGGCGGCCAAGCACGGGCGCAGCGCCAACAACTTCGACCTGCTGCGGCTGTTCGGCGCGCTCGCGGTCCTCTTCGCGCACTCGTTCGCGCTCACAGTCACCCGGCAACCACAGCCGCTCAACCTCGACTGGGGCGCGTTCGGGGTCCTCGTCTTCTTCTCGATCAGCGGCTTCCTGATCGCGCGAAGCTGGGCCTACGAGCCGCGGCTGCTGCCGTTCCTGTTCAAGCGGGCGCTCCGGCTGTGGCCGGCGCTGCTCGCATCGCTAGTGGTCTGCGCGCTGGTGCTCGGCCCGCTCGTCACCGTCCTGCCGTTCCGCGCGTACGTCGACGACCCGGGGACGAAGGCGTTCGTCCTCCAGAACGCCCTGCTGCAGACCACCTACGGCCTGCCGGGTGTGTTCGGCGACGTCGTCTACCCCGGCGCGGTCAACGGGTCGCTCTGGACCCTGCCGCTCGAGTTCAAGGCCTACTGCTTCATCGCCGTCCTCGGGCTGCTCGGGTTGCTTCGGCCGCGGTTCCGCCTGCTGATGGTCCCGGTGGCCGTGCTGATCGCGGCCCTGCTGCTCAAGGACGTGCGCGACGCTGTCCCCGGCGCCAACCACGGGATCGCCATGCTCGTCGACATCCAGGCCACGCCCGCCGCCGCGTACCAGGCGTCGCTGGGCGGGTACGCGACGCAGCTGAAGCCGTTCGCCGCGTTCGCGATCGGGGCGGGACTCTTCGCCGCCGCCCGGTGGGTGCCGATGCGCTGGACCTTCGGGGCGATCCTCGCGACCGCCTGGCTCTGCTGCATCTTCCTCGGGTCGCCCGAGGTCATCGAGACGTCGACCGCCTGGGCGATCCCGTACCTGGTGCTGCTGCTCGCCTACCGGACCCACCATCTGATCCGCTGGCCTGCCCGCCTGGGCGACTACTCCTACGGGCTCTACGTGTGGGCGTTCCCGGTCCAGCAGACGGTGTCGAAGGTGATCGAGCCGACGAGCGGATGGGCGATGTTCGCGATCTCGCTGCCGGCCACGGCGGTGCTGGCCGTGCTCTCTTGGCACCTGATCGAAGCCCCGGCCCTGACCCTCAAGAACCGCCTGAACCCCCCGCTGGCCGCCCCTCCGTCCGTCCTCACCCACCCCGACGACCGCGCGGAGCTCGACCCCGCCGCCCAGCCGCACCCCGGCGCAGCCCGCGGCTGAGCGCCGCACGCCCCTCCGCTCAGAGGCGGCCGGTGCCCTTCCCGACGAACCGCAGCACGACCCAGCGGTAGAGCCGGAGCGCCGGTGCGGTCAGCCGCGCGGCGGCCGGCGGGAACACGGGCGAGTCCAGGGCGGGGTGCATCAGCCGCAGGTACGTCGCATCGCCCACCACCCGGGTGGCCTGCACGTACGCCCGGCGTTCGCGCAGGGCCCGGCGCGAGCGCCACAGCTCGCCGTACGCAGCGCGCTTCGGCCGGATCCACCCGCCCTGGACCGCCCCCGCGACGATCGCCAGCTCGATCGCGAGGAGCAGCGGCGCGAGCAGGAGGAGCGTCCGCGCCTCGAAGTGCGCCAGGACGCACCACAGGCGGTTGCGCTCCAGCCACCGCCACTTGTAGTCGCCCTTCTCGAAGACGTAGTCGTGCTCGACGACGGCCATCGGAACGAGGAGCACCCTCCACCCGGCCAGCCACGCGCGCCAGGCGAAGTCGACGTCGTCGTAGTACATGAAGAAGCCGGGGGTGAAGCCTCCGAGCGCCTCGAACGCCTCGCGTCGGACGAGGATCGCGGCGCCCGAGGCAGAGGCCACCTCCCGGGGCGGTCCGTCCTCCGGGGCCTCGCCCCAGCGCCCGGCCCAGGCAATCCCGGAGAGGTGCACCGGGTTGTCGCCCGCGTTGACCTCGCGGCCGCCCGGGAGCAGCACCTGGGCGCCCGCGAGTGCTGCGGTCGGGTCGTCGTCGAGGCAGACCGCGAGTTGCTCCAGGCAGTCCGGTGCCGCCGCCGCGTCCGTGTTCAGGAAGAAGATCCGCTCGCCCGTCGCCGCCGCGACCCCTGCGCGGCAGGCCTCGACGTACCCGGCGTTCTGCCCCAGCCCCACGATGGTCGCCGCCGGCTCGAGCGCCCGGACCCGGGCGGCCCAGTCGTCGCCCTCGCGCTGGTCGACGTAGACGATCTCGGGCACCCCGGCGCTCTGGGCGCGCAGCGACGCGAACGCCCGGCGGAGGTCGTCGAGGTCCTCGCGGTAGCCGACGAGGACGGCGCTGACGGACGGGGCGGGGCGAGCGGCGGGAGGCATGGCGGGGCGGCGGCGTGACGGTCCGGGACGGGTCCATCGCACTAAGCTCTGCCGCCAGATGCTGCCACCCTCCGTGCGCAGCCGCCTCTCGGCGGCCGGCAACGCCTACGTCTTCGAGCATCCCGACCTCGTGGACCGTGCCGCGGCACGTCTTCGGCGGCCGCTGGACCGCGCGTTCCTGCGGCGCGTCACCGCGTTCGCGGACCTCGAGCGGCTCGGCGACGTCGTCCGACGCGAGGCGCCCCCGGCGACGGGCCCGCACGTGCTCCTCGTCGCCCTGCGGGGCTGGCCCGACCACAACGCGTTCGAGGCGGTCGTCGCGGCGGCGCTGCGGATGCGCGGTGCGCGGGTCACCCTACTGACCTGCGGAGGCGGCCTCCCGCTGTGCGAGATGGGCTGGGGCCGGAGGGCCTGGCCGCGCCCGTGCGACCGCTGCGCCCCGCACACCGCCGGCGTCGCCGAGCGGCTCGGGCTCGAGCACGAGCGGCTGGCCGACCTGCTCCCCTGGGGCGGCGACGGCCGCCGCGCCCCCTCGCCCACCGAGGTCTCCGCGGACGCCGTCGAGATCTCCCGCGCCTGGATCCTGCGCACGAGCGTTCCCGGGGACGCCCCGGACGGCGCAGCGGTCGGCACCGATCTCCAAGCCGGCGTCGACGGGGTGGCCGGGGTGGCCGAGGAGCTGCTGGACCGCCTGCGCCCCGACGTCCTGTTCACCGTCAACGGCCTCTTCTCCGCTGAGCACGCGCTCCGGGAGGCCGCGAAGGCCCGCGGGATCCGCTGCCCGACGTACGAGATTTCCCCGCGGGCGGGCGCCCTGGCGTTCTCACAGGAGGCGCCCGCGCCGGAGTACGACACCGACCACGCGTGGTCGGTGTGCCGGGACCGTCCGCTCGAGCCCGAGCAGCGGGCCGCCGTCACGGGGCTGCTCGACGACCGCGCCAGCGGCCGGGGCGCGCACGAGTCGTATTTCACGTCGGTCGAGGACGATCACGAACGCCTGCGGGCGGCCGTCGGGATCCCTCCTGGCGCCCGGCTCGCCAGCCTGTTCACGAACTTGACCTGGGACTCCGCCGCGCTCGGCCGCGACGTGGGGTTCGCGGGGATGATGGACTTCATCGAGCGGGCGGTCCGCGGCGTCGCCGCCATCGACGGGATGCACCTCGTGATCCGCATCCACCCCGCCGAGACCCGCTGGCGGACCCGCGAGACGGTCGAGGCGGCACTCCTCGAGCGTCTGGGCGGCGTCCTGCCGGCAACGGCGCACGTCATCGGCCCGGACCAGCCGCTCGGCTCCTACGCCCTGCTCGACGCCTCGGACCTCGTCCTCGGCTACACGACCACGATCGGGCTCGAGGCCGCCACCGCGGGCTTCCCGGTGCTCGTCGGCGGGGACGTCCACTACCGCGGTCGCGGCTTCACCTACGACGTCGAGGGACCCGACGACCTGACCCGTCTGCTCGCCGACCCCCCCGGACGACTCAACGACGAGCAGCGCGAGCTGGCCCTGCGGTACGCCTTCACGTTCTTCTACCGCGGCTTCGTGCCCTTGCGGTCCGTCACGGTGCAGGCGGGCAAGGTCAGCGCGATCGACGCGACGCCGGAGCGGCTGCGACCGGGCGGCGACGCCCACCTGGACTGGGTCGCCGACCGCCTGCTCGACGGCGAGGACCTGCTGCTGCCCGACGAGCTCGCGCTGGCGTGAGCGGCTCCGCCCTCGCCGTCGTTCAGGCCCGCGCGTCGTCCTCGCGGCTGCCGGGCAAGGTCCTCGCCGACGTCCACGGCGAGCCGATGCTCGCCCTCATGCTGCGCCGGCTCGAGGCCGCCCGGAGCCTGGGCGGGGTCGTGCTCGCGACGAGCGACGAGCGGTCGGACGACCCCGTCGCGGCACTCGGGGCCGAGCTCGGGGTCGCGGTCCACCGTGGGCCCCTCGACGACGTCCTGGCCCGCTTCGTCGGGGCACTCGCGGACCGCTCCGACGACGACGTGGCGGTGCGGCTGACGGGCGACTGCCCCCTGATCGACCCCGCGGCCGTCGACGCCGTCGTTGCGCTCCTCCGGGACGACCCCGACGTCGCCTACGTTCAGAACGTCCTGCCGCGCTCCGTTCCCGACGGCAGCGACGCGGAGGCCTTCCGGGTCGGGGCGCTGCGCGCACTCGCGGCCGCTGGCCCGACCGCCGAGGAGCGCGAGCACGTGACCCTCGGCCTGCGCAACGACCCCGGCCGCTGGCCCGCCGCTGCGGTACCGATCACCGACGCGACGCTCGGGCCCCTTCGGTGGACCGTCGACACCGCGGAAGACATGGCGTTCGTCCGCGAGGTCGTGGGTCGCCTCGGCCCGCGGCGCCACGAAGCCGACACCGCCGAGATCCGCCGGGCCGTCACCCGCGCGCCGAGCCTCGCCGAGGACGGCCTGCGCGGCTGACCCGGGTCCGGGCTGCGTGCGGCGCCTGCGGGCCGCCGGCCCGGGGGCGAGCGTCCCGGTCGGCCGCCGCACCGTGACGGACCCGGCCGGGCCGGTGGGCTCAGTCGGCCCGGACCGCGGTGACGACGAGCAGCTCGCCGTCGTCGTACGGGGCGCCGTCCCAGCCCGCGAACGTCTCGACCTCGCCGAAGCCCGCGTCGTGCAGCAGCGCGACGAGGTCGTCGGTCGCGTACAGGCGCAGGGCCTCGCGGCGGCCCTCGTCGATCTCGCCCGTTGTCCGGTGCACGAAGGTCTTGCGGTGCGTCAGGACTCCGGTCTCCCCGTCCAGGTGCAGGTCGCTGAGGTAGAAGCGCCACGGATCGCCGTCCGGGAGCTCCGACCACAGCCGCGCGCGGCCGTCCTCCGCGTCGTCGAGGAGCTGACGCCACGACGGGTGCGGGTAGAGCTCGAGCACAAGCCGCCCGCCCGGCTTCAGACCGTCGCGCAGGCGGTCGAGCAGGGCTCGAGCCGACCCGGGGGCGACGGCGTCGAAGTACGCGAGCGCGCCGGTAATGACGATGGCCGCGTCCCACTCCCCCGCCCCGCCGAGGTCCATCGTCAGCGCGTCCCCGGCCGCGAAGCGCAGGCCCGCCGCACCGTCGTCCGTCGCCCACTGCTCGGCGAAGGCGATCCGCGACCGCGCGAGGTCCACCCCGAGCGCCGATGCCAGCAGGCCGCGACGGGCCAGGTCGATCAGCAGCCGGCCGTTGCCGGTGCCGATCTCGAGGACCGTGGCGTCCGGGGGCAGCAGGGCCGCGACGACGTCGCCCTGCGCGACGTGCCGCTCGAGCGCCGAGCGACGGTAGGCGTCGAGCGCGCCGTCGTCGGCGAAGGTCGTCTCAAGCCCCTCGTACGCCGCCGCGATGCCGTCCATGCCCTCGTGCTCAGCCATCGGCCCATCTTCGCGGAACCGACCGGGACGCCGTCCCGCGGGCCCGCGGCTCAGCGGGCGTCGGCGGTCTCGTGCGCGTCGTCGCGACGCCCCGCCCGCTCGAGCAGCTCGTCGCGCTCGGTCTCGAGCCGACCGACCCGTTCGCGCAGCCGCGCGACCTCCTGGGCCAGCACCTTCGACTGGTCGGAGAGCTTCGACAGCACCAGCGAGAAGTGCAGCAGCAGCATCAGGACGAACCCGAACGCGACCGCGAAGAGCGCCGACGGGCCGTAGACGATGCCGGTCGCCCTCGAGATCGTCTCGAGCGCGTCGCCCCAGACCGACAGCGCCAGCAGCACGACCGTCGAGAACAGCCAGAGAAGGGCGTAGCGCTCCATCAGCCGACGACGGCGGACGAGCTCGAAGACGATGCCGAAGAGCCCGAGCGTCACGAAGATCGAGACGATCTGGAGCCGCGTGCCCATCAGAGGTTGCGCTCCGCCGCGACCGGAGCGGCGCCGCCCGGGACGGGCGTCGGCCGTGCGCGCATCAGCCCGATGAAGACGGCGAGCAGCACCTTGACCATGTAGAGGCCGGAATGCATCGTGCCGATTGAGGAGGTGCCGCCCTGGCGCTCGCGCATGATTACCGGGATCTCGGCGCTGCGCAGCTCGTGGGCGTGCATCAGGACGATCGCCTCGACCTCGGGGTAGTCGTGGGGGTAGTCCCGGGCGAAGAGGTCGATGGCGCGGTGGTCGGTCATCCGCAGTCCCGACGTCGGGTCGGTGACCGGCTGCCCGACGATCCGCGACAGCACCGCCGAGAACAGGCGGATGCCCGCGCGGCGGGACGCCGAGGAGCGGAACCCGTCGTGCCCGGCCCCGTCGACGAAGCGCGACCCGACGACCATGTTGAGGTTCGGGTCGGCGCGCAGCGCCGCGAGCAGGTCGGTCACGAAGGCCGCGTCGTGCTGACCGTCGCCGTCGATCTGCACGGCATAGTCGTAGCCGTTCTCGCGGGCGTACTGGTACCCCGCCTGGACGGCCCCGCCGATGCCCAGGTTGAACGGCATCTGCAGCACGCGGGCCCCGGCGTCGCGAGCACGGTCCCCCGTGCCGTCGGTCGAGCCGTCGTCGATGACCACGAGGTCGATGTCCGGCTGCGTCTCGCGCACGTGGCGGACCGTGCCCGCGATCGCCTCCGCCTCGTTGTAGGCGGGCACGATGGCGAGGACGCGGAACATGGCGCAGGTTGGCGGGGCGGTCGACATGGCGTGGTGGGACCGGCGTGGTGGGACCGGCGTACACACGCGTCGCGGACCGTCCAGCAGCCTATCGCCAACCCGGCGGCCTCGCGGAGCCTTCCCGACCGGTGCCGGTCGTCCCCGTCAGCGCGGGTCGGGCACGGGGCCGCCGGTGCCGTCGTCCCGGGGGGCATCCGACCGCGAGGGGCCGTCGGTGCCTGCCGTGGCGGCCCGCGCGTCGTCGTCCACCGTCGGGGGTTCCGGCCGGGGCCCCGGGGTCGTCGCCAGCCGGTCATCGGTGTCGCCCGCCGCGACGATGGCGCGCCACAGGAGCAGCGGTGCGGCGACGACCAGCAGCAGCGCCATCACCCCGTAGAAGACGGGCGTCACGATCCCCGGGCGCAGCACCGTGGCCCGCCGCACCATGTCGGAGGCCATCTCGAGATACGTGCGCCGACCGGACTCGGCGAGCGGGAAGAAGACGCCCCAGTCACCGTCGAGCTCTCGACGACCGTCGAGCGCGACGCTGTAGTCGACGGTGTTGTCGCCCACGAGGGAGAGGCTCCGGCGGCCCAGGTTCCGGGCGCAGACCGCGACCGACCGCTCGGGGGTGACCGCCGCCTCGAGGGGTGCGGTCACGAATCCACCGAGGGCGATCTCGTAGCCGCCGGGAACGCGGGCCCGTTGCAGCACCCGGCGGGTGCGGAGGTCGCGGACGGAGACCTCGAGGGCGGGCCCCGGTCGCCCCGCGGTGTCGACCGCCAGCCCGACCTGGCTCACCGCGCGGTCGATGTCGACGGGGGACTGGCACGCCTCGTTGCCTGCCGGCAGCAGGCCGATCGACTTCTTGGCGAGGACGCCGAAGCGGACCGGCTGGTCCTCGCGGCCCTTGCTGCCGCGGTCGACGAGCACCAGGGCGCCGCTGACGAGGACCACCAGCATGGCGACCCCGACGGCGATCGACGACCTACGCATAGTACCTCGTGGCCGTCAGCGCCAGAGCGGCGATCTGCAGCACCACCAGGAACGCCAGCCAGCCTCCGGCGGCTCCCGGGCGCAGGCGCCGCGGGAAGGCCATGGCGGCCGCTCCGACGGCGAGTGCGCCGATGCCGGCGACCGGGAACAGGTAGCGCCCCTGGGCGAACGGCAGGTTGCCGTCGGTGCCGTTGATGAAGTCCTGCAGGTGCACGCCGCCGAAGACGCCGAGCGCCGCGATCGCCAGCACGACCATTGCCGCCGCGAACGGCGCGCTGCGCTCGCGCTCGCGCCCTTTCCAGCCGATCCGCCCCGCCCGGGCGGCGGCCACGCCGATCAGGACCGTGATCGCGAGGAACAGGTGCATCGCCCAGCGCGGGAACCACACGTTCACCCACCCGAAGGCCCCCCACGACGACCCGATCCAGAGGTTCAGGACGGGCCGTTCGGAAACCACCGGGTACTGGAACACCATGTCGTCCATGAAGGCCAGCTTCGGCAGGTAGAACTGCCACAGGTAGGAGCCGAACTCGCGGAGGTTCGGCCGGGTGTCGGCGATCACCTGCAGCTGGGGCGGGAAGACCTTCAGGGCGCCGCCGACGAAAACGACGGCCAGCGCACCCACCACCAGCGCCGCGACCAGGCCGAGCAGCCGGGGCACGCTGGCCCCGACCCGCGATCGCACCACCGGCAGGCCGTAGAGGATCGCGAAGGCCGCCGCGGGAGCGAGCGCAGCACCGGAGACCTTCGTCGCCGTCGCCGCCCCCACGAGGACGAGCAGCGCGAGCGCCGGTCTCCACGTCGTGCCGTGCAGCGCGACGCGGACCGCCAGCCACAGGACGAGCAGCGACAGCGCCGTCAGCATCGCGTCCGGGTTCACCCCGCCCGAGAGGAAGGAGATCATCGGCCACAGGCCGATCGTCGCGGCGGCGGCGAGCTGCGGCAGGCGGCGACGCCGGAAGACCTCGCCGGCCAGCAGCCACGCACCGATCGTCCCGACCAGCGCCCAGAGCCCGGAGACCCAGCGCATCGCGTAGAGGCGGTCGATCGCGGTGCCCGACGACGCGAGCCGGTACGGGATGGTCTCGATCGCGTAGTAGAGCGGCGGGTAGCCCGTGGCGCCGGTCCGTCGGCCCCCGTCCTTGCGGCTGCCCCGGTCGGCGATCGCGTCGTAGCGGCGCTGGGCCTCCGAGCTCCACGGCGGCTTCGCGTACGTGTTGAAGGCGACGGGGTAGCCGTTGCTCTGGGCCATCGCGTCGCGCGACTGGCGGGAGATCTCGCCGTACTGCCCACTGGCGGGGATGCCGGCGATGCGCGCCGCGGGGTCCTCGGCGTCTCCCCGCGTCGGCTTGCCGCCCTGCTCGACCAGCGTCTCCGCGTAGCCGAAGTGCTGCGGCTCGTCCGGGACCTGCCAGGCGGGGGTGGCGAAGGCCCACGTGCTCGTCGTGACGAAAACGACGAAGAGGAGGAGCAGCAGCGGCCGCGGGACGCTGATGCGACGCGCGGGGGTCGTCGGCTCGCCAGCTGCCGGACGACGCCGCGCCGGCAGGACGGAGCGCATCGGCCGCAACCATAGCTCCCGGATGCGCCCCCGTGCCGCCCAGGTGTACGCGGTGATCCGGGGACGCGCGGGGTGGACGGAGCCGATCAGCCTCTACGCTGTCGAGTCGGCCCATGACGAACCAGGCACCCCCAGCCATCCTCGTCGACGGCATCTCGAAGACCTTCGAGATCCCGACCGAGGGTGCCCACACGCTCAAGGAGCGCGCGCTGCACCCGCTCCGCCGCGGTCAGGTCCGCCGGATGCGCTCGCTGCGCAACGTCTCGTTCCACGTCGAGCGCGGCGAGTTCTTCGGCGTCGTCGGTCGCAACGGGTCGGGCAAGTCGACGATGCTCAAGACCCTGGCGGGCATCTACGGGATCGACGAGGGCGCGATCCACGTCGACGGGCGCATGTCGACGTTCATCGAGCTCGGGGTCGGCTTCAACCCCGACCTCGCCGCGTACGACAACGTCATGCTGAACGCGCAGATGCTCGGGCTCGGCCGCTCCGAGGCCCGTGCAAGGTTCGACAAGATCCTCGAGTTCGCCGAGCTGGGCGACTTCGCCGACCTGAAGATCAAGAACTACAGCTCGGGCATGCTCGTCCGGCTGGCGTTCGCGGTGATGATCCAGGTCGACGCCGAGATCCTGCTGATCGACGAGGTCCTCGCCGTCGGCGACGCCGCGTTCCAGCAGAAGTGCTTCGACGAGTTCGAGCGGATCCGCGACAGCGGCGCCACGGTCATCCTCGTCACCCACGACATGAGCGCCGTCAAGCGCTTCTGCGACCGGGCGCTGCTGCTCGAGCGCGGCACCGTCGTGGCGATCGGCGACCCCGAGGAGATCGGGGACCAGTACCTCGACATGAACTTCTCGGCCGACGCCCGCGCCGAGGTGGCCGCCGAGATCGCCGCGGACCCCGACGACGAGGAGACGTCGGCGGACCGCACGACGATCTCGCTCGCCGGCTCGGTCAACCACGACGTCGACCGCCACGGCAACCAGAAGGCGGAGATCGTCGACTCGTGGGTCGAGGACGAGAACGGCGACCGCGTCGAGGTCCTGACCTTCGGGTCGTCCTGCACGTTCGCGATGCGCGTGGCGTTCCACGAGACCGTCGAGAACCCGCTCTTCGGCATGAGCGTCCTGACCGACCAGGGCGTCACCGTCTTCGAGCCCAACAACCTCGACCTGCCGCCCGCCGGGCGCTTCGAGGCCGGCTCGGTCCACGAGTCGCGGATCACCTTCGAGTCCTACCTCGCCCCCGGGCGCTACGTCCTAACGCCGTCGGTGTGCAAGGACGAGTCGGGCCTGGAGTGGTTCGACCGTCGCCCGCGGATGCACAAGCTGCTCGTGACCGGGCACGTCAAGACGCTCGGCACGATGCACCCCCCCTTCCGGCTCGAGCTCACCGCTGCGACCGACGACCCGGCGGTGTCCACGTGAGCGCTCCCCAGACGACGGTCCCCGACGGCTTCAACGCCAAGCCGGTGGCCCGCGACTTCAGCGAGATCGACCGCTCGACGCTGAAGCCGCCGATCAAGGGCCCGTCGGCGCTGGGCACCGACTTCCGGCGCATGATGGGCCTGGCGTGGACGATGGCCACGGCCGAGTTCAAGCTCCGCTTCTACGGCTCGTTCCTCGGGTACTTCTGGCAGCTGGCCCGGCCGATGCTGCTCTTCGGCGTCCTGATGGTCGTCTTCACGGTCGTCGTCCGGCTGGGCAACGACGTCGAGCTCTACGGCCCGACGCTGCTCCTGGGCATCGTGCTGTTCACGTTCCTGGGCGACGCGACGGGCGGTGCGGTGTCGGCGATGGTCGACCGCGAGAACCTCGTCCGCAAGATCGACTTCCCGCGCATGGCGGTGCCGATCTCGGTCGTCATCCTCGCGTCGTTCAACCTGGTCCTCAACCTCATCCCGGTGCTGATCTTCCTGATCGCGTCCGGGGCCGAGATCCGCTGGACGTGGCTCGAGCTGCCGTTCCTGCTGCTCCTGCTCGGCGTCCTCTGCCTGGCGATCGCGATGATCTTGTCGGCGCTCTACGTGCGGTTCCGCGACGTGCGGCCGATCTGGGAGGTCGTGCTGCAGGCGATGTTCTACGCCTCGGGCGTGCTCGTCCCGGTCCAGGCGATCCAGGCGAAGTTCGGCGACACGATCGAGCGGATCCTGATGTTCAACCCGTTCTCGGCGATCCTGCAGCAGTCGCGCCACGCGATGATCGCCCCGAGCCACCCCAGCGCCCTGGACTCCGCCGGCGCCTGGTGGGTGCTGCTGATCCCCACGGCGATCACGCTCGCGCTGCTCTTCGGGGGCTTCTGGTACTTCAACCGCGAGGCCCCGCGGATCGCCGAGCGGCTCTAGCCGGGCGCCGGGCGGCAGGCCGGAGTCCCTCGTCCTGGACGGGAGGCGGACCGGACCGACGTCCACCGGCCGAGCGGTCCGCCCCGCGGCTACCCTTCCGGCCATGTCCGACGAGCCCCACGGGGACCCCTCGCGCCTGGCGCGGCTCAACACCCGCGAGGAGCCGCACGTCGAGGCCGACGAGGCCGCCGCGATGCCGCTGCTCCTGCACTCCGTCGGGCTGTTCCGCGAGGTCCTGGGCGACCTGGCCGCCGTCGTGCGCCCCACGGGCATCGCCGAGATCGGCGGCGAGGGCGGTCTGCTGACGCAGGAGCTCATCGCCCAGGCCGAGGCGCTCGACGCCTCGGTGACCTGCATCGACCCGGCGCCCTCCGCGGTCCTCGAGGGCCTGGCCGGGACCACCCGGCTGGAACTCGTGCGCGCCTACTCCCCCGACGCGATCACCGAGCTGCCCGACTGCCAGTTCGTCGTGGTCGACGGGGACCACTCCTACGCCGTCGTGCGGGCCGAGACCGAGCGCCTGCTCGAGCGCGCGACCGCCGCCGGCGAGCACGCTCTGCTCGTCTTCCACGACGTCTGCTTCCCCTGCGGCCGTCGCGACTACTACTACGGCCCCGACGGCCTCGATCCCGCCGACGTCCATCCCCACGCCTTCGACACCGGGATGTCCGTCTTCGGCCACGACCCCGTCGTCGGCCGCGGCATGCGCAGCCGCGGCACCATGGGCATCGCCGACCACGCCGGCGGCGAGCGCAACGGCGTCCTGACGGCCGTCGAGGACGCGATCGTCGACCGCGACGACCTGCACCTGCGGGTCATCCCCGCGATCTTCGGCCTGGGCTTCGTCTACTCCCGTGACGCCCCGTGGGCCGCGGAGGCCGACCGCATCCTCGAACCCTTGGACCGCTCCCCCCTGATCGCCCGTCTGGAGCGCAACCGCCTGGCGCTGTACGCGAAGGTGCTCGAGCTGCAGGACGAGCTGGCCACGCAGGCGCTGGACCGCGACCGGGAGCGGGCCGTCTGGGAGGCCAGGCTGGCGCGGGCGAGCGGTGCGGACCTCGCCGCCAGGCTGGCGGCGCTCGACGGAGGCGGCCGATGAGTGCCGCGAGCGGTGCCGGTGCCGCCGGGACGGCCGCGCAGGCGGGCACCGACGTCCGTCGGCCGGACACCGTCCCGGCCGAGCTCGTCGCGGCCTGGGAGCTGCTCGAGCGAGGTGTCGTCGGCGCCGTCGTCGCCGACGTCGAGGGCGGAGCCACGTGGCCCACAGTCGACGAGGCCCAGCGACACCGGGAGCTCGGGCGCCGCCTGGAGTCCGCCGGGCACCTCCACCCGTCGCTCACCCCGGAGTCCTTCGCCGTGCTGCGGGAGCGGGCCGCCGAGCGGGCCGGCTCGGGGGCGCCGCTGGCCGCGATCTGGGCGCTCGTCCCGGAGTGGTGCCACCCCGGCGCGACCCGTCACGGCGTCGCGGACCTCGAGCTGGACCTCATCGCCGGGACGACGGTGCCCGACCCCGACGTCGCCCTGTTCCTGGAGGCGGCCGCGGCCGCCCGGCTGCCGATCTCCGCGATCTCGGCAGGACCGCTCTCCGCGGACCAGCTCCGGCGCCGCTTGGAGCACCCCGCGCTCGACGCCGTCACGTGGCGGGCGGTCCGGGCCGGCACGGACGACGACGGCGACGCCGCGGGTCAGGCCCTCGCAGCCGCGGGGAGCGCGCCCCGACCGATCCTGCTCCTCACCGCCCGGACCACCACGATCGACCACGAGTCCCTGCACGTCGTACGGCTCGGCGCCGGTCCGCGGGACGCGACGGCGCTCGAGCGTCTCGTGGCCCGCGTCGCGATCTCCGGTGAGGCCGGGGCGACCCCCGGCGCCGTGCGAGACGCGTGGGTCGCCGGCGCCGCCGAGCTCGGCCCAGTGCTCGTCGGCTTCGCGGAGTGGTCCGTCCGGCACGCCGCCGGGCACGCGGGCGCGCCGATCGTCGTCGCCGCCGATCGGGGTGGTCTCCTTCCCGAGCTCGTCGCCGAGATCGTCCGGGCCCTCGGACTCCCGGTGCCCGTCCGGGTCCTACCCGTGACGCCGGCACTCGTGGCCGCCGCGGCGGGGGGCGGCGCCGCGGTCGGCACCGCGCTGACGCTCGCGCTGGGGCGCGACGGCCGCCTCGCAGAGGTCGCCGAGATCCTCGGCCTGCCGGCCGGACACGACGACGTCGCGTCGCTCGCGACGGCGCTCGCCGCGGACCCGGCCCTGCAGGAGCGCGCGGCCGCCCGCGCCGCGGAGCTCTCCGCCGAGCTGGACGCCGGCATCGCCGCCCCGGCCGAGCACCCGGGCGTGCCTCTCGTCCTGTGCCACGTGGGCGGACCGGGCCGCCTGCAGGCGCAGCTCGCCCGGGCCCTCGCCGCCGCGGGCACGCCGCGTCACGTGGTCGGTCTGCACCTCGCGGGCGACGCGACCGCGGCCGACGCCATCCTCGGGCCGGCCGGCGGCGAGGTCCTGGGCTACCTCGCCAACCTCGGGACCCCGGCGGACGCGCACGCGGCCGCGACGTCGTGGCGGTCCCGCATCGAGGAGCTGGCCGGCGCGCCGGACCGCTCGAGGACTTCGCTCGCCGGGTCCGCGTCCGCATCAGCGGACGATCTGCGCGGGCTCCGAGTCGAGGCCGCGCGCCGGGGCGTCCTGGCGTTCCTCCGCCAGCACCTGCGCCTGCTCGCCGTGGCCGGCGACCCCGCGGCGCTCGTGTTCTCCGGTCCCGGGCTGGCGCTGCGACTCGCAGCGTCTTCGACGACGCCCTCCGTCGTGCCGGCGGCGCGACCCGCGGACGCCCTCGACCCGCCCGCCTGGATCGCACGGGTCATCGATCCGCTCGAGCGCGCTCTGACGGCGGCCCGCGGCGAGCTGGCGACCCGCGACGCAGTGGTCGGCAGCCGCGCCTACCGCCTCGTCCTGCGCCTGCGGGCAGTCGTGCGGCACCTCCGCGCCTGACCGCCGCCGTGCGGCATCCGCGGGGGCGGTCGCCTACGGTGGTCGGTGATGGGCGACGAACCGAGCACCACGCGCACCCCCGCGACCCGGCCGGCGGCGATCCCCACCGGCCTGCACCGGGCGTTCGACCTCCTCGAGAGCGGGGCGGCACGGGCGCTCTTCACCGACGTCTTCGACACGGTCCTCTGGCGCCGCGTGCCGGAGCCGGAGGACGTCTTCGTCCGTCTCGGGCACCGGCTGCGCGACGCCGACCACCTCCACGAGTCCCTGGCACCAGGCCCCTTCGCGATCCTCCGCCGCAAGGCGGAGCACGAGTCCCGGATGCTCCTGGGCGAGGCCATCGAGTCGCCCGAGATCCGCCTGCACGAGATCTACGACCGGATCCCCGAGTGGGTCCACCCCGGCCTGACGCGGGACGAGGTCGTGGCCCTCGAGGTCGCGCTGGAGCGCGAGATCACGGTGCCCGACCTCGACGTCGCCGAGGCGCTGCGGTACGCCAACGCGATCGGCGTCCCGGTCCTCGCGGTCTCCGACACCTACCTGTCCGCCGACCAGCTCGCGACGCTCCTGGACCAGCCAGGGCTCGACGGCGTGGTCTGGCACGCGATCGTCACGTCCTCCGACCATCGCGTGAATAAGGCCGGCACGCTCTTCGACCGCGCCCTGGAGCACGTCGACGCCGACCCGGAGTCCGTCGTCCACCTCGGCGACAACCCGCTCGCGGACATCGCCCCGGCGAAGAAGCGTGGGATCACGGGGATCCTGCTCGAGCGCCGCGACCCGCAGCTCGCGGCGATCATCGAGCAGGAGGAGCGCTTCGCGCACCCCTGCCCGCGGCCGATGACCGACAAGCCGGCGTCGCACCCCCACCCGGTCGCGCTCGGCGACTCGGTGCTGGCCCAGCTTCGCGCGAAGGCCGCCCGGCACGCCGACCTGGCCGACGTCCCGTCGGCGCTCCAGCCGTTCTGGCGCTACGGCGCCCAGGTGCTCGGGCCGGCGTTCACGGGCTTCGCCGAGTGGACGGCCCGGGAGGCCGCCGTCGTCGGCACCGGACGGCTCATGTGTCTCATGCGCGAGGGCTCGTTCCTGGGCGAGCTCGTCGACCGTGCTGCACGCGCCAACGACCTGCCGCTCGACACGCGGATGCTCAACCTCAACCGGCATCTCTCGACGATCGCCGCGATCGGCAGCGCGGACCGGTCCGACTTCCTGACGCTGCTCGAGCGGCGTTCGGCCGCGCCGCTGGGCCTGCTGCTGGAGACGCTCGGCATCGACCCCGTCCGGGTCCCGAGCCTGCGGCCGCACCTTGGGTTCCCGTCCTCGGACGCGACGGCTCGCGACGCCCTGATCCGCGCGCTGGAGGACCCGGCGCTGCAGGCGACGGTCTCCGAGCGGGCGGCCGTGCTCCGGGCGCGCGCCGTCGAGGCGATCAACCGCGACGCCCCGAACGGGCCGCTGCTCGTGTGCGACCTCGGCTGGGGCGCCTCGATCCAGCGGCGGATCGTGGCGCTCCTGAAGCAGGCGGGCGTCGAGCGCCACGTCATCGGCTTCTACATGGTCACCCACGAGGGGGCCAGCACCACGGTCGCGTCCGGCGCCGAGGTCCGCGGGTTCCTCGCGAACATGGGCGCGCCCGAGGCGGCGTGCCGGGCGATCGTCCGCTCGCCGGAGATCCTCGAGCAGGTCTGCATGCCCGATCACGGCAGCCAGATCGACCTGACCGCCGACCTCGAGCCGGTCTTCGCCCCGAACCCGCTGCCCGCCCGGCAGACGGCCGAGGCGGGGGCGGTGCGCGCCGGCATCCTCGCCTTCCAGCGCGAGTACCACCGCTACCGCGGCGTCGTCGAGGGCCTCGACGACCTGGCCGACCTGGGCGAGGCCCTGATCCCGCAGATCGCCCGCTCCGTGGCGGCGCCGACCGCCGACGAGGCGACGCGGTTCGGCGCGTGGGTCCACGACGAGAACCAGGGCTCGTCGGGCAACGAGGCGCTGGCCAACCCCGAGGCGGCGGCGACGATCCGCTACGTCGTCCCCGAGGGGCTCAGCCAGCTGCCGATGCAGAGCGTCTACTGGCCCTACGGCGTCGCCCGTACCGCCGACCCGGCCA
This sequence comes from Patulibacter sp., assembly GCF_030655195.1. Classification (GTDB taxonomy): domain Bacteria; phylum Actinomycetota; class Thermoleophilia; order Solirubrobacterales; family Solirubrobacteraceae; genus Patulibacter. The sequence continues at coordinate 14,119 of NZ_JAURWA010000099.1, read as the reverse complement.
TCGCCGACGCGGCGATGCTCCACGAGACCGGCGAGATCCCCCTCGGCGTCCTCTCCACCCCGCTCGAGAGCGGGCGCATCACGATCGCCGGCGAGGGCGTCAACGTCGGCGACCCCTACGTCGGCGAGCCGCGGCGCAACGTCCGCGGGCTGACCCACGTCGGCACCAACGTGCAAGGCCGACACATCGCCAAGCTGCACCTGAAGCTCGGCACGGAGCCGGTGATCGCCCGGATTGACCGCCTCGAGCTGCGGCTCCACCTCCGCGACCGCGACGCGCCCGTGGTGGTCCGCCTCGAGGAGCACGCCCGGTCCGGCCAGATCGAGTTGCTCCACGCCACGACCCTCGGCGACGGCGTGTTCGCCACCCACCACGGCGATGCGACGCTGTCCTGGGCGACGGGCCACGTCACGAACGAGGAGATCTACCGCGTCGACGTCGAGCTCCTGCTCGCCGTCCTCCCGTGGTCCCCCCCTCCCGTCGGCGATCCGCGCTCCCCCGCCCGCATGGCCTCGTCCGAGGCGGTCCGGGGCGCGATGGAGCAGTCGCTGAGCTGGCGGGTCACCAAGGGCCTGCGGGCCGCGCGGCGCGGCTGACGCCACCGGGGCCGGCCCTCCGGGGCCCCCGGTCTCCTGGCCCCGGCCCGACGGTCCGCTCAGAGGAAGTAGCGGTCGAAGGTCAGGCCCCAGGAGGCCACGACCTGCACGAGCATCAGCGCGACGGCACCGACGGCGACGGGGCGGCGCCACCGCGCGGGCAGGCCGGTCAGGGCGAGCGCCACGAGCAGCCCGTAGAAGCCGATCATCGGGAACAGGTAGCGGACCTGCTCGAAGCCCTGACCGGTCTCGTCGCGGAACTGCTGGCCCCGGATGTTGATCATCACGGCGTAGCCGACGAACGAGCCAACGAGCCCGATCAGCGCGGCCCAGTGCCGTCGGGCGGTGGACCGCAGGCGCCACAGACCGGCGAGGGCCGCGACGAGGGCGACGGCCAAGATCCCCAGGAGCCGCTGGGACTGACCGGTGGAGAAGCCGTACTGGAACCAGCCGAAGCGGCCCATGAACGGCTGGAGGTAGACCTGCCAGACCGGGTTGTCCGGATAGCCTCGGAATTGAACGTCCATCCCCGGGAGCCGCGGCAGGTAGAACTGCCAGACGTACGAGAGGACGTCGCGGACCTTGCCCAGGCCGCTCGGCGCGCCCGACCCGGGCGTCGTCGCGGCCGCGTTCTCGGCCCCGGCGAGCAACCCTTGCGGCTGCCGCAGCTGGGCGACGACCCACTGGGGCAGGTACGCGAGGACGACGATCACGACCACCGCGAGGGCGAGCCGACGGGCGTCGATCCTGATCCGTCGGCGCTGCCCGATCAAGAGCCACGCGGTGCACCAGGCGGCCGCCGCGAGCAGGCCGTAGGCAGAGACCTTCGAGAGCATCCCGATCGACGCGCCGGCCCCGATGATCAGCGCCGAGCGCAGGTCGAGACCGCGGCGGAAGGCACGGGCCGCCCCGTAGAGCAGGATCGTCCCGCCGAGCGTCACCGCGAGGTCGTTGTTGACGGTCCCGGCGAGCCAGCCGTAGACCGGCTGCAGCGCCACGGCCAGCGCCCCGACCACGACCGCCACGGGGCGCCGCGGGAGCAGCTCCCGGAGGAAGAGCAGCACGAAGAGGACCGCGAGGGCTCCGATGAGCGCCGTTGTCAGCCGCATCGCCATCATCCGGCCCTCGACGGTGGCGCCCGTCGCCTTCGCGGCCAGGTACGGCACCGCGGTCACGTAGTTGTAGAGCGGTGGGTTGCCCGCTTGATATCCCGCGGCCTGGGGCGCGTCGCGGTTGGCCTCCGGGGCGTCGAACCGCTTCATGACCCGGTCCTGCGCGTTGCTGTCGTCGCGGTCCCACGACGGCAGCCCGGTGATCGACCAGGGGATGGTGATCAGCGTCTGGGTCGTGGAGATCGAGCTGAAGGCGCCGCTCCCGGCGGGCGTCGGCGGACGCCCGGTCTCGGCCACGCGCTCCGTATAGCCGTAGTGAACGATCTCGTCCGGGCCCTGGAAGAGCGGCGTCAGCACCGCCCACGACGCGGCGTGGACGAAGGCGACGAGGACGACGAGGAGCGTCGCGCGGCGCCACCAGCGGTCGGACCTCACCATCCGCCCCGCCGTCCGTCCGGACCGGCCAGTGGACCGGCGGCGCGAGGCACGTCCGTGCCGCCGGACGGCTCGGGGTCGGAGGGGGTCCGCGCGACCAGTACGAGCCCGGCCCCGCCGCCGAAGAGCACGAGGACGAGGCCGCCCAGGATGACGAGCGGCCCGACCCCGTCCGGCTTGAACGCCGTCGCGTGGTCCAGGCCGCGGCCGAGCAGCGACCCGGCGACGGCGTCCTGCCGGCCGATAAGGTCGAACCGGAGGGTCGGCCGCGCCTCGCGCTCGGGCTCGTTCGCCCCCTTGCCCGCGGTGAGCAGCGTGCGGCCGTTCCCGCCGGCGTCGAGGGACCGCGCCAGCTCCACCCGCTGCGCACCCACGTTGCGGACGCAGATCCGCCGCATGCTGGCGGGGAGGTCGCGGTCGAGCTCGACGAGGACGGGACCGCCGCCCTCGGGCGTCGACGCCGCTGCCGTCCCCCGGACGGACGCGCGCCGCCCGGTGACCGTCACGGAAAGTCGCGGAGCCGGGCGCACGGGGCGGCGGACGAACATCTCGACCCCGGTGGCCCCTTCCGGGAGCGCGAGGGCGTCGTCGCTCGTGGTGTCCGCGCACTCGCGGGCCCCCGGCTCAATCGCGGACCAGCTCGAGTTGCCGAGCAGGCGCGTGTTCGTCGCCAGCCGCTCGTCCCGACGATCCAGCAGGCTGCCGGCCAATGGGAGGACGCCCACGACGAGGACGACGACGGCGACGACGAGCGCGCGCCAGGGCAGCGTCCGGTCGCGCGAGCCGGGTGGGTCAGGCGTGGAGGACATGGACGGGTCGCGCCGTGGGACCGGGAGGCGATCCTGCGACGCGGGCAACTGTAGCCGCCCCGCCTCGGGCGCGGCCCCCTACGCCGGGCGCGACAGTCCCGGCGACCGGAGACGGTCCCTCAGGGCCGTGAGCGCCACGCCCGCGAGGATGGCCAGGAACGGGTCGGCGGGGATCCGGTAGCGCGGCGGGCCCAGCAGCGGCACGACGCTCAGCACGATCAGGACGGGGATCGCCCACAGCCACAGCGGACCGGGCCGTTCGTGCCGCCGCACGAGCAGCACGATCCCGGCGACGACCAGGGCGAGGAAGACCCAGAACGCCGCGGTGTACTCGCCCCACAGCGACTCGGGCACCCCGGTCTCGCGGAACGAGTTGCCGCTGCCCAGGTCGATGTCGGGCCACAGGTGGAACAGCTGCAGGGCGTGGACGCCGGTCGCGCCCACGACGAACCCCGGGTGGTCCTTGGCGAAGGCGATGCCCCGATCCCGGAGCTCGGCGTCGACCTGCGCCTCGTTCAGGTCCGGTCGGCCGAACAGCGGCTTCAGCGCGGGGACGTCCATCGGCAGCTGCCACGCCGCGTAGTACTTCCCGCCGGTGTCGGCATTGGAGTTGTAGGCACCCGCGATCGTGAACCCCGACTGCGTGCCCAGCGGGGCGAACGCCCCGAAGGCCTCCGCGTTGCGGACCGTCCACGGCGTCAGCGCGACGACGGTCCCGAGCAGCAGCACGACCGGGTCGGTCCACCGACGACGGGGGACCCACGCGGCGACCAGCAGCGGCAGCAACAGGATCCCGCCGTTGCTGCGCGTGAGCACCGCGACGCCGAGCAGCAGGCCGGCGGCCAGCACCCAGAGCGCGCTGCCCCCTGCGTCGCGGTGGCGGACCACCGCCCAGACGGCCCCGAGCACCAGCGGGACGAACAGCGACTCCGCCGTCAGCCCGCCGCCGACCCAGACGAGGCTCGGGAGCACCGCCGCGACGGCCGCCGTCCAGATCGCCAGCCGGACGTCCCAGAGGCGCCGCACGACGTCCCAGAGCAGCAGGACCCCCACGGTCCCCAGGAGCGCCGCGATCAGCCGCACGACCGTCCAGCGGACGCCGACGACCTCGTAGACGGCCGCGAGGAAGTAGGGGTAGCCCGGCGGGCGCAGCGCAGCCGGGCCGGCCGGGTCGGCGAACGTCGTGGGCGGGTAGGTCCCGAAGTACTCCAGGAACCGGCCGATCCGGTCGTAGTCCGCGGGGTCGCCGAAGGGCAAGTAGCCGGGCGTGGCGAGCACGACGACCACGCGCAGGGCCAGCGCCACGGCGAGGATCGCCCACGGCCACGCGGGCAGCACCCGGCGACGGGCGGAGGGCACTGGGGGCGCTGCCGCGGACACGCGGGGCAGTGTAGGAGCCCCGTACGCCGCACGCCGCAACGCGACTCCCGGGCCCGGCCGGGTCGCCGGGTCCGGGGCCCTCCTCCGGGAGCGCCCGTACGATGGCCCGGTGCGCTCCGTCTCCGTCGCCATCCCGGTGCTCAACGGGGGCTCCCGGCTGCAGGAGCTGTTCTTCGCGCTGGGCGAGCAGGACGGCCCCGAGCACGAGCTGGTCGTCTGCGACTCGGGCTCGGGCGACGGGTCCGACCTCGTCGCGGAGGCCGCCGGTGCCCGGCTGGTGCGCATCGAGCGCTCCGCCTTCGGACACGGCCGCACGCGCAACCTCCTGATGCGCGAGTCCTCGGGCGACGTCGTGGTCTTCCTCACCCAGGACGCCGTCCCCGCGGGGCGCTCGTGGCTGCGGACGATGGTCGAGGCGTTCGACCTGGCCGACGACGTGGCCCTGGCCTGTGGGCCGTACCGGCCGATCCCGGGGGCCAGCGTCGCGACGACGCGCGAGCTGAGCGAGATGTTCTCCGCGATGGCGGGCCCGGCGGGGACGCCCAGCATCTACCGGCAGCGCGACGTCCCCGACCCGCTGCGCCCGTCGCCCGCGACCTTCCACACCGACGCCAACGGCGCGCTCCTGCGCCGCGCCTGGGAGGACACGCCCTTCCGCGACGTCGCCTACGCGGAGGACCAGCTGCTGGCCGTGGACCTGCTGCGCGCGGGATGGGCTCGCGCGTTCGTGCCCGCGGCGGCTGTGGAGCACTCGCACGACTACCCCTTCGGCGAACGGTTCTCGCGGCTCTTCGACGAGTTCCGCGCCCTCCACGAGGTCTACGGGATGCGGTCCTCGGCCGCCCCGCGCGCCGTCCTGGGCGGCATCCGGCGGCAGACGGCGGCGGACCGCGCGTGGGTGCGGGCGCGCGGCGTCTCGGCGGGGTCCCTGGACCGCACGACGCTCGCCTCGTTCGTGCACCACACCGAGCGCGCCGTGGCCTCCGTGGCCGGCACCCGGGCGGATCGACTGCCCGCGCCCGTGCGGCGCTGGTGCTCGCGCGACGGCATCGCGACCGTCGAGCGGCTGGACCTCGAGGCGTAGTCCGGGGCCGGGGCGGCTGCGCCCCGGCGCCCGCGACCCCGGCCGGCGATCCCGTCGCCACCGCGCCGCGCCGCGATCCGGTTCACACTGGACGGCGTGGACCCGTCGTTGTACCTCCGCCACCTCCGCCGCCTGCTGACCGGCCTCCCGCGCCGGGCGGTCCTGACCGTGCAGCACCTCGGCTGGGCCGAGCTCGGCCGCCGCGTTGTCTCCGCCCCGGTCCGGCTGCTTCCCGGCAGTGCCGTCGGAGGCGTCGGCGACGCCAGCGGACCGGCCCGCGCCTGGTACAAGCGCCACGCGCGCCCCGTCGCGATCGTCATCCCGTCCTACGGCTCGCCGGACCTCGTCGCCGACGCGGTGAAGAGCATCCGGAAGACGACCGACCCCGCGAAGGTCCGGATCGTCGTGACCGACGACGGCTCCGCCCCCGAGCACGTCGCGGCCCTGAAGGCGCTGGCGGTCGAGCACGGCTTCGAGACCGTCCTCGGCGCGGAGCAGCGCGGCTTCGCGGCCAACTGCAACCGCGGCCTGGCGACGGTCCGGCGCGACGAGGACGCGGTCCTCCTCAACTCCGACGTGATCGCCCAGCGCGGCTGGCTCGCGGCGCTGCAGTACGCCGCCTACCGCCGCGACTTCGACCTGGTGGGGGCGCGTCTGCTCTATCCCGACACGTCGATCCAGCATGGCGGCGTGCTGCGCAACCACGACCAGCCGCAGTGGTTCGACCACCGGTTCCGCTTCAAGCCCGCGGACTTCCCGCCGGCGAACGTCGAAGGGCCGACGCTCGCGGCCACCGGGGCGGCGCTCTACATCACGCGCGGCACGCTCGACGAGATCGGCGAGCTCGACGAGGGCTTCGGCATGGCCTACGAGGACGTGGACTACTGCCTGCGGGCGTGGGCTCACGGCAAGCGGGTCGGCTACGCCCCGCAGTCCGTGCTCTTCCACCACGAGAGCAAGACCCGCGGCACCGTCCAGGGCGACCGCGAGCTCGCCTCGCAGCAGCGCTTCTGGGACCGCTGGGGCCAGGACCTCGACCACCGACCCGTGCGCGCCGAGGACGGCGGCCTGCGCGTGATCTACGTGACGCAGGACACCGGCATCGGCGGCGGTCACCGCGTGATCTTCACCCACCTGAACGGGCTGCTCGAGAAGGGCCACCACCCCGAGCTCTGGACCCTCGACGAGGACGGCGGACCCGACTGGTTCGATCTGCAGGTCCCCGTCCGGACGTTCGACTCCTACGCGGAGCTCGCTCACGAGCTGGGACCGATCGACGCCATCAAGGTCGCGACGTGGTGGGAGACGTCCTCCTGGGTCTGGGAGGCCTCGCTGTTGCACGGCATCCCGGTCTACCTCGTCCAGGACGTCGAGAGCTCGTACTACGCCTCCCCGAAGGACCACGCCAAGGTCCACGCGAGCTACCGACCCGAGTTCGCCTACCTCGCCGGGTCGATCTGGGTGGCGGACGAGCTGAAGAAGCTCGGCGTCGCGGACCCGCTGCCGTTCACCCCGGGCCTGGACGTCGACACCTACCGCACCCTGCCGGACGTCGCGCGGACCGAGGGGACGATCCTCTCCACGGCGCGCTCCAACCCGCTCAAGGACTTCCCCCTCACGCGCGCCGCGTACGAGCGCCTGCCGGAGCCAAAGCCACGCCTGACGCTCTTCGGGTCCGAGCCCGAGCTCGCCGAGGGCCTCGGCGACGCCGTCACGTTCCTGCGCTTCCCCTCCGACGAGGAGGTCAACGTGCTCCTCAACGAGACCTCCGTGCTCGTCCAGACCTCGAAGCACGAGGGCTTCTGCCTGCCGCCGCTGGAGGCCATGGCCGCCGGCGCGGCGGTCGTCTGCACCGACTCCAACGGCAACCGCGACTTCTGCGTCGACGGCGTGAACTGCCTCATGCCCGGCCGCGACCCCCAGGACGTGGCCGACGCCCTCCAGCGCCTCCTGACGGATCGCGACCTGCGCGAGCGCCTGATCGCCGCCGGACACGAGACCGCGGCGAGCTACGCCTGGCCGAGGAAGATCGACGCCCTCGAGGCGTTCTACGAGCGGCTGGCGGACGAGCGGGCGGACACCACGGCGACCCGGGCGGGCGCGGCTCGGGCCTAGCCGTCGTCAGGATCGACGCGACGACGGGCAGGACCGCGGCTCAGACGTAGAAGCGCCCGGCCGTCGCCAGGATCGAGGCGAGGACGTGCAGCACCGCGACTCCGACGAGCCCGACCGCGAACCACGGTCGGACGCGGTCCGGCGTGCCGCGGAGGGCGAGCAGGACCACCACGACGGCGACCGGCAGCGCGGGCAGCAGGTAGCGCGGCTGCGTGAAGCGGTCGCCGCCCGACACGAGCGCCGAGTAGTCGGCGCGCGCGATCGTGAGGAGCAGCCCGGCGAGCAGCAGCAGGAAGGCGGCGGCGATCGCTACCTGCCGCACCCACGCCGCGCGACCGGCGTCACGTGCGGGCAGGACCCCCCGCACGCCGCGCACCCCCAGGAAGGCGATCCCGATCCACAGGGGCGGCAGGACCTTCTCGACCCACGTCGGCAGTCCGACGTCGAGCCAGCCGTAGCGGCCGACGAACCCGTTCAGCCAAAACGTCCGTGGCCCGACGCCGGGAGCGAGGTCGTCGATGCCCGGCAGACGGGGCAGGTAGAGCTGCCAGGCCGACGAGAGGAACGAGACCGGGCCGGAGCCCGGGGCGACCGTCGCGTCCACCTCGGACCGCACGACCGCGGTGAGGACGCCGGGGACGATCGAGCGGTCGCTCGCGACGCACCACGCGATGTAGGCGAGCAGCGGCACGGCGAGGCCCGCCGCGAGCCCCGCGACCGCCCCGGTAGAGCCCGGCGGCCACCCGCGCCGCACCGCGATCGCGAGCGCGAGGAGCACGAGCACGGCGATCCCGGGGACGAGCGCCAGCGCCGTCAGCTTCACAAGGATCAGCGCCACGAGGAGCATCCCGAGTCGCAATCCGGTCCAGCGGTCCGGTTGGTCGACGAACGTCAGGGCCGCCCACATCGTCCAGACCGCGGCCGTGACGAGGGGGACGTCGGGCGTGACGCCCCCGGCGAGGAAGCCCAGGAGGGGCGCGAGGCCGGTGAGCAGCCCGACGGTGACGGCCCACTCGGGCCGCCGCGGCGCCAGGCGACGCGCGAGCGCCATGGCCCCGGCGGCCAGCGCCCCGAGCGCGAGGATCCCGACGAGACGGACCTGCCAGACCCGGTCCAGGACGTTCCCGGCCGCGACCTTCGCGACGGCCCCAGCGAGCAGGTAGTACCCCGGCGGCTGGCCCGTCGCGGACGTCCGGCCGTCGGGCACCGACGCGTCCGGGATCGCCGCCAGACCGGCACGGATGCGGGAGTCGTCCGCGGCGCTCCACGGCGGTCGCAGCGACGGGTGTCCCGGGAGGCCGTTGGCGCCGACGAGGATCATGGCCATCTCCTGATCCGGGGCGACCGGCACCCCGGCGGCCAGGCCGTTGGGGAGCGTGCCGTGGTCCGCGACGTAATCGGCATAATGGAAATGGCTCCACTCGTCGGGCACCTCGAACGGCGGCGTCACGATCGACCAGGCCGCGCCGTGCGCCAGCGCCACCCCGACGACGACCGCCCACGTCCCCCGGGACGGGAGCCGGCCGGGCGACCACGCCAGGACGACCAGGACGAGCGCCGCGCCGCTTGCGAGCGCCAGGAGGACGAGCGCGCCGGGCAGGCCGACCCAGCGCGCGGGGGCACTCGTGGCCCGGGTGGAGCGGTCGACGATCGCGCCGAGCACGCTCCAGACCGTCTCGGGCTCGGCGCCCGTGAGCCGCAGGGCGGGGACGTCGCCCTGGCCGAGGACCGCGACCGGCGGTCCGGCGACGTGCTCCAGGCAGACGCGGCGGGGCCGCCCGTCGGGGTCGACCGCACCAAGGCCGGGCCGGATCACGGTGGAGGCGCCCACGACGGCGGGCGCGCCACGGACGGCCGGCACGCCGAGCCCCGAGGTGAGCGTCCGGACCGTAGCCCCGGATCCGCCGGCTGCGACCGTGAACGCCGCGCGCGCGGCCCCGTCCGGCAACGGCCCGACGTCGGCGCAGGCCTGCGCCGGCGTTCCGATCGCGAGCGTCGCCACGGGCTCCTGCGCGAGGGTGGGCTGGACGTAGCGGTCGCGCCACCCCTGCCCGGAGCAGACGACGAGGACGAGGACGACGGCCGCGACAGCGAACCCGATCGCGAGGAGGGCGGCGGACTGACGGGGGCGGCCTATGCCCGTCGACGGACCGTGTGGGTGTTCGACGGCCATCCGGCCCGGCCGACGGACGTCAGCCGCCGGGGGTGGTGCGGCGCAGCCCGATGATCGAGAGCAGGAAGCTCGAGAAGAACACCTGCACCCCGATGACGATCGTCGTCACCGACGCGATGGCCAGGTTGATCTGGCTCAGCGCACCGAAGTCGTCGGCGGCCCAGCGGATGATGATGATCGCGGCGGCGATCACGCCGACCAGGATGACGGCACCGCCGATGGCGAGCCCGTGCTCCAGCCGGAACCGTGCACGCATCCGGTCGAACCACGGGTCGACGTCCCCCATGAAGTACATGCCGTAGGCGTGCGCGCAGAGGCCGAGCGACACGACCTGCGTCCCGATGATCGTCAGCAGCGCGCCGGCCATCAGGCTGTGGACGCTCCAGTCGCGGCCGAGGATGTTCACGCCCGACAGGACGGTCGCCATGATCAGCGCACCGACGACCGTGAGGAACAGGCCCGGGATGAGGAAGAGGTGCGTCGGCGAGTGCGCCAGCAGGAACCGCAGGTGCCGCCAGCCGTCGCGCCACGTGGAGAGCTTCGACTCACCACCGCGGGGGTGGTACTGGATGTCGAACTCGCGGATGTCGAGCTTGGCCTTGCTCGCCCGGATGACCATCTCGGACGCGAACTCCATGCCCGGCGTCCGCAGGTCCATCGCCGGCAGGGCGCTGCGCCGGACGGCGCGCATGCCGCAGTGGGCGTCGCGCACGCCGGTCTTGAAGAGCAGGTTGAGGAACCCCGACAGCAGCGGGTTGCCCACGTACTGGTGCAGCCACGGCATGGCGCCGGGCTGGATGTTCTTCATCCGGTTGCCCATGACGAGGTCGGCGCCGTCGTCGAGCTCGCGGACGAAGTTCGGGATCTCGTGGAAGTCGTACGTCAGGTCGGCGTCGCCCATGACGATGTACTTGCCCTTGGCGGCGGAGAAGCCGCCCATGTACGCCGCGCCGTAGCCGCGGGTCGGGACGTGGACCACGCGCGCTCCGGCCTGGGCGCCGAGCTCGGCGGAGCGGTCCGTCGAGTTGTTGTCCGCGACGACGACCTCGCCGGTGATGCCGGCGTCCGCGATCGCCTCGCGGGCCTGGGTCACCACCGCGACGATGTTCTCCTCCTCGTTCAGGCACGGGATCACGACCGACACGAGGAGGGGGTGATCGGGGTCCGTCGCTGGAGAGTGCGGGGTCTGCGGGGAGATCGTGGCGCTCATCGAGGTGGCTGCGAACGTGGGACGAACCGGCGGCACCGGCGCGCGCGACTGCCACGTCAGAGGCCTTCGACAGGCTAGAGCACGGTCCGTGGCGGGCGCGTAGGGCCCCCTGATTGCCCGCTGCCGGGGTGCAGCGGGCCGGACACGGCGCGTACGATCGCTGCCATGGCCCTCGCCTCCACGGCATCCGACATCGTCACCGGGGTCTGCATGACCGTGGTCCTCGGCATGGCCGGCCTGCTCGTCTTTCGCGCCACGCGCCAGCGTGCCGAGGACGTCGAGGAGGACGACCGCGGCGACCGGCCGGCCTAGACCTGGGTCGCAGGGCCGAGGCCCGACGTCAGCGCGGTCGCGAGGGCGTCCCCACGCCCCGCCTCGACCTCGACGACGCCGCCCCGCGCAGCGAGGCACGTCCGGATCCGCCCTCGCCCGACGGAGCGGTCGATGCGCGGGACTCCACCGCGCCCGTCCAGCCACACCAGGTCGAGCGCGAACCGCATGCCGACCGTGTGGACCGACCGGACCGGGAGCCACAGGCCCTGCCGGATCCCGAGACCGTCGCGGCCGAGGAGCCCGCGACCGCGCGCCACGGGCGAGACGGCCCCGGTGACCGTCCATCCGTCGGGCACCCGAGGAGGCGACGTGCGTCTGAAGAGCGTCACAACCCGACCGTGCCACGCAGCGTCGCGGCGAGCCGGGCGGCCTCGAGATCGCATCTGGCCCGACGCCCTTTCGGTGCAGATGCGCCTCTACTCCGGCTATCTGCCCGATAACGGGCAGGATCCGATTGCAATCTCCGTGCGAGTGCGTCACCATGCTCTCTCGTGACCGCCGCCCGGTCGTCGTCCTCGTTCGAGGAGCTGCGCACCCACCTCTCGCGCACCACGTCGCTCAGCCCGTCCGAGGCCGACCGCGTGATCGCCGAGGTGCTCGCGTACTTCGACGAGGACGTCCCCGGGTTCGTGCGTCGCAGGCACACCGAGCTGCAGTCCCGAGGGGTCCGCAACGACGACGCGTTCGAGCGGATCGCGGCGGAGCTGGGGACCAGGCGGTACAGCCCACAGGTGCTGTCCGTCAGGCAGTTGCGCAGGATCGTCTACACGTAGGAGGAATCCCCAGTCATGTGCGGCATCGTTGGCTACGTCGGCTCCCGCAACGGGGTCCCCATCGTCCTCGAAGGGCTCCAGCGCCTGGAGTACCGCGGCTACGACTCCGGCGGCATCGCCGTGGCCGGGGCCAGTGGGCTCAAGGTCCACAAGGCCAAGGGCCGGATCGCGGACCTGAAGGCCTCGCTCCCCAAGCGGATCAAGGGCTCCCCGACCATCGGCCACACCCGCTGGGCGACCCACGGCGCCCCGACGGACCAGAACGCGCACCCGCACGTCGACTTCAGCGAGCGCTTCGCCGTCGTCCACAACGGGATCATCGAGAACGCGCCGCACATCAAGGCCCGCCTGCAGGCCGACGGCATCGAGATCGTGTCCGAGACCGACACGGAGCTCGTCGCCCACCTGATCGGCCAGGCCGCGCAGGAGCACGACGACCCGGTCGAGGCCCTGCGCTCCGCGTTGCGCCACGTCGAGGGCGCCTACGGCCTCGCCGTCCTGGACGCCAAGCACCCCGACCGCGTGATCGTCGCCCGGCTGGGCAGCCCGATCGTCCTGGGCCTCGGCGACCGCGAGATGTACGTCGCGTCCGACGTCGGCGCGATCGTCCGCCACACCAAGCAGGTCGTGCACCTCGAGGACGGCGAGATCGCGCTGCTCGAGGCCGACGGCTTCACGACGTCGACGCTCGACGCCCGCCCCGTCCAGAAGATCTCCGAGAGCGTCGACTTCGACGCCGAGGACTTCGACATGGGCGAGCACCAGCACTTCCTCCGCAAGGAGATCGGCGAGCAGCCCGAGGCCGTCGAGCGGACGATCTCCGGCCGCCTCGACGAGCGCTTCTCGACGATCAAGCTCGGCGGCCTGAACCTGCACCCCAACGAGCTGCGGTCGTTCAAGCGCGTCTACATCCTCGGCTGCGGCTCGGCGTACTACTCCGGCGAGGTCGGCGCCCAGCTGATCGAGGAGCTCGCGCGCATCCCCGCCACCGCCGAGGCCGCGTCCGAGTTCCGGTACCGCAACCCCGTCATCGACCCCGACGGCCTCTACATCGCCGTCAGCCAGTCCGGCGAGACCGCCGACACGCTCGCCGCCGTCGAGGAGCTGACCCGCAAGGGCGCTCGCGTCCTGGGCGTCGTCAACCAGGTGGGCTCGGCCATCGCCCGCGCCACCGACGGCGGGATCTACATCCACGCCGGCCCCGAGGTCTCCGTCGCGTCGAGCAAGAGCTTCACGTCGACGTGCGTGGCGTTCGCGATGCTCGCCGTGCACCTGGGCCGCATCCGCGACCTCTCCCCCGCCGACGGCGACCGCCTGATCACCGCGCTGCGCGAGCTGCCGGCCAAGATCGCCGCGGTCCTCGAGCAGGAGGAGAAGATCATCGAGGCCGCCGGCTGGCTCTCGCAGTTCGAGAACGCGATGTTCATCGGCCGCGTGCGCGGCTGGCCGATCGCGCGGGAGGCGGCCCAGAAGATCAAGGAGGTCGCCTACATGCACGCAGAGGCGTACCAGGCGGCCGAGCTCAAGCACGGTCCGCTGGCCCTGATCGACGAGCAGATGCCCGTCGTCGCCGTCGTCCCGGACGACGAGCTGGGCGAGAAGCAGCGCTCGACGCTCCACGAGATCCGCGCGCGGTCCGGCCCGATCCTCGCGATCTCGCACACCGAGCTCCCGCAGGAGCTCGCCGAGCGGACGATCGTCATCCCGAGGACCGAGCCCGAGCTCGACCCGATCCTGCTGAACATCCCGCTGCAGCTGCTGGCCTACCACGCCGCCCTGGCGCTGGACCGCGACATCGACAAGCCGCGCAACCTCGCCAAGAGCGTCACGGTCGAGTAACGGGCGACGGGCGGTCACGGGGCGGCACCCGCCGCCCCGTGACCGCCCGCACGCATCGGCGATACCCGCCGGACACCGGTCCGTCACCGTGATGCCGGACCGGAGCGGCATCCTCGACTGGTGCGCTCCGTCCCCTCCCCCGTCGCCCCGCGCGACGGATCCGCCCGGCCGGTGCGCGCGTCGGACCCGACTCCCGTGCCCGCCCGGCCCGCGCCGACCGTCCGGGCCCGCCGCGCCACGGCTCCCGCCGAGCGCGTCGT
>NZ_JAURWA010000098.1 GCF_030655195.1 Patulibacter sp. | reverse complement strand
CGGTGGCGCCGGCCGGCGGGGTGCCGGGCGAGGCGTCCGCGGGCGCCGACGGGGCGTCGTCGTCCGCCGGCGGGGTCAGGGGGGCGATGGCGACCGGTGCGTCCTCCGCCGGCGCGTCGTCGCGGTCGGGCGACGCGGGGGCGCCTTGGTCCGGCGTGCCGGGACGGCTGCCCGGGTCGGGCGTCGCCGGGCCGGCCGACGGCGCAGCGGCACCCGTTCCGGTCGTGCCCTCCGACGGGGCGGGGTCGGCGACGGCGGGACCGCCGCGACGGGCGACGGATCCCCCGGACACCGAGCCGACCGGGCGCTCCACGAGCCACGGCGGGAGGAACGGGCGGGCCCCGCCGGCGACGGGCAGCGCGGACAGCGGGCCGGAGCTGCCGGCGACCCGCACGACGGGACGCCCGTCGGCGCCCACGGCCACGCCGAACGGGGAGGCCGCCCGCGATCCGGCGGAGGCTGCGGGAGGCGCCGGCGACGGACCGGGCTCGACGGCGGCCACGTACGCGCCGCCACCGCCGGCGGCGAGCACCGCCGCGCCCACGAGCGCCTTCGCCCCGAGGACGCCCCCGGCCGCCTCCCCGGCCAGTCCCGGCTCGAGGGGCAGCCGCCGCAGCAGCGGCAGCGGCAGGAGCAGCGACGCGCGGCTCAGGTGCGCGCGGTCGATCAGGCGGGCGTCGACGCCCGTGCTGCGGGCGTAGCGCCGGCAGCCGTCGCAGCCCCGGACGTGGCTGCCGAGGCGGTGCCGGTCGCGGACGCCCAGCCGGCCGCCGACGGCCGAGTCGCAGAGCGCGCGCACCGCCACGCACCGCTCCCCGCTGTCGAGCTCGCGGTAGGACTGGCCGAGCGTGCGACGGGCGCGGGCCAGCTGCCCTTCGACGACCGTCGCGGTGAGGCCCAGGCGGTCGGCGATCTCGGGGATCGACCGGCCCTCGAGCTCGCGCTGCACGAGCACGGCGTGCTGCAGCTCGGGCAGGTCGTCGAACGCGCGGCGCAGCGTCGCCACCGCGTGGCGGTCGTCCGTGGCGCGCGTCAGCGAGTCGTCCGACAGGCGCAGGACGTCGTCGGCGCGCAGCGCGTCCGGTGCGTCGAGGCTGACCTCGCCGCGCCGCGCGGCGCCGCGCCACTGGTCGATGCAGGCCTTGCGCGCGATCTCGCGCAGCCACGCCCGCACGTGGACCGGCTGCAGCTCGGGCGCGGCTCCGCGGATCGCACGCATCGCGCTGACGAACACGTCCTGGACGACGTCCTCGGCCCGGCCGTGGTCGCGCAGCATCCGCGTCGCGTAGGCCTGGACGTCCGGCCGATGACGCTGGAACAGCAGCTCGAACGCCCGCTCGTCGCCGCGGGCCGCGAGGCCCACCAGCGTGGTGTCCGGGGCCGTCGCCGCGAAGGGGTGTGACCGGTGGTCGGATCCCGGGGACGCCGGGCGTTGCGGTGCGGAGACGGGCATCGGGGGGAACCCTCGTGTCGACCGGCGACGATGACACGGAGGTCCATGCCGACGGCGACGCGTCGATGATAGTCGCGGGGGTTGCCCCTGTCACCCTCGCGACCGGGCACGAGCGGCGGGCGGGAGCCGCGGTCCGGCGTGCCACGATGCGCCGATGGCCCGCCTCGGAGACCTGCTCGCCGACCTCGACGACCTGCTGTCCCCCGGGTCGTTCCGCGACTACGGACCCAACGGCCTGCAGGTGCCCCACCCCGACGGCGACGACGCCGAGGTCTCGACGGTCGTCACGGCCGTCTCCGCCGACCTCGAGGCGCTGACGGCCGCCGCGGACGCCGGGGCGGACCTCGTCCTCGTCCACCACGGGCTGTTCTGGGACGGGTCCCCCCGTGAGCTGGACCGCGTCGCGGCCGCCCGCCTGCGGGTGCTCCTCGCCGGAGGGATCGCCCTGGCCGCCTACCACCTGCCGCTCGACGGTCACGCCGAGGTCGGCAACAACGCCCTGCTGGCCCGCGAGCTCGGCGCCACCTGGGTCCCGTGGACGGGCTCCGGGTCGCCGCCCGTCGGCGTCGTGGCGACCTGGGAGGACCCGCTCCCCGTGGGCGAGCTCCTGGAGCGGGTCGCCGCGGCCACCCAGCCCCGGCCGCTGCACTTCCCCGGGGGGCCCGACGCCGTCCGCCGGCTCGCGATCGTCTCGGGCGCGGCGGCGGGGATGGTCGCCGACGCCGCGGCCGACGGCCTGGACGGCCTCCTGACCGGCGAGCCGCGCGAGCAGACGCGCGGCCTGGCCCGCGAGCACGGGATCCACGCGATCTGCGCCGGCCACCACGCGACCGAGACGGGCGGGGTGCAGGCCCTCGGCGAGCGGCTCGCCGGGCGCTTCGGGGTGACCCACCGCTGGGTGGACACCGCAAACCCGATCTGACCCGGCGGCGTCCCGCGGGCCGCACGAGGAGATCCTCCCCCGCGAGTGCGCTACCGCACGTAGGATCGGCCCAGGGACGCCGCCGGCCGGGCGCGTCCGCACGTACCCCGGAAGAGGTCCATGAGCACCAGCCCCACGACGCCCGCCGGCGTCTCCGCCGTCGGAGACACCGTCGCCGATCTCGCGTTCCGCGCCGCCGAGGCCTTCGGCGACCGCCCCTACGCGACGTACCAGACCGAGCAGGACCAGTGGACGGAGCGCTCGTACCGGTCCCTCGGCGAGGACGTCGAGGCCTTCGGGCTGGGGCTGCTCGGGCTCGGGCTGCAGGCCGGCGACCGCGTCGCCGTGCTCGGCGGCACCCGTCCGCTCTGGTCCGTGGCCCACCTGGGCATCGTCGCCACCGGCGCGGTCCACGTCTCGGTCTACCCGACCAGCTCGCCGGAGGAGTGCGCGTGGGTCGTCGGCGACTCGGGCGCCCGCGGCATCGTCTGCGAGGGCGCCGAGCAGGTCGCGAAGATCACGCAGGTCCGTGACCAGCTCCCGAAGCTCGAGTGGATCGTCGTGCTCGACGGCGAGGCCGAAGGGGCCGTCACGCTGGCCGACTTCCGGGCCGGCGGCGCGGACCACACCGGCCAGGAGCTGCGCGACCGCGCCGCGGCCGTGCGCCCGGAGGACCCGTACGTCTTCATGTACACGTCGGGCACCACCGGCCCGCCGAAGGGCTGCGTGCTCTCGCACGGCAACTACCGCTTCATGATCGGGGCCTCCAGCGCGCTCGCGCCGATGGACGACGAGGACTCGGTCCTCTACCTGTTCCTGCCCCTGGCCCACGCGTTCGCGCTGCTGTTCCAGCTCTGCGCCTTCGACGCCGGCGCGAAGATCGCGTACTGGGGCGGCGACACGACGCGCATCGTGCCGGAGCTGACGCAGACGCGGCCCACGGTCCTCCCGTCGGTCCCGCGCATCTTCGAGAAGATCTACACCCTCGCCGTCGGCTCCAAGCCCAAGGAGGAGCAGGAGCAGATCCTCGGCGCCGCCCGCCTCGGCGTGCAGGTCCGCGAGCTGCAGGCGCGGGGCGAGCCCGTTCCCGCGCAGCTGCAGGAGCCGTTCGACCGCGCCGAGGAGGCGCTCTACAAGAACGTCCGCGCGCTGTTCGGCGGCCGGCTCTCCCGCGCGGTGACGGGCGCCGCCCCGATCGCGAAGGAGATCCTCGAGTTCTTCTACGGCTGCGGCGTGCCGGTCATGGAGGGCTACGGCATGACCGAGACCGCCACGGGCGCCACGGTCAACACGCCCGACGCCTACCGCTTCGGCACCGTCGGCCGGCCGCTGCCGGGCGTCGAGGCGAAGATCGCGGAGGACGGCGAGCTGCTGATCAAGGGCGGCAACGTCTTCCAGGGCTACCACGGCATGGAGGACGCCTCGTTCGGCGCGATCTCCGACGGGTGGCTGCACACGGGCGACCTCGGCTCGATCGACTCCGACGGCTTCGTCTCGATCGTCGGCCGCAAGAAGGACATCATCATCACCGCGGGCGGCAAGAACCTGACGCCCGCGAACCTCGAGAACGACCTGAAGCGCTCGCCGTGGATCAGCCAGGCGGTGATGCACGGCGACCGCCGGCCCTACCCCGTCGTGCTGGTCACCCTCGACGCCGAGACGATCGTCCCGTGGGCCGAGTCGCGCGGGCTGCCGACCGATCTGGGCGAGCTCTCCCGCAACCCCGAGGTCGTCGCGATGATCCAGGCCGAGGTCGACGCGGCCAACGCCAAGCTCGCCGGCGTCGAGCAGGTCAAGAAGGTGCTGATCCTCGACCGCGACCTGACGCCGGAGACCGGTGAGCTGACCCCGACGCTGAAGGTCAAGCGCAACGTCGTCAACGAGCGCTTCGCGGACCAGCTCGACGCCCTCTACGCCTCGTGACCCCGGGCCGACGGCGGTAGGATCCCCCGGGTGCGCACCGACCCCACCGACAACGGCGGGCTGTTCCTCGGCCGTCGTCCGGGTACGGCGCCGGTGCGCTACGGGCGCCTGCCCGCCCGGGGGTCCGCCCGGCGGATCGCCTTCGACGCGGTCGCCTCGGCGGTCCTGCTCGCCGTCATGGCGATCCTGACCGCCGCGATGTGGGGTCCGCTGCCGATCGCCGCGATGTGGATCGCCTCCCAGGTGGCCTCCTCCAACGTCGGGCTGTGGATCGCGGTGGCGTTCACGCTGGTCCTCACCTTCGTCTTCGGCGCCCTCGTCGTCCTGCGCAGGGTGGACCAGGTCTGGATCCTCGTGCGGCGCGCCGCCGGGGTCGACCAGCGCCAGGGCATCCTCGGCCGCCTGTTCCTCGTCACCACGATCGTCGTGGTGCCGGTCTTCACCGTGTGGTTCCTCTTCCTCGGCGGCCTCCAGCCGACCGGCGGGAGCTTCTAGGTGCCCGGCCCGCAGGCCGCCCCGACGCCCACCTGATGGGGCTCTTCCGCTACTACCGGCAGTTCGAGGGGCTGACGGAGGAGGAGGTCAACCGCGGTCTGCGCGAGCGCGCGGACGAGGAGCGCGGCCGCGCGCTGGCGAAGGTCGAGCCGCTCGACCTCGCGCGGACGACCTGGCACGAGCTGCCCCCGGCGGAGGTCGTCTCCGCCATCACCTTCCACGCCCGCAAGGGCCTGCACCGCTACTCCGAGGGTCGCGAGGACGCCCTGCGCGCCGCGCTGGCCGAGCGCCACGGGGTGGACGTCGGGCGCGTCGTGATCGGCGAGGGCGCCTCGGGCCTCCTGGACCGCGTCGCCCACGAGCTGCTGACGCCGGGCGACGAGCTCGTCCTGCCCTGGCCGGGCTACCCGCTCTACCCGCTGCTGGCCCGCGACACGGGTGCCGTCGCGGTGCAGGTCCCGTCGCTGGACCCCCAGCGCCTGCTGGACGCCGTCACCCCGCGCACCCGCATGCTCGTGCTCGGCGGCCCGAACGACCCGACGGGCGAGCTGCTGCCCTCCGGGGTGCTCGCCGAGCTCCTTGCCCGCCTGCCCGAGCGCGTCGTCGTGGTCGTCGACGAGGCCCTGCGCGAGTTCGTCACCGCCGAGCCGGTCGACGCCGCGCTGCGCCTGACCGACCGGTCCGACCGGCTGCTCGTCGTGCGCTCCTTCAGCAAGGCCTGGGGCCTGGCCGGGCTGCGCTGCGGCTACGCGGTCGGCGGGCCGTCCGCCGGGCCGCTGCTGCGCGCCCTGGCCCCGCGCCTGGGGATCGCCGACCTGTCGCTGGCCGGGGCGCTCGCCGCGGTGCGCACCTCCGGGGACGCGCTGGCGAGCCGCGTGCGGCGCAACGATCGCGAGCGGCGGGCGCTGACCTCCGCCCTGCAGGAACTCGGCATGCTCGTCACCCCGTCCCAGGCCGGCGCGGTGTGGGTCCGCTCCCCCGACCGCGACGGCGCCGCGCTGCACGCCGCGCTCGAGCGCGGCGGGGTCCTCGTCCAGGCCGGGACGCCGCTGGGGGACGACCGCCACGTCCGCATCGCGGCCCGCGACGCCCCGGCCACGCAGCGCGTCGTGCGGGCGCTCGAGGCGGCGACCGCGTGAGCGACGACGAGACCGTCGAGCCGGACGTCGCCCGCGAGGCCGCGGGCGCCCGTCCCGACGCCGCCCGCGCCGCGCTCGTCGCCGACCTCCGCGCCGACGGCGCGACCGGGCCCGAGATCGAGGCGGCGATCGGCGCCAGCCGGCTGGCGCTCCTGCCGGTCCAGCGCGTCCTGCGCGGGACCCCGACCCTGCGCACCGCCGACCTCGCGTCGCGGACCGGCGCGGACCCGGAGCTCCTCGAGCGGGTGCTGCAGGCCGCGGGCGTCGCGATCCCCGAGCACGCGGACCCCGCCTGGGAGGAGCGCGACCTCGCGCTGCCCCGCATGGTCCACGCGCTGGTCCGCGCCGGCGTCGCGGAGCAGGCGGTCGTCGAGCTGGCCCGGACCCTCGGCGAGTCGGCCGCCCGGATCGGCTCCGCGGCGATCATCGAGCTCGGCTCCGGCCTGACGCGCGAGGGCGACACGGAGCACGACCTGGCCCGGCGGCTGGCGGAGGCCACGCGCCCGGTCAACGACCACCTCGCCGAGACCATCGGGCTGCTCGTCCGCACGCACTCGCTCGACCAGCTGACGGCCGTCGAGCTCGACGACGAGCAGATCGCGGACGGCCGGATCGCCGGGGCCACCCCGGTCAGCATCGGCTTCGCCGACGTCGTGGGCTTCACCCGCATGGGCGAGCAGCTCGGTGCCCAGCGGCTGCGCGACGTCGCGGCCCGGCTCGGCGAGCTCGGGGCCGAGGTCTCCACCGGCGGCGTCCGGGTCGTCAAGACGATCGGCGACGCCGTGATGCTCGCCGGCCAGAGGCCGGGGCCGGTCGTCGCCTCGATGCTGGCCCTCCAGGAGCGGGTCGCGGCCGAGGACTTCCCGCGGATCCGGGCCGGGGTCGCCACCGGCGACGCCGTGCCGCGGGCGGCGGACTGGTTCGGTCCCCCGGTCAACCGCGCCGCCCGCGTCTGCGCCGCCGCGCGCCCCGAGAGCGTCCTGGTCGACGACGCCACGCGCACCCTGGTGGAGGACGACGGGCTGACCTGGTCGACGATCGGCCGGATCCACCTGAAGGGCATGGGTCGCGTCCGCCTGCACCGCGTGCGCCGAACCGACGAGGACTGACCCGCCGCGGCGCGGCGGACTGCGCCGGGGAGCCCCGGGCAGCCGGTAGCCTGCGCCCGCGATGCGCCCCGCCAGGATCCTCACGTCGGCGACCGCGGTGGCCGCGACCTCCGCGCTGGCCCTGTCGGCGGTGCCGTCGGCCGGTGCGGCGATGCCGTCGACCTCCGGCATCGGCTCGCGGGCCGGGGTCGTCGTCGTCGACCTCACCACGGGTCGCACGCTGCTCAGCCGCGGCGGCTCGACCGCCCGGATCCCGGCGTCGGTGACGAAGCTCTTCACGGTCGGCGCGGCCCTGCGCCTGCTCGGCCCGGACTGGGCGCCCCGCACCCGCGTCGTCGCCACCGGATCGCTCCGGGGGACGACGTGGGACGGCGACCTGCACCTCGTCGGCGGCGGTGACCCGACGCTGTCGACCGCGGCGGTCAAGGCGCTGGCCGGGCGGGCGGTGCAGGCCCTCGGGGCCGACCGGCTCGGCGGCGAGGTCCACGTCGACGCCACGGCGTTCGACGACTGGCAGGGCGGCGCGCGCACGGGCCGGTCCGCCGACGGCGACCTGGGTGGCCGGATCGGAGCCGCGACGGTCGACCGCGGCGCGCGTACCACCGCCCCCGCGGTCCGTGCCGGGTCGCTGTTCCGCACCGCGCTGCGCACCGCGGGCCTGCAGCTGACCGGACCGGTGGTCCAGGACTCCGTCCCGCCCGCGGGCGGGACGACCGTCGCCGTGCAGGCCGGCCCGACCCTCGCGCAGCTCGCCGCGGGCACGCTGGGGCCGTCCGACAACTTCTTCGCCGAGACGCTCCTGAAGGACATCGCCTCGCGCGACGGCGTCGAGGCGGCGTGCCGGGTGCGCGCCGAGCTGCCGCCGCTGGCGCCGCCCGTGACCGTGGCCGAGCCGCCCGCCGCCGGGGACTGCCTCGCCGCCGCGGCGCGCACCGGGTCGGCGACCACCGCCGCCGGCAGCCTGCTCCTGCGGACGACCCTGCGGCCGCTCGCGGGCACGACGCCGCGCATCGTCGACGGCTCGGGCCTGACCCGGCGCAACCGCGTGTCGCCGGCGACCGTCGTCCGACTGCTGCGGGCCTACGACGCCGATCCGGCGATCGGACCGGTGCTGCGTGCCGCGCTGCCGCAGGCGGGCCGCACCGGCACGCTCGCCGGTCGGATGCGCGGCACGGCCGCCGTCGGCCGGTGCGCCGCGAAGACCGGAACGATCAACGGCGTCTCCGGACTGGCGGGGTACTGCACGACGCGGAAGGGCCGCGAGGTCGCCTTCGCGATCCTGCAGAACGGCGGCAACGTGTTCTCGGCGCGGTCGTTCCAGGACCGCTTCGTCGCGCGGCTGGCACAGTCCGGCTGAGCGGCCCCGGAGCCGGCCCGGCGACGGTGGGGTCCAGCGCGGTCGCCCGCCGCACGCCGACCCGCGGGTCGGCCCGAGAACGACGACGGGCGAGCCTTGCGACTCGCCCGCCACCATCGACTACACCACCCCTACTTACTTAAACATCCCAGGACCTCGTGTCGAGCCTGGGCAGACTGACACTCGTGGTCCTCGGGCAGTCCGCCGCAAGCGGCGCGTTACCGAGGTGGACACCTAAGTCCTCACCACGTAGGCGGTGTGACGACTGGTCCAGCCTAGCACTCCCGGATGGTCGACCGGGACGGTGCGCGCGGGTCCCGGTCAGTCCTCCGGCGGTGCCTCGCCGGCGTCCCCGGCGGGATCGGCGGCCGCGTCCGGCGCCTCGCCGTCCGGGTGCGCCTCGTCCTCGCCCTCCGCCGGGGCGATGACGCTCGGGCCCTCCGCGAGCAGGCGCTTGAGGCCGTCCTCGTCGAGCACCGGGATCCCCAGTCGCTCGGCCTTCTCGAGCTTCGTCCCGGCGGCCTCGCCGGCGACGACGGCCCCGGTCTTCTTCGACACCGACGACGTCACCCGCGCGCCGACCGAGAGCAGGCGCTGCGTCGCGTCCTCGCGCGTCAGGGTCGGCAGAGATCCGGTCAGGACGACCGTCAGGCCCTCGAGCAGCGTGGCGTCGGTCGCCCCGCCCTCCGCCTCGGGCACCTCGAGCTGCAGGCCCGCGGCCTTGAGCCGCTCGAAGACGGAGACCACGGCCGGGTCGGCCAGCCGCTCGGCGATGATCCGCGCCATCTTGCCGCCGACGCCGGGGGTCGCCTCGAGCTGCTCGGCGTCCGCCGCGAGCAGCGCGTCGATCGTGCGGAAGCGGGCGGCCAGGTTGCGCCCGGTGATCTCGCCGACCTCCTCGATCCCGACGCCGTAGAGGACGCGCGCGAAGGCCCGCTCCTTCGACGCCGCGATCGCCCCGATGATCCGGTCCGCGGAGACCTCGCCGTAGCCCTCGAGCTCGAGCAGCTGCTCCTTCGTCAGGTCGTAGAGGTCCGCCGCGTTGGAGACCAGGCCCTTCTCCAGCAGCTGCGCGACCTGCTTCTCGCCGAGGCCCTCGATGTCCATCGCCTGCCGGCCGACGTAGTGGCGCAGCAGCTGCCACTGCTGGCCGGGGCAGCCACCGCGGTTGGGGCACCGCGTGAAGACGGAGTCCGCCGGCTTGTCCGTGGGCGTC
This sequence comes from Patulibacter sp., assembly GCF_030655195.1. Classification (GTDB taxonomy): domain Bacteria; phylum Actinomycetota; class Thermoleophilia; order Solirubrobacterales; family Solirubrobacteraceae; genus Patulibacter. The sequence goes on along the minus strand of NZ_JAURWA010000098.1, from coordinate 5,916 downwards.
CCACAGCGCGGGCAGGTCGTCGGCGGGACGGGCTTCTCGCCGCGGTCGTCGCGCTCGGCCTCGTGCGGCGCCGGGGAGAGCACCTGCGGGATGACGTCGCCGGCGCGCAGCACGATCACGCGGTCGCCCGGGCGGACGTCCTTGCGGTCGAGGTCCTCCTCGTTGTGCAGCGTCGCCTGCGACACGGTGACGCCCGAGACGTTGACGGGCTCGAGCACCGCGTAGGGGTGCAGGTCGCCGAACTTGCCGACGCTCCAGATGACGTCCTTCAGCAGCGTCGTGGCGGTGCGCGGCGGGAACTTCCACGCGATCGCCCAGCGCGGGTCACGGCCCACGGATCCCAGGCGTCGCTGCAGCTCGAAGTCGTCGACCTTGAGCACCACCCCGTCGATCTCGAACGCGAGACGGTCCCGTCGCTCGCCCCACGCCAGGCACGTCGCGACGGCGTCGTCGACCGTCGTCGCGACGGAGACGTCCTCGTTGACCGGGAAGCCGCGCTCCTTCAGCCAGGCGAGCGTCGCGCGGTGACCGTCGACCCCGAGGACCTGTCCCACGCTCGCGGCGGTGCCGTCCGCGCCGTCGCGTCCCTCCGAGGCCTCCTCCGCCTCGTCGCCCTGCGTCGCCGCGATGACCCCGACGCCGTAGGCCCAGAACGACAGGGGCCGCTGCCGCGCCTGCTTCGGGTCGAGCTGCCGGATCGCGCCGGCCGCCGAGTTGCGCGGGTTCATGAACGTCGACTCGCCGGCGGCGGCGCGCTTCTCGTTGACCTTGCGGAAGTCCTCCAGGGCGATGTAGATCTCGCCGCGCACCTCGAGGATCGCGGGGGCGTCCCGCACGTGGAGCGGGACGTCGGGGATGGTGCGGACGTTGTGGGTGACGTCCTCGCCGACCTCGCCGTCGCCGCGGGTGGCGGCGCGCACGAGCAGTCCGTCCTCGTACCGCAGGCTCATCGCGAGGCCGTCGACCTTCGGCTCGACGACGAAGCGGAAGTCGGCGTCGGTGATCCCCTCCCGGGCGAGGTGCGAGGTCATGCGGTCGACCCAGCCCTGCAGCTCCTCGGCGCTGCGCGCGTTGGCCAGCGACAGCATCGGCTGCTCGTGGCGGACCTTGACGAGCTTCTCCATCGGCGCGCCGCCGACGCGACGGGTCGGCGAGTCCGGCAGCGCCAGAGCGGGATGGTCCCGCTCGAGCGTCTCGAGCTCGGAGAACAGCGCGTCGTACTCGTCGTCGCCGATCTCCGGGTCGTCCTGCTCGTAGTACCGCCGGCGGTGGTGCTCGACGACCCCACGGAGCTCCGCCGCGCGGTCGGCGGCGTCCTTCGGGACGGGGGTCTCGGCGTCGTCGGGCGGGGGCACCATCTGCTTCCGAGGATACCCGCGGGACCCCGCCCCGACCCGTCGCCGACCGACGACTGCGGACGACCACGGACCGCGGGTGGACCGTGCCGCGCCGAGGTCCGACGCGATCCGACCCGAGGAGCACGGGCCGGGGCCCGCATGCTCTCCCCTCAGTCCTCGAGCATCTCCCCGATGCGGTCCAGCAGGCCCTCGAAGCCGTGGCCGGCCAGCGGGGCGATCGCCGCCTCGCGCGTCAGGTCGAGGTGCAGCGGGGTGATCGAGACGTGGCCGGCCGCCACCGCGGCCAGGTCGGTCCCCGGCGTCGGCTCGAAGCCGTGGTTCGTGCCGTAGAGCCAGTAGCTGCGGCTGCCGTCGGCGTGGGTCTCGACGGGCTGCAGCTCGTCGCGGTAGTGGCGTTGGCCCAGGCGGGTGACCTCGACGGCGAGCGGCGAGCAGCCGCTGTCGGTCTGCGGCACGTTGACGTTCAGGATGGTGCGGGTCGGCAGCGGCAGGTGCCCGTCGCGGCGGCTGACGCGCTCGACCTCGGCGACGATCCGCGCGGCGATCTCGGCGGCCACCCCGAAGTCCCAGGTGTGCTCGCGACGCAGCGACCAGTCGCCGTGGGGGTGCGACATCGAGACGGCGACGCCCGGCACGTCGTGGACGACCGCCTCCAGTGCGGCGGCGACGGTACCGGAGTAGGTGACGTCCTCCCCCATGTTCGCCCCGTGGTTGATGCCGGACACGACGAGGTCCGGCATCCAGCCCTCGATGACGCCGTGCGCCGCGAGGCGCACGCAGTCCGTGGGCGTCCCGTCCGTCGCGATGCCGGTCCCACCGTCCTCGAACGTCTCGTCCCGGACCCGCAGCGGCCGCCGGACGGTGATCGACCGGGCCATGGCGGAGCGGTTGCCGTCCGGGGCGACGACGCGCAGGTCGATCCCGTCGAGGGCGAGCAGCGACCGGCGCAGGGCCAGCAGCCCGTCCGCGTGGATGCCGTCGTCGTTCGTGAGGAGGACGCGCGTGGTCATGCGCCTCCAGCGTAGTCCTGGGGAGGGGCTCGCGGGACGCGGCGCCGGACCGGCGGATCAGCCGCCGGACACCTCGGCCGCCCACGGGGCCGTCCCCCACCCCGGCGGCGGCAGGGCCGGGCCACCGAGCTCGTCGGCGTAGCCCACCCCCGCCAGGTGCAGGCCCTGCGGGGGCAGGGTGATCCCGGCCTCCGGGCGACGGGCGCCCCGCAGCAGTCGCGGCAGGTCCTCCGGGTCGCGCCGCCCACCCGCGATCTCGATCATCGTGCCGACGAGGATGCGGTTCATGTGGCGCAGGAACGCGTCGCCCTCGATCCACAGGTCGAGCTGCTCACCGTCGCGGACCCAGAGCGCCCGGCGGATCCTTCGGCGGAAGTGCACGTGCTGCGTCTCCGCGGGCGTGAAGGCCGTGAAGTCGTGCGTCCCGACGACCGTGCGGGCGCAGTCGTCGAGCAGGTCCTCGTCGAGCGGGTAGGGCCACCACAGCGAGTGGCGACGGTAGAACGGCGACGGCTCCCGGCGGGTGAAGAGCCGGAAGCGATAGGTGCGCGAGGTCGCGTCCCGGCGCGCGTCGAAGCCGCCCGGCACGTCGATCGCCCGCCGCACGGCCACGTCGTCGGGGAGCACGCTGTTGAGGCTGTAGAGGTCCGGGAGCTCGCCGTCGTACGAGGCGACCTGCGCGACGGCGTGGACCCCGCGGTCGGTGCGCCCCGCCACGGTCAACGTGGTCGGCGTGCGGAGGATCGTCGACAGCGCCCGCGCGAGCTCCCCGTGCACCGTCCGCGTGCCGGGCTGCGCCGCCCAGCCCCAGTGGCCCGTGCCGTCGTACTCGATGTCCAGTCGCGTCGCCCCCACCGCGCCATGGTCCCCGACGACGCGGGCGGACGCCTCGCGGGGCCCTTCACATCGCGCTCACAGAATTCTCACTTCGGTCGTCCCGGGGGGCCGATATGGTCCCCGCCGTGCACGGTGTCCCGCCCGTCCCCCACCAGGTCCTCGCCGTCGTCCCCGTCGCCTCCGCGTCCGGGACGATCGGTGGCATCGTCGGCTTCCTCGTGGTGCTCGGCGTGGTCGCCGTGCTGCTGCGCAGCCGCCGCCGCTGACGGCCTCCGACCGCAATGTTGCGTCTGGACGGGATCGCCCGTCGCTTCGGCGACCGGCAGGCGGTGGTCGACGCGAGCTTCGCCGTGTCGGAGGGCTCGGTCTTCGGGCTGCTCGGGCCCAACGGGGCGGGCAAGACGACCACCATCCGCATGGTGCTCGGCATGCTCGGGCCCGACGCCGGCTCGATCACCTGGCACGGCCGACCGGTCTCCGGCGAGCCGCGGTCGACCTTCGGCTACATGCCCGAGGAGCGCGGGGTCTACCCGCGGATGCCCGCCGACGAGCACGTCGCGCTGTTCGGCGAGCTCTACGGCCTGGACCGCACGACCGCGCGCGCCCGGGCCTCGACGTGGCTCGAGCGCCTCGAGCTGCCCGGCGACCACGACGCGCGCGTGGACACCCTCTCCAAGGGCAACCAGCAGAAGGTGCAGTTCGCCAGCGCGGTGGCGCACGACCCGAAGGTCCTCGTGCTCGACGAGCCGTTCAGCGGCCTGGACCCGGTCAACCAGGTCCTCTTCGAGCGGACGATGCTCGAGCTGGCGGAGGCCGGCACGACCGTGCTGCTGTCGACCCACGACCTCGACCGCGTCGAGCTCTTCTGCCGCGAGGTCGCGATGATCGCGTCGGGCACCGTCCGCTTCGCCGGCGGCGTCGACGAGCTCCGGGCCCGCCACGACGACCTGCGGCGGCTCGTCGTCGAGGTCGTCGCCGAGCCCGACGACCCCCGGCTCGGCTTCGCCGACGCCCCCGCCCCGGTGCGCGAGGAGCCTCCCGCTGCCGGGGTCCAGCGCCTCGTGTGGGAGCTGCCCCCGGGCGTGGACCCGGACGCGCTCGTGGCCGGGGTCGTCGGCACCGGGCTGGGGCTGCGGCGGCTGGAGATCGTCGAGGCCCCGCTCCGCGAGATCTTCCTGCGGGAGGCGACGGCGTCGTGAACCCCCGCGTCCGGGCGCTGGTGCGCCGCGAGTTCCGCGAGCGCACGCGGACCAAGGCCTTCCTGATCATCTCGGTGATCGGCGCGATCGCCGTCGCCTTCCTGACGGTGCTCCCCGCCCTCGTCGACGAGCTGAGCACCCCCGATCCCGTCGTGGTCGCCGTCGAGTCGCCCGCCTCGGGTCAGGTCTCCGCGCTGCGCGACGCGCTGCCGGAGCGCCTCGACGACGGCGGACGGCGCTACGACGTCCGTGCCGCCGCGGACGCGAAGGACCCCGACCTGCGGCTGCGCCTGCGGACCTCCGGCGACCGCGTCACCGGCGTCGAGGTGCGGGGGGAGGACGTCGAGGGCGACGACGCGCGGACCGTCGTCGCGGGCGTCCAGCAGCTCGCGCTCGCCGGCCGCCTGCAGGCCGCCGGGGTGGACGCCGGGCGCACGCTGCGGCCCGTGCCCGTCCGGGCCGTCAGCACCGACGACGGTCCCGACGACACGAAGCAGGCCCTCGCCTACGCGCTCGTGCTCCTGCTCTACCTCACCCTGCTCGCGTACGGGTCGTCCGTCTCGACCGCGGTGGTCTCCGAGAAGTCCGCACGCGTCACCGAGACGCTGCTGGTGGCCGTCTCGCCCCGGGAGCACCTGCTCGGCAAGCTCCTGGGCACCGGGGCGGTGGGGCTCGTCCAGTACGGGGGGTGGATCGTCGTCGCGGCGATCACCAGAGCGATCGCCGGCGCGGCCGGCCTCGGGGACTCCCTCGGGGCGCTGACCCCTGGCGTGGCCGTCGCGTTCGTCGGCTTCTTCCTCCTCGGCTTCGGGCTCTTCGGCACCCTCTACGCGGCGATGTGCGTCGGCGCGAGCCGGGTCGAGGACGCCGCGAGCGCCTCGGCACCGCTGGCGATCCCGCTGATCGGCGGCTTCGCGCTCTCGCTCGCCGCCCTCGGCGACCCGGACGGGGCGACCGCGGTGGTCGGCGGGTTCATCCCGTTCACCGCCCCGATGGTGATGTTCACCCGCGTGGCGCTCGGCGACCCGTCGGTGCTCTCCGTCGTCGTCTCCGTCCTGGGCATCCTGCTCGCGTCGGGGGTCGCCCTGTCGGTGGCCTTCCGGATCTACGGCGCCGGGCTCCTGCGCTACGGCAACGGCGCGGGCCTCGGTCAGCTGCTGCGCCGGGCGGGGACCCGGTAGCCGTGCTCGCGACGCCGCTGTCGTTCCGCTCCCTGGCGTACCGCTCGACCGACGGCACGGAGGTCCACGACCTGACCCTGGACGTCGGCGCGCGGCAGCTCGTCGCGCTCGTCGGCCCGGGTGCCGACGACGCGCTCGCCATCCTGGCCACGCTGCGGCGGGGCGACGCGGGCGAGGCGCTCGTCGCCGGCCGGCCGCTCCCGCAGCACGACCGGCCGGCCCGGGTGGCGGGCGTCGCGCCCGCCCACGGCGACCTCGCCCCCGCCCGGACCCTGGGCGCGCACCTGCGGATCTGCGCCCGGCTGGCCGGAGCGCCGGCGACGAGCGTCGC
>NZ_JAURWA010000096.1 GCF_030655195.1 Patulibacter sp. | reverse complement strand
GGCCCCGCACCTGACCGGGGCCGGCCGGGCGCTCAGCCCCGGTCGGGGACGCGGACGACCGCGCGGCCGCCGCGGACGACCCGCGCCTTGCCCTGGCGGGCGGTCAGCGAGATCGTCGCGAGACCCTCCTCGACAGCCTTGATCTCCCCCGTCACGACGACGGGCTCCTCCGGCACCGCCATGCCCCGGAACGCGACCTCGAGCCGGCGGAGCGACCCCGGGGCCTCGTCGCCGCCGACCGCCTCGGTCGCCGCGCGGGCGACCTGCGCCATCGTCCACAGGCCGTGGAGGATCCGCCCGGGGAGCCCGACCTGCTGGGCGAACTCCTCGTCGACGTGGATCGGGTTGAAGTCGCCCGACGCCCCGGCGTAGCGCACGGTCAGGTACTTGTCGGGCGTGACGGCGAGCTCGGGCAGGACCCCGCCGGTCTCCCACGCCACGGCCTCGGGGGTCTCCGGCGTCGTCGTGCTGTCGTCGCTCACGAGCCCGTCCCCCGTACGATGTTGGTCCAGACCCCGGTCGAGACGACCTCGCCGGCGGCGTCGGTCGTGGTCGCGCCGAAGACGTAGTAGGTCAGGTCGGCGGTGTCGACGTGGCGGACCTCGTCGAGCGTCATGACGGTCGAGACCTCCTCGCCGGCCACGAGCACGCGCTCCCAGGTGAACTCCTGGGCACCGTGGACCAGGCGCGCCATGTCGATGCCGACCTCGGGATCGAACATCGCGCCGCCGATCGCCTCGGCGGAGTAGACGACCACGAACATCGGCGGGGCGACGACGTCCTCGTAGCCCGCGGCGCGGGCGGCCGCGACGTCGTGGTGCAGCGGGTTGGTCTCCCCCACCGCTCGGGCGTACTCGCGGATCTTCTCGCGGCCCAGCGCGTAGACGACGGGGTCGTACTGCTTGCCGACGGGGGCGGGTGCGGTGGTCTCGGTCACTCGGGGCTCGTCTCCTGGATCGTGGCCCGTCACCCGCCGCGGGCCGCGGAGCGACCGGTCGTCGGGGACCGGGCGATCGTATCCCCCGGTCCGACGACTGCCCATCCCGCGGCCGTCGGGTCGGCGGGCGGACCGGGTGCGGGGGCGGCGCACGTCGACCGCCCGATCGGTCACCATGCGCGGTCGTGCCCGCGTCCCCCGCCGCCCGCCGCGCCCTGGTGCCCGTCGTCGCCTTCCTCCTGCTCACGGGCACCTCCGGGGCCGCGGCGGCGACCCCGACCACCCCTGCCGACCCGGCCTCCGCGGCGGCCTCCGAGCTCGACGCTCCCGCCCCGGGGACACCCGTCCGGCCGCAGCAGTCCGAGATCGATCCGACCGAGCCCGGCGCCCCGGGCTCCGCCGACCCCACGGCGCTGGCCACGGCGGAGCAGCGCCTCCTTGCCGCCGACCCCGGCGACCTGTGGTCCGTCGCGGACGCCGCCGTCACCCCGATCGAGGGCCTCTGGGACCCGGCGCAGGGGGCCTACGTCGTCGCCGGCGTCGCCCGCGCGCGCCTGAACGCCGAGATGCTCCTCGTGCACGCCTACGCCGCCCTGGGCCGACGTGACCGCGTCGGGGGACGCGCCGGCTCGCACCCCGAGCGCATCGAGCAGCTCGTCCGGCTCCTGACGGGACCGATGTACGTGCCGACGCTCGACGGCAAGGTCGCCCCCGCGCCCGAGCCCGGCCACAGCGTCACGATCCACGCCCCCGGCTTCGCGGACCCCGTCGGCGGGGTCGACTCGATGCACCAGGCGCTCGACGCCGTCGCCGCCCGGGCGCTCGCGGCCGCGTGGCGCGCCCGGAACGTCGTCGGGCTGTCGCAGGAGGCCCGTGCCCTGATCCGCGACCGCGTCTCCGCCGTCGCCCGGTCGCCGTTCTGGCGCTCGCCCTCGCGGCTCCTGAACCAGATCAACTGGAGCGCGGACATCTACGCCGCGGACGTCGAGGTCACCGGCGACCCGATGCTCCTGCGCCGCGACTACCGGGCGCAGCTCGTCTGGTTCGCGGACCACGCGAAGACGCCGGCCTACCCGGGCGGCTCCGCGAACCTCGGCACCGGCGGGGCCTTCCGCTACCTGCCCCAGCGCGTGGCGAGCAACCCGACCAACCGGTCGGACACGGGCGAGTACGCCAACATCACGATGGGTGCGCTGGCCTACCTCGACCAGGCCCGCAAGCTCGGCATGGGCAAGCTGCCCAAGCGCACGCGCGACGTCCTGCGCTCGTGGGCCCGCCGCACGACGTGGGGCGACTGGACCTCCAGCGGCTACCTCAACTGGGACTCCGGCAAGGGGCTCTCGCGCCTGCACCTGACGCAGTACTGGCTGCTGGCGCTGCGCGGCTACGCCGCCGGGACCGAGGGCTCCACGGCCCAGGGGCTCCTGCCCGCCCAGCAGGCCACGACCCGCTGGCTCGTGCGGCGGGCGGTGCAGACGTACCAGCGGCGGGCGGCCACGGCCGACTCCGTGGTGCTGCCGGCCACCTCCTACGGGCTGGCGGGCGGACCGCTGGTGACGCCCACGTTCGACGGGCTGACCGGGACCGCGCGCTTCGCGTCGACGCTCGCCGAGATGGCCGACCGCGGCCTGGCGAGCCCCGGCCGGGCCGCGTCGACGGCGGAGCCGCTGCCCGACGCGTTCTCCAACGACGACGACATCGGCCGCACGGCGGTGACGACCAAGCGGTTCGCCACGGCGTTCCTGCGCCCGTGGGCGCCGCTGAAGGTCGGCGGTCTCGAGCCGGCCCGCCTGATCGACTCGCGCGGACGCGCGCTGACGGGCATCGGCGGCAGCGAGGACGGCGCCCTGGGGCTGCGGATCCTCTCGGCCGGCGTCCCCGTGATCGAGACCCAGCGCGGCGTCTTCCAGAAGCAGCAGTCGGTGATCACGCCGCCGGAGGCCGAGCGCGACGTCTCCCGGCCGATGACGCGGCCCCTCACGCTGTCGGGCGGCGAGAGCGCGATCGGCGTGACCGTCGGCGTCGCCCACCGCGTGACCGCCTCGAGCATCACCACGACCTACACCGTGAAGAACACCCGGCGCGAGACGGTGGACGCCGAGCTGCGGATCCCCACCTACGGCGGCGCGTCGACCCCGTCCCTGCGGCCGGGGCAGAAGATCGGGCCCGCCGCGCTGCAGAAGCTGATGTACGTGAAGACCGCGTCGGGCGGCCGGTTCGGCGTGCGCCTGGGGGGCCTGCCCCCACGGGCGCTGGGCACCGTGGTGGCCGTCGCCCCGCAGCTCGGCAACCCCGTCCCGGGCCCGCAGCTCGTCGTGCGGGTGACGCTGCCGAAGAAGGCGACGACGACCCTCGTGCGCAGCATCCTCGTGCCGTACGCGGGCTGAACGCCCGGGCGGGCCGTCAGACGATGGTGGCGACCGAGCCGCCGTCCGCCGACCACGCCCCGCCGACGGCGAAGCCCGCCCGCGGCGACGCCAGCAGCACGAGGACGTCGGCGATCTCCTCCGGCGTGCCGAAGCGCCCCAGCGGCACCCGGGCCCGGGCACCCTCGAGCGCCTCGTCCTTCGTCGTGCCGCGGCGCTCGGCCACCTGCTCGGCCAGGCCGCCCGGCGCCAGCCACATCTCGCTGTCGATCGGCCCTGGCGTCACCGCGTTGACGCGCACCCCGCGCGGGGCGAGCTCCTGCGCCCACGCCCGCGAGAGCGACAGCTGGGCCGCCTTGCCGACGGAGTAGGCCATGTTGCTCGCCGACGGCCGCTTGCCGGAGGACGACGAGACGAGCACCGCCCGGCCGCCGCCCGGGGCGTCGGCCAGGTCGTCCGCGGCGGCCAGCAGCAGCGCGTGGGGCCCCAGGACGTTGATCCGCCACTGCAGGTCCCAGTCCTCCGGCGTCAGGTCGTGCGGCGGGGCGTCGCGGCTCGTGCCGGCGGCGAGCACCAGCGCGTCCAGGCGCCCGTGGGCCTCGCGGCAGGCGGCGACGATCGTCGCGCCCGACGCGGGCTCCGCCACGTCGGCCGACAACGCGGCGTGCGGCCCTCCCGGCAGCTCGGCCGCCGTGCGCGCGAGCCCCTCCTCGCCGCGCGCGACGAGCAGCAGCCGCGCGCCCTCCCCGGCGAGCGCGACCGCGGCGGCCCGCCCGATGCCGCTGGTCGCCCCCGTGACGACGATCGCGTGGCCGGTCAGTCCGAGGTCCATGGAGGGATGGTGGCAGGGGCGACCGCAGACGGGACCCGGGACAGGCCCGGGACCGTGGGCCGCGCGGTGCGTGCCGGGCGGGGTCGGCCCGGACCGTCGGCGTGGTGCCTCAGACCGGCCGCACGAGCACCCGCCCGACCCGGTGGTCGGGGCCCTTCTCCAGGACGACGTCGGCGTGCTCGCGGGTCGGCAGGACGTTCTGCCGCACGTTCGGCGCGTTGGTCTCCTCCCAGACGCGCAGGGCGAGGGCGTCCGCGTCGGCGTCGGGCAGGTCCGCGATGCGGTGCAGGAACGACCCGTCGTCGTCCGCGGCCGCCGCCCGCCAGGCCCGGAAGCGGTCGAGGTACCAGTCGCGGACGTCGGCCTCGGCGGCGTCGACGTAGACGCCGAGGTCCACGAGGTCGCCGACGCCGCCGGCGTCGGGGGACGCCAGGGCCGAGAGCCCCTCGAGGATCAGGACGGCCGGCGCGTCCACCCGGATCGTGCGCGCGGGGTCGCGGTCCTGCAGCCGGTGGGCGTAGACCGGGACGTCGGTCGCGGCGACGCCCGCGCGGACGTCGGCCAGCAGCGTGCGGAGCGCGCCGAGGTCGTAGGTCTCCGGTGCGCCCTTCCGCGCGGTCAGGCCGAGCTGCTCGAGCTCGGCGTTGGTCCGCAGGAACCCGTCGATCGAGACCACGACGACCGGGCCCTCGACCTCCGCGGGCAGCAGCTCGGCGAGCAGGCGCGCGACCGTGCTCTTGCCGACGGCGACGCCGCCGGCCACGCCCAGGACCCAGCCGGGCGCGGCCACCGCGCGGCCCGACGCGGCCGACCCACGCGC
>NZ_JAURWA010000094.1 GCF_030655195.1 Patulibacter sp. | reverse complement strand
GCACGGCCGCCCGCCGGCAGCACCGACGGCCCCGCATCGCGGGGCCGTCGTCGTTCAGCGCGCCGTCTGCACCACGATCCGCGTCGACGCGCAGCCCGAGGCCCGCGAGGAGAGCGCCGAGCGCTCGGCGGCGTCCACCGTCAGCCGCCAGCGCAGCTTCACCGCGACCCACTCCGCGGCGTAGCGGCAGCGGACGCCCGCGACCGACGGCTCCCACGTCGCGGGGTCCTGGTCGCCCTTGGCCTGGTTCACGTCGTCGGTGACGGCCTGGAGGCTGCGCGGGTCGCCCAGGTCGTTGGCGTAGGACTGCCGCTCGGCGGCGCTCCAGGTGCGCGCCCCGGAGTCCCACGCCTCGGCCAGCGGGACCATGTGGTCGATGTCGAGGTCCTGCGGGTCCGTCCAGCTCGCGCCGTCGTAGTACGACGTCCAGCGGCCGCCGGAGAGCGCGCAGCCGGAGCCGACCGACGGCCGGGTCGTCGCCTCCTCGATCAGGACCTCGTTCCGGGCGTTGCAGCCGTCGCCGTCGGCGTCGACCCAGTGGCGGAAGAGGCTGCGGTCGTAGCCCGTGCGGACCTCGGTCGCGCCGGGCAGCTCGGAGACGGCGGCCTTCAGGGTCGTGTCGACGGTGGCGGCGGAGGAGGCCGCAGGGGTGAGCAGGGTGGCGCCGACGACCGTGGCGCAGGCCAGGACGGAGCGGATGCTGGGGGAGGGCATCGGTGGTGCTTTCTCGGCCGGCCGACGAGGCCGGCGCGTGGGGGACGGTCGTCCGATCGTCGTGCCGGTCTCGCGCCGGGGTGTGACGGCGCGGTGACCGACGCGTGAGAGCCGTGTGTCGGACCGCGCGGGGTCCGCTTCGGGGGCCGGGCGACGCCGCGGCGTCCCGGAACGACGGAACCCCCGTGCTCGACGGGGGTTCCGGGTGCTGCGGGGCGGCGGCGCGGGGCCGCCGGAGCGCTACTTGATGAAGAGCATCTCCGAGTAGTGCGGCAGGGGCCACAGGTCGTCGGCGACGATCTTCTCGAGGCGGTCGGCGACGGAGCGCACGGCGCCCATCGCCGGGATGACCTCGTCGCGCAGGAACGCGGCGTAGGTGATCTCGTGCAGCTCGCCCTCCGTCGCGTTGAGCTTCTCGAGCGCCAGGATGGCCTCGTAGAGCTCCTCGACGAGCCCCTTGGTCTCGGCCGCGGCGGCGTCGAGGCCGGCGCTGAGCAGGCGGTTGAGCTGCGCCACGCCGGCGGGCAGGATCAGCGTCCGCGCCATCGTCGCGGCCGTCTCGGCCTCGATGTTCAGCTTGGCCGAGTACTGCTCGACCTGGACCTCGTAGCGGGCCTCCATCTCGCGCTCGGAGAGCACGTCGTGGGCCTCGAACAGCGCCAGCGTCTTCGGCGTGATCAGCTCGGGGAGCGCGTCGACGGTCGTGCGCAGGTTCTGCAGGCCACGACCCTCGGCCTCCTTCTCCCACTCGTCCGAGTAGCCGTCGCCGGAGAACACGACGCGCTTGTGCTTCGTGAAGTTCTCGCCCGCGATCTCGGTGACCGCGGCGGCGAGCTCCACGCCCGCGTCGAGCTTCGTCTGCAGCTGCGTCGTGAGGTCCGCGATGGACTCGGCGGTGATCGTGTTGAGGACCGTGTTCGTCAGGCCGAGCGACTGGGAGGAGCCCAGGGCGCGGAACTCGAACTTGTTGCCGGTGAACGCGAACGGCGACGTGCGGTTGCGGTCGCCGGAGTCGCGGGCCAGCGGGGGCAGCACCGGGGTGCCGAGGCCGAGGAACGAGCCCGGGGCGGACGGGTCGCCCTCGCCGCGCTCGATCGCCGAGAAGACGGCCTCGAGCTCGGCGCCCAGGAAGATCGACATGATCGCCGGCGGCGCCTCGTTGGCTCCCAGGCGGTGGTCCTGGCCGACGTTGGCGGCGGTCGCGCGCAGGAGACCCGCGTGCTCGTCGATGGCCTTGATGACCGCCGAGCAGAAGAACAGGAAGATCAGGTTGCTGTGCGGCGTGTCGCCCGGGTCCAGCAGGTTGCCGCCCAGGTCGGTGCCCATCGACCAGTTGTTGTGCTTGCCGGAGCCGTTGACGCCCGCGAAGGGCTTCTCGTGCAGCAGGCACTTCAGGCCGTAGTGGGGGGCGGTCCACTGGAGGACCTGCATGACGAGGTGCTGGTGGTCGGCCGCGATGTTGGACGACTCGTACAGCGGCGCGAACTCGAACTGGCCCGGCGCGACCTCGTTGTGGCGGGTCTTGACCGGCACGCCGAGCTTGGCGAGCGTGCGCTCGGCCTCCATCATGTAGGCGAGCACGCGCTCGGGGATCGAGCCGAAGTAGTGGTCGTCCAGGCCCTGGCCCTTCGGGGGCTGGGTGCCGAACAGCGTGCGGCCCGTGATCTGCAGGTCGGGGCGCTCGTAGTAGTACTGCTCGTCGATCAGGAAGTACTCCTGCTCGGCGCCGATCGACGTCATGACGCGGATCGGGTCCTCGTCGCCCAGCGTCTGCAGGGCGTGGATCGCGGCACGCGACAGCGCGTCCATCGAGCGCAGCAGCGGGATCTTCGTGTCCAGCGCCTCGCCCGTCCAGGACGTGAACGCCGTCGGGATGCAGAGCAGCGCGCCGTTGGGGTTCTCGAGGATGAACGCCGGCGAGGTCGGGTCCCAGGCGGTGTAGCCGCGGGCCTCGAACGTCGAGCGGATGCCGCCGTTGGGGAACGACGAGGCGTCCGGCTCGGCCTGGATCAGCTCCTTGCCGGAGAAGTCGGCGATCGCGCCGCCGTCACCGGTCGGGTTGAAGAAGGAGTCGTGCTTCTCGGCGGTCGAGCCCGTCAGCGGCTGGAACCAGTGGGTGTAGTGGCTCGCGCCCTTCTCCAGCGCCCAGTCGCGCATGGCCGACGCGACGGCGTCGGCGAGGGTGACGTCGAGCGCCTCGCCGCGCTCGAGGGTCCGCTGAAGGCGCTTGTAGACGTCCTTCGGCAGGCGCTGGCGCTGCACGGCCGGCGAGAACGAGTCGATCCCGAAGACCTGGTTCTGCGGGCGGGTGAGGTCGTCCAGACCGAACGCGACGTCGTCGGCGTTCCACCTGGCGGCGGAGACGTTCCTCTGGCGGGGATGGGTCATGGGCTGCGGGTACTCCTCGGGGTCGGTGACCGTCGTACGCGCGGGACACGGAGGTCGGAGCGCGTACTGACCAGAGGCGACACTAGGTCCGACTGGGCGACCCGGACCTTATCCCGATGTCCAAGAGGGCGGTTCGTCCAATCGACACGCGGGATGACCCCCGCCGATGTGGAGCATCTGTACATCGCGGCTTTCGCCATCCGGACAGCCGGGCCGCCGGCCGGGCCCGCGACGCTGTGACGAGCCCGATCAAGGAGAACCACAGATGTCATCGACCCTACGGTCGCGACGCGCAACCGGCGCGCAGAGCGATCCCAAGCAGAAGCGCACGCCCATCGTGCGAACACCGACGAAGTGGACGATGCCGTCGCGCAAGCGGCTCGGCTTCGCCGCCCTGACCTCGGTCTTCGCCGCGGCGATCGCCATCCCGGCGACGTCGGCGGCCGTCTACGCCCCCGACAACGGGTACACCGGCGCGGACGCCGCGAAGATCCCGACGGACCTGCTGGCGCTCGTCAACGAGCTCAACGCCGTCTGGCTGATCCTGGGCGCCTGCCTGGTCTTCTTCATGCAGGTCGGCTTCCTCGGCCTCGAGGTCGGCTTCTCGCGCGGCAAGAACGTCGGCTCCGGCATCGCCAAGATCGTCGTCAACATCGCCGTCGCGGCGATCGTCTGGTGGGCGGTCGGCTACAGCATCGCCTTCGGCTCCGGCGCGCACCCGCTCATCGGCGGCGGCGACTTCTTCTACTCGCTGACGTACGCCGAGCCCGGGGTGCCCACGGCCACCGGCGGCGCGGACGGCTTCGCGTTCTTCTTCTTCCAGTTCACGTTCGCCGCCGTCGCGCTGGCGATCGTCTGGGGCTCGACCCTCGAGCGGATCAAGTTCGTCGTCTACCCGATCTTCGCGATCGTCTTCCTCGCGATCATCTACCCGGTCGTCGCCCACGCGACGTGGTCCGGCGTCGGCTACTTCGGTGGCGACAACGGCCTGACCATCGGCGACGCCGCCGGTGCCCTCGACTACGCCGGCTCCGGCGTCGTCCACCTCTGTGGCGCCACCGCGGCGCTCGCCGCCGCGATCGTCCTCGGGCCGCGCAAGGGCAAGTACGGCCCCGACGGCAAGCCGCGCGCCATCCCCGGTCACTCCATGCCGATCTTCGGCATCGGCGTCGTCGTCCTGTGGCTCGGCTGGTTCGGCTTCAACGGCGTCTCCTCGCTGAACACGGACTCGGGCTTCTTCGCCCACGTCATCGCGGTCACGAACCTCGCCGCCGGTGCGGGCGTCGTCGGCGCCGGCCTCACGGTCTGGCTCAAGACGAAGTCCTTCGACGTCGGCATGGTCGGCAACGGCGCGATCGCCGGTCTGGTCGCCATCACGGCGCCCGCCGGCTACGTCGAGATGTGGGCCGCCCCGATCATCGGCTTCGTCGCCGGCATCATCGTGGTCTTCGGCATCCTGTTCATCGACCGCATCGGCATCGACGACCCGGTCGGCGCCACCTCCGCGCACGGCCTGGCCGGCATCTGGGGCACGCTCGCGGTGGGCCTGTTCCTCTCGCCCGACCTCGCCAAGTACAACGCGCTGGGCGGCAACCCGAACGGTGGCCTGTTCACCGGCGGCGGCATCGACCAGCTGCTCGTCCAGGCGCTCGTGGTCGTGATCACGTTCGTCTTCGTCTTCACCCTGTCGTTCGCGACCTTCTGGATCATCAAGAAGACGATCGGCATCCGCGTCAGCGAGGAGGCGGAGGTCGCCGGGCTGGACATCTCGGAGCACGGCATGTACGGCTACCCTGAGCAGTTCATCCCGGAGGCCGAGCTGGTGGGCGCGCAGTACGCTGCGACCCCGTCCATCGTCTCGACTCCCAGCAAGGAGATCAAGGCATGAAGATGGTCGTCGCATACGTTCGCCACGAGGCTTTCGAGCCCATCCGTGGCGAGCTCCTGGACCTCGGCTTCCCGAGCCTCTCGGTGAGCGAGGTCAAGGGGTCCGGGCGCCAGAAGGGCATCACGGAGCGCTACCGCGGCGCCGAGCTGACCAACTACCTGCGCCCGAAGCTCAAGATCGAGTGCGTCGTCGACGACGCCGACGTGCAGACCATCGTCGACTCGATCCTCAAGCACGCCCGCACGGGTGCCGTGGGCGACGGCAAGGTCTTCCTGATCCCGGTCGACGAGTCCTACCGGATCCGCACGGGCGAGGCCGGCAGCGAGACGCTGCAGGCCCACTCGACGGACGACCTCCCCCCGAAGTAGCAGCGGGGGCCGGGCCACGGCCCGGCCCTCCCGCCTCCTCGGTCGCCACGGGCGCCGCCGGATCCCGGCGGCGCCCGTCGTTCGTGAGAGGGCCGGTCCCCACGCCGGGGACGGCGGACCGCCGAGGCCGGGGTGCGGCGGGATCCCGGTCCTCCCGCGGGGAGCCGGTCCCGGCCGTGTTCCAGGCCGGGCCGGGGTCAGTCGGCGACGTCGACGGCCAGGCGGCCGCTCGTGCGGCTGCCGGCGTCGGCCTTGACCGGGCCGTCCTCGTCCAGCCCGGCGACGGCGCGCCAGCGGATGGCGTGCTTCCCGGCCACGGTCGGGGTCAGCTGCCACCGGAAGGTCTTCGAGGCGCCCGGCGCCAGGCGACCGAGCGCCCAGGTGCCGACGTACGCGGTGGTCCCGCCCGAGGGCGGCGAGTCGACCACCCAGACGGGGCGGCGGGGGTCGGCGACCCGCCCGGCGCCGTTGTCGGCCACCGGGATCGAGCGGTTCAGGCCCTGCAGGACGATCCCGACGTCCGGGAGCGCGCGCGAGTCGTCGTTCTTGACGGTGATCCGCAGCTCCTCCACGTTCGCCAGGCGCTGGTCCTTGGCGAAGCTCGCGCGGGCGCTCACGGCGAACGGCCGGCCGTCGGAGGCGTCGCGCACCTCGGCGCGCTCGCCGCCGCAGGCGGTCAGGCCCGTGGTCGACGCGATCAGCGCCAGACCGGCGAGGGTGCGGAGCGCGGGGCGGGAGGGCCTCCGGCGGAGGAGTGGTGGAGAGGCCGTCATCGCGCGGGCAGGCTAACACAGCCCAGAACGGCGGAACGCGGGTCCTGGACGGTCCACGAGGGCCCCCGAACGGACGTTGTGACCCGGGGTCACAAACGAAACACGAACCGAACCTGCCGCAGGCGTCACCCGCAAACCCGCTCCAGCATTGAGGATTCGTGTGGGCGGTGGCACACAGCAGGAGCATGGCGTAGGCTCCAGCCGTCCCTTCGTGCCCCGCGCGCAGAGCAGGAACGTCTCTATGGTCCGCACCGTCTCCAACCGCCTCTTCGACCCAGCAAAGGGGGCTTTGGAAGAGGTCGGCGACATGATGATCCTCGCCGGCAAGACGATCGTCTCCGCCGTCCGGCCGCCCTACACGTACGGCGACGAGTTCGTCCACCAGTTCCTCTTCGCGCTCCGGCTCTGCTGGTTCCCGCTGCTGGTGTCGACGATCGCCTTCGGGTTCGGGGCCCCCGGCCTGCAGGCCGCGAACTTCCTCGTGCTCTTCGGCGCGCTGGACCGCCTGGGCGGGTTCTTCGTCCTCGCGTCGATCCGCGAGTTCGCGCCGTTCGTGACGGCGGTCGTGCTCGCCGGCGTGGCCGGCACCGCGATCACCGCCGACCTCGGCGCCCGCAAGATCCGCGAGGAGCTCGACGCCCTCCAGGTCCTCGGCGTCGACCCGGTCAAGAGCCTCGTCGTGCCCCGCTTCCTCGCGCTGATGATCGTCACGGGCCTGTTCGACGTCTACGCCCTGATCTTCGGCATCTTCGGCGGCGTCGTCGCGACGCTGGTCAACGGCGCCCCGCTCGGACCGTTCTGGGCCACCTTCTTCGGCAACGCGTCGACGACCGACCTCTGGGGGTCGTTCGTCAAGTGCACCCTGTTCGGCGCCATCATCGCCGTGGTCTGTTCCTACAAGGGCATGACCGCGAAGGGCGGTGCAGAGGGCGTCGGCAGAGCGGTGAACCAGGCGGTGGTGATCGCCTTCCTGGGCATCTTCGCCTTCAACTACGTGTTCACGCAGACGCTGCTGGCCACCAATCCCGAGATGCTGGTGATCAAGTGATCCGCGTCCCGATCACGTCCGCGACGACCGGGGCCCCGCGATGAGCACCTTCCTCGAGCAGCCCAAGGAGATCCTCGCCAACGTCGGCGAGGGGGCCAAGTTCTCCGCGAAGATCATCGGCCAGGTCTGGTCGCTCCGCGTCCTCCGGTTCCTGGGCGAGGGCCTGCGCCAGTCCGGCGTGCTCATCACGAGCTCCACGGTCGTCATCTGGGGCCTCGTCTTCATCATCGGCCTGCAGTGCGGCCTCGAGGGCGCGTACTTCACGCGCTCCATCGGCTCGCCCGCGTACGCCGGCGTGTTCGCCGCGTGGTGCGACCTGCGCGAGCTCGTCCCGTACGCCTTCGGCTACATGATGGCCGCGAAGGTCGGCACCGGCATCGTCGCCGAGCTCGGCTCGATGCGGATCTCGGAGGAGATCGACGCCCTCGAGGTCATGGGCTTCGACTCCGTGCTGTTCCTCTGCGCCACCCGCCTGCTGGCCGCCTGGCTCGTGCTGCCGTTCATGTACGTCGCCGCGATCGGGGCCGGGTTCTTCGCCAGCTACCTCACGGTCGTCGAGCAGGTGGGCGACGTCTCGTCGGGCGGCTACCTCCTGATCTTCTGGATGTTCCAGAACCCGCCGGACCTGCTCTACAGCCTGATCAAGGCCATGTCGATGGCCACCGTCATCGTGCTGGTCGGCTGCTACTACGGCTACAACGCCAGCGGCGGACCGGTCGGGGTCGGCACGGCGACCGCCAAGTCGATGGTCGTCAACTTGATCATGGTCCACCTCATCGGCATGCTCGGGACGCAGTTGTTCTGGGGCGCCAACCCACGTGCTCCCATCGGAGGCTAGGAAGTCCATGCCGTTCATCCCCAGGCGTCGCGGGCGCGACGACGATGCAACCGACGAGCAGGCCTCGGCCGGCTCGTCGGACCGCTCCCCGTCGGAGCCCGTCGCCGACCACACCGGGCTCTTCAACGACCCGGACGAGGGCACCCGCCGCTCCGCGCAGAGCTCAGGCCCGTCGGGTCTGCCCTACGAGGAGCCGGCCGGTCGTGGCGACACGACCGAGCTGGACCTGCCCGAGAACGAGCCCGTCGCGCTGCGCCGGACCGGTGATCCGCGCGACGACGAGCGCCCGACCGACCACTCGCAGGACCGGATCGAGGACCTGGCCGCCGACTCGTCGACCGACCGGGACCGCGAGAAGGGCGGCGTGGCCGTCGTCCGCGAGCCGCAGCCCAACGACTCCGACGACGAGTACCAGTGGCACACGGGGATCCGTCGTCCGACGGGTCGTCCGGACGCGGTGGAGTTCGTCGAGACGCACAAGGCGTTCGGTCGCAACAAGATCCTCCGCGGCCTGAACATGGGCCTGCCGGAGGGCATGATCTCGATGATCCTCGGGCCGTCGGGTACCGGCAAGAGCGTCTGCATCAAGCACATGGTCGGGCTGCTCTACCCCGACGACGGTGACGTGCTGGTGCACGGCGAGTCGGTCCCGTCGATGGGTCTCGATCACCTGCTGGCGATGCGCCAGAAGTTCGGGGTGCTGTTCCAGGACGGTGCGCTGTTCGGGTCGATGAACATCCGCGACAACGTCGCGTTCCCGCTGCGCCAGCACACGGACAAGCCGGACAAGGACATCCTCGAGATCGTCGACCGGCGGATGGACGAGGTCGGCCTCGGTGAGGCGTGGGACAAGTTCCCCAACGAGCTCTCCGGCGGCATGCGCAAGCGCGCCGGGTTCGCCCGCGCGCTGGTGCTCGATCCGTCGATCGTCCTCTTCGACGAGCCCGACTCGGGTCTGGACCCGGTCCGCACCGCCCTGCTGGGCGAGCTGATCAAGGAGATCCACGACGAGACGATGCAGGACGCCGACCGGCTGAACTGGGAGCACAAGCCCGCGTTCACGCTGATCACCCACGACATCATGACCGCGCGCCGCGTCTCCCAGTTCATCAACGTGGTGTGGCGCGGCCGGATCGTGGAGTCCGGTCCGGCGGACGAGCTGTTCAACTCCGAGAACGCGTTCGTCAACCAGTTCCTCGCCGGCGCCTCCCGCGGCCCCCTCGGCATGAACTAGGACCCCGCGCGGGTCCGTCGAGGGATCCCGGGGGACGGGCGGCCGCGGCCGCCCGTCGTCGTTCCGGGGGCGGGCCGCGCTGACGGTGCGGAGGCGGTGTCCGTGCCCCGTCGGCCCGGACGCCGGGCGACGGCGGCGTAAGATCGTCCCGTCGTCCGGCGCCCCCGCCGGTGACCGCCCGGCCCGATGACCTCGACCTCCGCACCGATCGGCCCGGCGGCCCCCGTGCCCGACGGGTCGTGGCGACCACGGCTCGCCGTCGGGCTCACCGTGGTCGTCGTGGCGATCGCGATCGTCGCGCTCCTGGCCACCCGGGAGGCCGGGACCCATCGCTACGTGCTCGCGCTGCAGGACGCCGGGCAGCTCGTGGACGGCGACGAGGTGCGCGTCGGCGGGCGACGGGTCGGCACGATCGGCGACCTGCGCCTGGCCCCGGACCGCACGGCGCTCCTCGACCTCGAGGTGGACGACGACGTCGCCCCCCTGCACGAGGGCACCACCGCGACCGTCCGCGCGCCGTCGCTGGCGGGGATCGCCGACCGCCACGTCTCGCTGAGCCCCGGCCCGAACACCGCCCCCGTGATCGACGACGGCGGCCGGATCGCCGCCGACCGCGTCCCCCGGACCGTCGACGTCGACCAGCTCCTCTCGACCCTCGACGGGACCACGCGCGTCGGACTGCGCGAGCTGCTCCGCGGTGCCTCGCGGAGCACCGCCGACCGGGAGCGCCTGGCCAACGCCACGCTGGAGCAGCTGAACCCCGCGCTCGGGTCCGGGAGGGCGCTGTTCGCGCGGGTCGCCCGCGACGCCCCCGCACTGGAGGCGTTCCTGGACGCCGGGTCGCAGGTCGTCGGGTCCCTCGCCCAGGAGCGCACGACCCTCCCGAGCCTCGTGGCGGACGCCCGCAGCACGGCCCGGGCGGTCGTCGCCGAGGAGGCCGCGGTGAACGCGACCCTGGACCGCCTGCCCGCGACGCTGCGCCGGGGGTCCTCGACCCTCGCAGGGCTGGACCGGACCCTGGACGGCGCCGACCCGCTCGTCGAGGCGGCGCTCCCCGCGACCGCTCGGCTGGCCCCGCTGCTGCGCCGCCTGCGTCCGCTCGCGGCCGCGGCGGTCCCCACGGTCGCCGACGCCCGCGAGCTCGTCCGATCGGCCGGCCCGTCGAACGACCTGATCGACCTGCTCCGGCGCACCCCGGGGCTCGCCGATGCCACCGTGCCCGCGCTGCAGCACACCGCACAGGCCGCCACGTCCGGCCGGCCGATCGCCCGCTTCGCCCGCCCGTTCGCCCCGGACCTGGTCGGCTGGCTCCGGGACTTCTCGCAGGTGTCCGCGGGATACGACGCGAACGGGCACTACGCCCGGATCCAGCCGCTCATCGACGAGGACGCGGTGGCCGGGGACCCGCTGCTCGGTCCGCTCGTGCGTTCGCTCGGCGGGGCGCGGGGGCCGGCCGGCGGGCGCGGGGCGGGGGACGTCGGCGCCCGGCGCTGCCCGGGTACGGCCACGCAGCTGCGGCCCGACGGCTCCAACGATCCACGCCGCAGCCCCGAGAGGCTCGACTGCGACTTCGACGCGGTGCTCCCCGGCCCGTGAGCCGCCGCGCGCTCCCCCTGCTCCTGGCGGCCGTCGCGGTCGTCGCCCTGGTGGTCCTCCTCACCGCGGCCGGTCCGGGCCGCGGGCGGGATGACGGGGCGTACCGCGTGCGGGCGATCTTCGACAACGCCTTCGGGGTGCGCACCGGCGACGAGGTCCGCGTGGCCGGCGCCCGGGTGGGCAGCGTCGAGGACACCGACGTCACCCCGGACCGGGAGGCCGTCCTCGTGCTGAAGATCGACGACCCGGCGTTCCACGACTTCCGGGCCGACGCCGAGTGCACCGTGCGGCCGCGGGCGATCATCGACGAGCGGCACGTCGAGTGCCTGCCGACGCAGCCGCGCGGGACGGGCGGCACGCTGCCCGCCGCACTGCGGACCGTCCGCGCCGACGGCGAGACGCAGCGGCTGCTGCCCGTCTCGAGGACCAGCAGACCGGTCGACCTCGACCTCGTCGTCGGGATGGGCCGCCTGCCGGAGGGCCGGCGCACCGCGATCCTCGTCAACGAGCTCGGCGTGGGCCTGGCCGCGCGCGGCGGCCGGCTGCGCCGTGCCGTCCGCGCGGCGCTCCCGGGCCTGCGCGAGACCGACCGGGTCCTCGAGCTGCTCGCGGGCCAGCGCGCGGGTCTGCGTGCCCTGGCGACCGACGCCGACCGTGCCCTGCGCCCCGTCGCGGGCGAGCGCGCCGCCCTCGGCGACCTGATCGCCCGTGGGGCGGAGCTGGGGACCGCCGTGGAGGAGCGACGCGGCGATCTCGACAGCGACCTGCGCCGGCTGCCCGGGACCCTGGCGCAGTTCCGGCCCACGGCCCGCGAGCTCTCGCGCGTCGCCCGGCAGGGCGCGCCGGTCGTCCGGGACCTGCGCCGGACCGCCCCCGCCGGCGCGCGCGTCCTCGACGCGCTCCGGCCGTTCGGCTCCGCGGCGACCGGGCCGGTGCAGGACCTCGGCGACACCGCCGGTCGCGCCCGCACCACGCTGCTGGACGCCGACCCCGCGATCCGTCGGCTCGGCCGGGTCGCCACCACGGTCGCGCCGGGCCTTCGCAGCGCCCGCACGCTGACCACGTCGCTGCGGGAGACCGGAGGCTTCGAGCGGCTCCTGGACGACGTCTACCTCCAGGTCCTGGCGATCAACGCCTACGACGACGTCGGCCACTACCTGCGGATCAACGCGACCGTCGGTCCCTGCAGCGTCTACGCACGGACGCCCCTGGCGGGCTGCTCGGCCCGCTACGGGTCCGGCGCGGCCGCGCGCCCCGCGGCCGGGAAGGCGCCGCGCACCGGGGAGGAGCCCGAGGCGACGCTCAGCCGCCGGGTCCTGGCCGGGGAGTCCCCCGCGAGCGTGCTGGGCGACGCCCGCGGGCAGGTCCGCTACCGCGGTCTGCTGCGCCGGCTCGACGCTCTCGCACAGCGCCGCGGCGCGGCCGCTCCGAGCACGACGTCGGGCCGCACCCCGACCCGCGGTGCGGACACGCCGATCGCGATCGAGGGCGACCCGGTTGCCGCGGTCGCCGAGCCGGCCGATCAGGCCTCGCGCCTGTTCGGCTACCTCCTGGGGACGGGCGACTGATGCGGCGGCGCAGCTCCAGGGGCGCGGGTCCCGTCCTGATCGGCGCAGCCGTCGTGCTGCTGGCGCTGGTCGGCGTCGTCCTGGTCTCCGCCGCGGACCGCCGCCCGCCGTCCGTGCGGACCTTCGACGTGCGGGCGCAGCTGCCGACCGCCCAGGACGTGCGGCCCGGTGACGACGTCCGGCTCGGCGGCACGCGCATCGGCAAGGTCACCGACGTCGTCCCGACCGTCGACCGGCGCACCGGCCGGATCGTCGCGACGCTGGAGCTCCGGCTCGACCCCGGGGCCGGACCGCTGCCGCGCGACTCGACCGTCCTCGTCCGCTCCCGCTCGGCGCTCGGGCGCAAGGACGTCGAGCTGACCCGCGGTCGGTCGCGGCGCACCCTCGCCGCCGGCGGCACGTTGCCGCTGAGCCAGGCGAGGGTCGAGCCCGTCGACCTCGCCCAGGGGCCGGCGACGCCGGACGACCGCACCCGACGCGCCTCCCGGGAGAGCGACCGCGAGCTCGGGGACGGGCTGGCCGGTCGCGGGACGGATCTCGGCGAGGCCGTCGACCGCTTCGGGCCGCTGCTGGAGCGCCTCGCGCCCGTCATGGCGAACCTGGGCGACCCGCGGACCGGGCTCACGACGACCGTCGGCGGGCTGCGCCGCACCGCCGGCGAGGTGGCGCCGGTCGCGGGTCTCCAGGCGGGCCTGCTGCGCCACCTGCGGGCGGCGCTCGCGGCGCCGGCCGCCGTCCCGGCGCCGGAGCTGCGGGACGCGATCACCGCCGGCGTCCCGCTGCAGACGTCGATCGGGACGCGGCTGCCCACGCAGCGGCCGTTCCTCCGCCGCACCCGCCGCCTGACGGACGACCTGCGCTCCGGCCTCCGTGCCCTGCGGGTGGCCGCGCCCGGCCTGGTCGCCGCGCTGCGTCGCGGCACGACCGCCGTCCCACGGCTGGAGCAGCTCGACGGCCGCCTGAACGGGTCGCTCGGGTCGCTCGACGCGCTCGCCAAGGACCCGACGGTGGCCCGCAGCCTCGACGCCCAGACCCGTGCGGCGAGCGTCCTGCGACCCGTCCTCGACCAGCTGGCACCCGCGCAGGCGACCTGCAACGCCATCACGCTGTTCGCGCGCAACGTCGCCGGCCACCTGTCCGAGGGCAACAGGTACGGCACCTGGCAGCGGATCCTCCTCATGCTCGCGCCGCAGCAGACGACGCCGACGGCGACGCCCGCGGCCGACCTCAACTACGACCCGTACCCCAACGCCGGGCAGGCCGGGGTGCCCGTCGAGTGCGAGAGCGGCAACGAGCCCTACGCCCCCGCCGGCCGGATCGGGAACGTCCCCGGCGACCAGGGCACCACCGTCGACCGCACGCCCGGACCGGAGCGCAGGTAGCCGTGCCGGTCCCGCGTCGCCGTCGTCGCAGCGCCCGTGGCACGTCGCCCGTCCTCGCCGGGGTGCTCGCGCTCGCGCTCCTGGCGCTCGTCGTCGTCCTCGGCGTCACGAGGGGCGAGGTCCCGGGCGGCCACGGCACCCGCGTGAACGCCGTCGTGACCGACGTCCGGGCCGTCGCGAAGGGCTCGCCGGTCCGGGTCGCCGGCATCGCCGTGGGCTCGGTCACCGCCGTCGACGCCCGCGGCGACGGCACGACCTCGGTCGTCCGGATGGAGCTGCGCGACGACGTGCCGACGATCCGCCGCGACGCGACGCTGAGGATCCGGCCGCGGACCGTCCGCGAGGGCACGTTCTTCGTCGACCTCCAGCCCGGCACGCCGAGCAGCCCGGCGCTCGGCGAGGACGCCACCCTGCCGATCACGCGCACGAGCTCCGCGGTGCAGGACGACCGGCTGCTCGACGCCCTGCCGGGCGCGGTCCGCCGCGACCTGCAGCGCACGATCGTCGGCTTCGGCGACGCGCTGACCGACGCGCCGTCGGCGGCCGACCGCCTCGACCTCACCCTCGTCGACGCGCCCCGCGCGCTGCGCGCCACGCGGACGACGCTCGACGGGCTGCGCGGGGTCCGGCCCGACGACCTCTCCGCCCTGGTCCGGTCGACCGGTGCGCTCGCCACGTCGCTCGCGCCCCGGGCCGCGGAGCTGCGCGGCGCCGTCCGCGCCCTCGACGCGACCACCGGTGCGCTGACCGCCGACCGGGACGCGCTGCGCGGCACGCTCCGCGAGCTCGCGCCGACGCTCGACCGCGCCGACGCCGCCTCCGGGCGCCTCGACGCGGCCCTGCCGGGCGTCCGCCGCCTCTCGCGCGAGCTGCTCCCGGGCGTCTCCGCCACCGGCCCGGCCGTCGACGCCGCCCTCCCGTGGGTCGCGGCCGCCCGCCGCCTGACCGCGGAGGACGGGCTCCGTCGCCTCGTCGCCGAGCTGCAGCCCACGGTGCCGGTCCTGGCCCGCCTGGCGACGGAGGGCCGCCGGCTGTCCCCCCGGCTCGACGACGCCGCCCAGTGCCTCAACCGCGTCGTCGTCCCCGCGGGGAACCAGAAGATCGAGGACGGCCGGTTCACGACCGACCGCGAGCTCTACAAGAGCGCCTTCCACGGGCTGGTCGGCCTGGCCGGCGAGGGCCAGAACAGCGACGGCAACGGGCCCTACGCCCGCGTCCAGACCGGTCTGGGCCCGAACCTCCTGGACTTCGGGCCGGTCGGCGAACAGGGCAACCTGCTGTCCGCCGCCGCGGACGCACCGATCGGCGTGCGTCCCGTCCGGCCCTCCGCCCGCCCGCCCTACCGCGACGACCGCTCCTGCCAGGAGCAGCCCGTGCCCGACGCGAACGCCGCGCGCTCCGCCCCGGGCGACGCCGCCGCGGTCGTCGGCCGCGCCAACGGCACCGCCCCGCGCGGCCGCGCCGCGGTCGGCGCCTCCAGCGCCGCAGACGACGAGCGGCTCACGCGCGGGCTCGACGAGGCCCTCGGCGCCCTCAGGTCCACCGGGGGCGACCGATGATGCGCGCCCTGCGCCGGCACCGCCGCTGGGTGGCCGTGGTCGCCCTCGACGTGGTACTCGTCGCGATCGTCGCCGTCGTCGTCCTCGGCCCGCAGCGCATCGCCTTCCCGTCGTGGCTGCCCGGCGGCGAGGACCGCGTGCGCTTCACCGCCGTCTTCTCCGCCGACCCGTCCCTGACGCCGGGTCAGGGCCAGACCGTGACGATCGCGGGCATCGACGTCGGGGACATCACCGACGTCGCGGTGCGGGACGGGAAGGCGAAGGTCGGCTTCCGTCTGCGCCCGAAGTACGCCGCGATGGTCCGCCGGGACGCGAGCGCCCTGCTGCGGCCGAAGACCGGCCAGGACGACGTGGTCCTCGAGCTCGACCCCGGCACGCCCGCGTCGCCGCGGGTGGGCGAGGGCTCCACGATCGCGGAGTCCCGGACCACCGCCGACGTCGACCCCGACGAGATCCTCGCCTCGCTCGACGTCGACACCCGGTCGGCGCTGCAGCTGCTCCTGCAGACCACCCGGGCGGGCGTGGGCTCGAAGGACCGCGCGGCGGACCTCGCCGCCGCCCTGCGCCGGACCGGCCCCGTCGCCCGCAACCTGCGCCGCGTCGGGGAGGCGCTCGACGGCCGGGCCGCCGACACGAGGCGCGCCGTACGGAGCCTGCGCCTGATCAGCGACGAGCTCGGGCGGGGGCGCTCCGACGTGGTGGCCGCCGTGCGGACCACCGACGGCGTCGTCGGCACGGTCGCCGGCCGCAGCGCCGAGCTGCGCGCCGCCCTGCGCGAGCTGCCCGCCACGCTCCGGACCACGCGGACGGCGCTCGCCGACACCGCCGGGCTGGCGGCGGAGCTGCCCGCCGCGACCACGGCGCTCCGGCCCGTCACCCGGTCCCTCGCCCCGGCGCTGCGCTCGACCCGGCCGTTCCTGCGCGACACGACCCCGGTGATCGACGACCGGCTGCTGCCGCTCACCCGGCGCACGCTGCCGACCGTCCGGCGCCTTCGCACGGCCGTCGCGTCGGTCAACGACGTCGCCCCCGACGCGACCGCGACGCTGCGCGAGCTGAACGTCGCCGGCAACCTGCTCGCGTACGACCCGCCCGGGGACGAGCAGGGATACCTCTTCTGGGCCCAGTGGCTCTCGCACCTGGCGCCGTGGATCTTCAACACGCAGGACGCCGACGGCCCGATCCGCCGCGGCCGGCTCCTGGTCACCTGCGACACGCTGAAGGACGTCGCGGGCGTCGGGGCGGTGAGCCCGGTGGCCGGCCTGCTGCAGGGCGTCTTCGGCGGCCTGGCACGGGCCGGCTCCTGCCCGGTCGGTCCCGGCGGCGCCGCCGACCCGACGACGACCCGCGGCGGCGGACGATGAGCACCCGCTCCCCGGGACGCGCCCGGATCCTCCTGATGGTCGCGTTCGCCGGCTCGTGCGTCGGGCTGCTGCTGCTCCTCTGGGCCGCGTTCGGCGGTCCGGTCCCGCCCGGGGCGCAGGCCTACCGCCTGCACGTCACCTTCCCCGAGGGCGCGCAGCTCGTCCCGGAGTCCGACGTCCGCATCTCCGGCGTGCCGGTCGGCGAGGTCGCGTCGATCGGGACGGACCGCCGCACCGGCCGGTCCGACGTGGTGCTCGAGATCCGGCCGCGGTTCGCCCCCGTCCCGCGCGACGCCCGCGCCACCCTGCGCAGCACGACCCTGCTGGGCGAGACCTACGTCGAGCTCTCGCCGGGGAACGGCCGCGGCCCGCGGGTCCCCGACGGCGGGGCCCTCGCCGCCGGTCGGGTCAGTGGGTCCGTCGACCTCGACCAGGTCCTGCGCACCCTCGACGCGCCGACCCGTCAGGCGCTCCGGGACGGCATCCAGAGCTCCGCGAGCGCGCTGCGCGGCCGGGGACGGGACCTCTCCGCCGCGATCGGCACCCTCTCGCCCTTCGCCCGCGACGGCGGCACGCTGCTGCGCGTCCTGGACGACCACGACCAGGCCGTGCGGCGCCTCGTGCGCGACACGGGCGTGGCCGTCGGTGCGCTGTCCGAGCGCCGCGGTGCCCTCGCCGGGCTGGTCACCGACGGCGAGCGGCTCCTCGCGATCGCCGACCGCCGCTCCGCGGCCCTGCGGGCGTCCGTGCGCGCGCTCCCCCCGTTCGAGCGCCGGGCGCGCAGCACGATCGAGCGGGTCTCCCGCTTCCAGACCCGCGCGGACCCGCTCGTCGCGCGGCTGGCCCCGGTGGCCCGGGAGCTCCCGCCGACCCTGGCGGACCTCGGGCGCCTGTCCCCGGACCTGCGGTCGCTGTTCCGGGACCTCGACCCGCTCGTCGCCGCGTCCCGCGCGGGCGTCCCCGCGCTCGAGCGCACCACCGACGCCCTGCGTCCCACGCTGCAGCAGCTCGAGCCGACGCTGCGCGAGACGAACCCCGCCGTCGCGTTCGTCGCCCGCCACCCGGGCGAGCTGCGGTCGTTCTTCACCAACACGGCCTCCGCGCTCCAGGCCTCGAGCCGCGGCGCCGACGGCCGCCGCCACCGCTACCTGCGGCTGATCACGCCGCTGAACCTCGAGAACCTCGCGGGTCGGACGCGTCGCACGTCGAGCAACCGGCCCAACGCGTACGCCCGGCCCGGCATCTTCTCCGGGCTCGCGACCGGCCTGCCGGTGCTCGAGGGCCGGCAGTGCGCGCGCCCGGCGACGGACGTCGGCTCCGTGCGGGCGCTCCTCTCGCTGCTGGGCACGTCGGTCTCCTCCGCGACCCCGAGCTGCGAGCAGCAGACCCCGTTCGTCGACGCCGACGGCCGACGGCAGGACGTCCCGCGCGTGCCCGCCGACGAGTAGGGTACGCGCGGGCACCGCTCCCGCCCGCGGGGGGCGGGCGGTGCGGCAGCGGGTCCCGGCCGACCGGAGGCGGCGGGCGGCAGCGGGCCCGTCGACCCGCGTCGGCCGTTAGGCTCGCCCCGGATGACGCGTCCCATGGAGTGGTCCGACGGTCGGCCCCGGCCCACCGCCCCGACGGAGCACGCCGGCCCGCGTCCCGGACCCGGGCTCCGCTCGTGAGCACCGACGGTGGTCGCCCGCCGGGCGACGGCGAGGACGACCCGTTCGCGTTCGGTCCGGACGGCGAGGACGACGCCCCGGCGCCCGGGGACGACGCCTCCACGTCCGGGGACGACGGGTCCGTCGTCCGGGGACGACGGGTCCGCCGCCCGTCGTCCGAGATCGCCGCGGAGGCCGAGGCCGCCCGGCGCGCCCGGATCCGGCAGACCTCCGCGGAGGCGTCCGAGCGGGCCCGGTCCATCGGGGTGCGCTGGCTGGCGGTCGCCCTCATCGTCTTCGTCGTGATCATCGGCATCACCACGATCACCGGCGGCCGCGACGCCCAGGGCGGCGACGTGCAGGCGGGCGAGACGCTCCCGGCGTTCGCCGCGCCGCTCGTCTCCCAGCCGCGGCTGAAGAACGAGGACGTCAACCTCGCCACGCGCTCCGGGCAGGGCGAGGCCGGCAACCGCGCGGCCTGCTCCATCCGCGACCGCTCCGTCGTCACGTCGTGCTCGCTCCTGGCCCGCGGACCCCTGGTCGTCGTCCTGTTCAGCCGCGGCATCGACTCCTGCGTCGGCGCGGTCGACCTGCTCGACTCGGCCCGGACGCGGTACCCGGGGCTCGGGGCCCTCGCGGTGTCGCTGCTCGGCCGTCACGACTCGACGGGGGAGACGGCCCGCGACCGGCGCTGGACGCTGCCCGTCGTCTACGACCGCGACGGTGCGCTGGCGTCCGTCCTGGGCGCCCCCGCCTGCCCGCTCGTGCTCTTCGTCCGGCCCGACGGGACCGTCCAGCAGCGGATCATCGGCAGCCTGGACCGGGCGGAGCTCGATCGGGGCATCCGTGCGCTGCTGGCCCCGCGCCCGGGCGCGGCGACCACGGTCGACGCCGCTCCGGCGGGCAGGTAGCCTCGACCTTCCGTGGCCCAGCCGAAGAACAAGAAGCGTCGATCCCGCAAGCGCGCCCGCAGCGGTCCCGGCGGCCCGCCCGCGCCGTCGGGGAGCACCGGACCGGCGACCGGCGACCGGCCGACGACGACCAAGGCCGAGCGGTCCAGGAAGGCCCGTGACGCGCGGAGCGCGGCGCCCGGACCGCCCAGCCTGAAGGCCGACCGGGGCGAGGCGCCCCAGCCGATCTGGGCCCCGCTGCCGATCACCGAGGGCCTCATCCTCGTCGGCCTGATCGGTGCCGTCGCGGGCCTGGCGACCCAGAGCACCGGGCTGCTGCTCGGCGGCCTCGGCCTGCTCGTGGCCAGCTCGCTGGAGCTCGCCCTGCGTGAGCACCTCGCGGGCTACCGCTCCCACAGCTCGCTGATCGCCGCCGTCGTCGCCATGGCGTCGGCGGCCGGGCTCGGCGTGGCCCTGAACGCGGCCGACGTCGGCCTGCCGCAGTGGCCGCTCCTGCTGGTGGCGGCGCTCGTCTTCGCCGGCATGTTCCGCCTGATGCGCGAGACGTTCAAGCGGCGCTCCGGCGGGCTGTCCTTCCGCGTCTGAGCAGCGGCGCCGCTCAGCCGTGGAGGCCCGGGCCCGGCAGCGCGCCGTGCTCGGCCTCGAACGCCGTCTTGACGTCCGCGAAGATCGCCAGCGCACGGTCGAGGTGCTCGCGCGTGTGCGTCGCCATCACCGACGTGCGCAGCGCCGCGCCGGCCGGCGGCACGGCGGGGTGCAGCGCCGTGTTGACGAAGACGCCCGCGTCGAAGAGCGCGCGCCACAGCAGGACGGCCTTCCAGTCGTCGCCGACCGTCACCGTGACGATCGGGGTGACGACGTCGGTCTCGACCGCGCCCTCGGGGTTGACGCGCTGGGGCTGCAGGACGGCGTAGCCGAGATCCTCGAGGCCCTGGCGCAGGTAGCGCGCGTTGTCGAGCACGCGGGCGAGGAGCACGGGGCCCTCGTCGGAGCGGACGATCCGCAGCGCGGCGAGCGCCGAGCCGACCGCGGCGGGGACCGCCGAGGCGGTGAAGAGGAACGCGCGGGAGCTGATCCGCAGGTAGTCGACGACCTCGTGGGATCCGGCGATGAAGCCGCCCGCGGACGCGAGCGACTTGGAGAACGTGCCCATCCGCAGGTCGACGCGGGACTCCACGCCGAGCAGCTCGCTCGTCCCGGCGCCGCGGGCGCCCAGGACGCCGGCACCGTGGGCCTCGTCGACCATCAGCCGGGCGCCGTAGTGCTCGCAGAGCGCCGCGATCTCGGGCAGCGGGGCGATGTCGCCCTCCATCGAGAACACGCCGTCGACGACCACGAGGACGCCGCCGCCGTCGCCCTGGGCGCGCTGCAGCTGCTTCTCGAGCTTGTCGAGCTTGTTGTGCCGGAAGGGCCGCAGCTTCGCCTTCGACAGCAGGCAGCCGTCGAGGATCGACGCGTGGTCGCCCGAGTCCGCCACGACGGTGTCGCCCGGCTCCAGGATCGTGCCGAGGGTGCCGACGTTGGCCTGGTGGCCGGTCGAGAAGACGATCGCCTCCTCCGTGCCCATCCACTCGGCGATCTCGCGCTCGAGCTCCAGGTGCAGCGGGATCGTGCCGTTCAGCAGGCGGGAGCCCGTCAGACCCGTGCCGTACTCGTCGATGGCGGCGTGCGCGGCGGCGATCACCCGCGGGTCCGACGTCAGGCCGAGGTAGTTGTTGGACCCCAGCTGGATCCGCTCGGCCCCCTCCATCGTGACGACGGGCAGCGCGGGGCTCTCCTGCACGTGGAAGTACGGCAGCAGGTCGGCTTGACGGGCCGCCGCGAGCTGCTCCGCGCGCTCGTGCCCACGGACCTTCGCGAAGACGTCGACGGGGGCTGCGGTGGTGGGGGAGTCGGTCATGGCGCTCCTTGGTTGTACACCGACGGCCCGACGGCGGTACGCACCACCGCCTCCCGGCCGCTCCCGGGGAGCGGCACGGCGCCACGGCCCCGCGGGCGACGGACGATGCGGGGGTGGGCCCCTCGAGGTCCGGGGGTCGGCCGCACCGGGCACCCCGGGACGGCTCGCTAGGGTTCCCGGCGTGCCCGTGCTGATCCGCCCCGTGCGTACGCGCGGGGACCTGAACGCCTTCGTCGACCTGCCCTTCCGCCTCCGGAAGGACGATCCGAACTGGGTGACCCTCCCGCGGTTCGCGATCAAGCAGGAGCTCAACCGCAAGCGCAACCCGTGGTTCGACCACGCCGAGGCCGAGTACCTGCTGGCCGAGCGCGACGGACGCGTGGTCGGCCGGATCACCGCGCACGTCGACCGGGCGCTCCAGGAGTTCCAGGACGTCCGCTGGGGCCAGTTCGGGTGGTTCGAGTGCGAGGACGACCAGGAGGCCACCGACGCGCTGCTGGACGCCGCGGCCGCCTGGGTGAAGGAGCGCGGCTGCGACCGTCTGGTCGGTCCGTTCTCGTTCACCACCAACGACGAGTGCGGGATGCTGCTCGCCGGCCAGCACCGGCCGCCGATCGTCCTGACCGGCTGGCACCCCACGTACTACCGCCGCCTGATGGAGGACGCCGGCATGGCGCGGGCGATGGACACGCTGATGTGGGACCTCCACGTCCGCGACCGCGCGAACGTGCACCCGATGATCTGGCGCATCGCCGACCGGGTGGAGAGCGAGCACGGCATCAAGGTCCGCTACTTCAGCAAGAAGAACATCGCGGAGGAGGTCGGCCGCTTCCTCGACGTCTACAACGCGGCATGGGAGAAGAACTGGGGCTTCGTGCCGCTGAACGAGAAGGAGGTCCGGCACTACGCCAAGGACCTCTCGCCGCTCCTGGACGAGAACTGGGCGATGGTCGCCGAGATCCCCGAGACCGGCGAGGTCGTCGGCGCGGCGCTGACGATCCCGGACTTCAACCAGGTCCTGATCCACGCCCGCGACGGCCGCCTGACGCCCGGCAACCTGCTGCGCCTGTGGCGCCACCGCAAGGACCCCGACCGCGTGCGGGTCTTCGCGCTGGGCGTCAAGCCCAACTACCAGCACACCGGCGTCGGGGCCAAGCTCTACGAGATGCACTACCAGTCCGCGCAGCGCACGCCCCAGGGCGGCGGCGAGTGCGGCTGGATCCTCGAGTCCAACACCGCCATGAACAAGGCGATGCAGAAGATGGGCGGCACGCTGGCCCGCCGCTACCGCTTCTACGAGCGGCTGCTCGAGGACGACGCCGTCTCCTCCGCCCCGAAGGACACGAAGTTCACGGGGGACTGGATCGACGAGGACTCCGTGCTGGCCCACGGGGCCGCGGGCGCACCGGGGACCTGAGGGCCGCCCAGGGGCGCCGTCCCCTGATCTCGACCCCTGGGCGGGCGCGGAGTCGGGGAACTCCGTGCTGCCCCACGGGGCCGCGGGCGCACCGGGGACCTGAGGGCCGGGCGTCGACCGGTCCCGCCGCTATCCTCGGTCGCGTGCTGCCCCCGGAGCCCGCGCTGAACGGCCAGGACGAGGACGTCGTCGAGCTCGTCGACGCCGAGCTGGTCTCCTCGACCGAGCCGGTCGACGCCCACGAGGTCGACGCGACCCGGGTGGACGTCCGCGAGCTCGCCCGTCGCAACCCGGCCGTGGTCGCCGCGACGGCCGTCGCCGTCGTCGGCACCGGCTTCGTCGCCGGGGCGATCGCCACCGCGGTCGTCTCGCAGAAGGTCGCGTCGGTCCGCCGGGGCCGCGACCTGCGCCGGCTGCCCCCGGTCGTCGGCTCGCGGCGGTTCCTCGTCGACGTGCACCTGCTCGGCAAGGGCTGAGCCCGGGTCCGTCGAGCCTCGGGTCGCCGACCATCGGCGGATCCGGGCGGAGCCGCCCCGGACCCGGTCGTCGGGCCCGTCGGCGCGTGGCTCCCGGGACCTCGGCGGCCGTCCGCCCGGCGGCGTAGCCTGCCTCGCGTGATCGAGGTCCGTGCCGAGGTCGGGCCGCCGGGTCCGTACCGCCTGCCCCGACCGTCCGCGGACGGCCTCCTGCGGTCCCGCGACGGCGTCCTCTTCCGCTTCGTCCGCTCGGACGGGCACGACGTGCTCCTCCGCGCCGCCCGGCTGCGCGACGGGCGCGTCGTCCTCGGCGCCCGCGCCTGCGCACCGACCGGGGGCGCGGCCCGCGGGGCGGCGGCCGGTGACGAGCTGGCCCGCGCGGCCGCCCGCCAGGCGCTCGGGCGCTGGCGCTTCGCGCTGGGCGTCGACGTCGACCTGGCGCCGTTCGTCGCCGCGCACAAGGACGACCCGCTCATCGGGCCGTCGATCCGCTCCCGCCCGTGGATGCGGCCCGCCCGCCGGCTCTCGGTCTTCGAGGCGCTGCTCTGCGCCGTCTGCGAGCAGCTGATCGCCTACGAGGACGCGGTCCGCATCGAGCGGCGGCTGATCGCCCGCCACGGCGCGGTGCGCGCACCGGACGTCGCGACGCACCCCCGGCTGCGCGACGCCCCCGACGCCGCGGAGCTCGCGGACGCCACCGTGCCGGCCCACCTCGAGGCGTGCGGCCTGTCGCCCAAGCGCGCGACGGCGCTGCACCGCGCGGCGCGCGAGATCGCCCGCGGCCGCATCGACACCGCGCCGGGCTGCGATCCCGACCGGGTGCTGCTGCGCCTGGGGCGCCTGCCCGAGATCGGGACGTGGACGCTGGCGCTCGTGGCCTCGCAGGCGCTCGGCCGGGACGATCGCCCGCCGTCGGGCGACCTGAACCTGCGCAAGGCGCTCGGCCGCATCCTCACGGGCGACCCGCGCGCCCGGGTGCCCGAGCACGAGGTCGACGCGTGGCTGTCGCGCTACGCGCCGTGGGGTGCCCTGGCCGCGGTGCACGTGATGGCCACCCGCGGCGAGGCGCTGCCGGGACGCGGCGCGGGGACGGTGCCCGTCGTGCCGGCCCCGGTGCCCCGTCGCCACGCCACGCAGGCGGGCCTGCCCATCGGCGGACGCCGGTCCGTCGACGATCCCTCGCGGGTGGGGGTCGCCCGCCCGCGGACCGTGGTCG
>NZ_JAURWA010000091.1 GCF_030655195.1 Patulibacter sp. | reverse complement strand
GCGGCGGGCTGGGACGCCGGCGGCCTGGAGCCGGCCGCCCGCGGCGTCGAGGCCGCCCGCGACGTCTACGGCGTAAAGCTGCAGCGCGCCGGGATCGAGGACGCCGTCGTCGACCCGGGCTCGGTCGACGCGATCACCCTCTGGCACGTGCTCGAGCACGTCGAGGACCCGCCCGCGACGCTCGCCACCCTGCGCGGCTGGCTCCGGCCCGGCGGCCTGGTCCTCGTCGGGGTGCCCAACGTCCGGGCGCTGCAGGCGCGGATCGGCGGCGACCACTGGTTCCACCTCGACGTCCCGCGCCACCGCACCCACTTCAGCCCCGAGGGCCTGGCGCGTGCCGCGCAGACCGCCGGCCTGGAGGTCGTCGCCTTCCACGGCGTGCTGCTCGAGCACAACCCGTTCGGCATGTGGCAGTCCGTCGTCAACCGCCTGAGCGGGACGACGTCGTACCTCTACTACCTGCTCAAGCGCGCGGCCCCGCTGCGCGCACGCCCGCTCCTGATCACCCTGGCGTCGCTGCCGCTGCTCCCGCTGCTCGCCGCGCTCGAGTTCGCGGCCGGGGCGCGCGGTCGCGGCGGGACGATGGTCCTCGTCGCCCGCCGGCCCCGCTGAGCCCGGCCGGCGCACCACGGGCCGACGGTCCCGCCGGCCTGCCCCGGACCCGTGGCGCGCCGGCGCTCGCCGCGCCGCGCCCCGTCCCCGGTCCGGGACCGGCCCGACCCGGTGGCGCCGGGGCGCTACGATCGGCCGATGGAAGGCTTTGGCGGACTCTTCGGCGACCCGGACGACCTGCAGCGGAAGATGATGGAGTTCGCTGACCAGATGCAGGGCCAGCAGAAGCTGGCCTGGGCGGACAACGCGATCGGCCTGGCCGTGCAGATGACGGTGGCCGCGGTCGGCCGCGTCAACCTGCAGGGCGACGCCGAGGCGCAGGCCAACCAGATCCGTCAGGTGATGGCCGTCGTCTTCCCCGAGGCCGTCACGCTGGTGCGCGAGGCCCGCCAGGGCCTCGGCTAGAAGAGGACCCGCGGGCCCCGACCCGGGCGTCTCGGGCCCGGCCGCGGTGCGGGTCCGCACGGCCCGGCCCACCCGCCATCGTCGGGGGCCCGTCGCGGGGTCATGCCCCGCCCCCGCCCTCCGCGGCGGCGGCCTCGGCCGTGCGGTGGTCCTTGCCGGCCTGGATGACCTCCTTGAAGGACCGGAAGCCGAAGATCTTCACCAGGGCGACGAAGCCGACGCCCAGGCAGATCACGGCGATCGCGATCTGCTGGCCGACGGAGTAGGCGGCCACCGTCGCCCCCGTCGCGCTGGCGGCGAAGACCTTGACCATGAA
Organism: Patulibacter sp.; assembly: GCF_030655195.1. Lineage (GTDB taxonomy): Bacteria > Actinomycetota > Thermoleophilia > Solirubrobacterales > Solirubrobacteraceae > Patulibacter. The sequence goes on along the minus strand of NZ_JAURWA010000091.1, from coordinate 15,342 downwards.
CGCCTGCTGCACCCCGGCCCCGCCGGGCGTGAACGGCATGAGCGCCGCGACGGCGTTGATGCCGTGGACGAGCAGGACGTTGCGCACGGAGCCGCCGATGTGGAACGCCTCCAGCAGCATCCAGAACGCGGCGAGGCGCACGAGGTACCCGGCGAACAGCACGAGCCAGACCTCGCGGAAGAAGCGCCGCCGGTCCCCGAGGATCGTGAAGCCCTGGCGGACCTTCGCCCAGAACCGTCGGGCGCGCTCGGACAGGACGGCGAAGGCGACCAGCGACGCGACGCCCAGCAGGGTCAGCACGAACAGGCTGAGCTTGGGGTTGCCGAAGATGAACGACAGGTCGAACGCCCCGAGATCCGCGAACTCGGGGGGCGACGGGAACACGCCCTGGGTGAACGCGAAGAGCAGGATCGGGACCGCGATCGACAGGTCGAACAGCGCCTCGACGGACATGGCCGCGGTGATCGCCGGGTAGGTCGATCGGTCGATCGAGGTCTTGATCAGGAAGACCTTGATGACGTCGCCGCCACGCGCCGGGATCACGTTGTTGAACCCGTAGGCGGCGATGTACGCCCCCCACACCCGGCGCCACTGGATCGTCTCGGTCGGGTAGGCCGCCCGGAGGACGTTGAAGAAGCCCCGCGAGCGGATCGTCAGGTAGGCGACGAAGAGCACCAGACCGATCACGAGCGGCCCGAAGCTCACGCTCGCGATCGACGAGAAGAAGCTGCCGATCGCGTCGAAGACGTCCGAGACCCCGGCCAGCGGCGGCACGGTCGGGGATGGGTCGGCCGGGGACACCCCGCAAGGGTACGCCGGGCGTCGACGGGACCGCGCGACGCCGGGGCCGCGGACGGCGCAGACGGTGCCCCGGCGCGGATCTGGCGCACGGGCGCTCGCCTGGCGCCCCGGTCCACAGATGGCGCGACGTGGTTTACCCTCGGCTCAGCAGGGCGCGGAATCATCCGTGTCCATCCTGTCCCCACCGCCCTCGAGCGAGAACGAGACCATGCCGGAGACGCGCAGCTACTCCCTCCCCTACGCCCAGACGCAGCGTGCGTCGTACGGCGCCATCCTCAGCCAGACGATGTTCCTGGTCGCCGTCGCGATCGGCTTCCTCGTCGCCGGCTCCTACGTCGGCGCCGGTCCGGGCGACGCGGAGCCGCTCGGCCAGGGTGCCGCGATGGGCTGCACCATCGCCGCCGTCGTGCTGCTGTTCGCCCAGGCGTTCATCGGCTCGCTCCGCACCGGCGGCGCGGGCATGGCGATCCTCTTCATCGTCGCCCTGCTCCTCGGCCTCGGGCTCGGCCCGGTCCTGCAGCAGCTCAACGTCACGGGTCAGGCCGACGTCGTCACGAAGGCGGCCGGCACCACCGGCCTCGTCGTGGTCGCCGCGGGCGCCGGCGGCACGCTGATCGCCAAGGACCTCTCGGGCTGGATGAAGCCGATCTCGATCATCCTCCTGGTCGCCGTCGCGGTCTCCTGGGGCATGCTCATCTTCGGCGGCGGCGGCGGGATCGCCGGCGACGTCGTCTCGCTCGTGATCGGTGCCGTCTCGGCCGTCGCGATCGTCATCTACTTCAACTTCCTGCGCCTGCAGGCCACCGAGGACGACGTCGTGTGGCTCGCCACCGGCATCTTCGTCGCCGTCGTCAACATCTTCCTGACGATGCTGAACATCTTCGGCGACTGAGCACCCGCCCCGGGCGCGGCCCGGGGCACGAGGGACCTGCGGGGCGGCCACGGCCGCCCCGTCGTCGTTCCGGGACGGGGGCCGCAGGAGCGGGGGCACGGCCGGCCGGGTGGGCGGCCCACCGGGTCGGCGGACCGGACGGGTCGGCGGACCGGACGGGTGGTCGGCGGTCAGTCGCCGTCGAGGCCCAGCAGCGCCCAGAGCGCGGGGTCCTCGAGCGACGGGTGCCGGTGGTGCGCGTGCGAGAGGTCGACGCCCGGGAAGCTCGTCACGCCCAGGACCGTCATGCCGGCGGCGACGGCGGAGCGCACGCCCGTGGGGCTGTCCTCGACGGCGACGCAGTCGGCCGGGTCGACGCCGAGCGCCGCGGCGGCCGCCAGGTAGATGTCCGGGGCGGGCTTGGGGTCGACGACGTCCTCGGCCGTCAGGAGCACCGGGAAGGTGTCCGCATGGCCGGCGCGGTGCAGTGCCTTCTCGGCGAAGCCCCGGGCCGCGTTGGTGGCCATGGCCACCTGGATCCCTTCGGCACGGAGCGCATCGACGAGGCGTTCGGCGCCGGGCATGACGGGGACCTCGCCGTCGAGCTCGCGGTGCACGAGGTCGACGAGCTCCTCCATGATCGCCGGGCCACCGCCGGGCTCGCCGAGGAAGCGCTCGAGGGACTCCGACGCGTGGACGAAGCTCGTCCCGATCAGCTCGAGCTTGTGCTCGGCCAGGAACGGCAGGCCCCGGCGGCGGAAGAGCTCCTCCTCGGCGCGGGACCACACGGACTCCGTCTCGAGGAACGTGCCGTCGTTGTCGAAGACGACGGCCGCCGGGCGGAGGACCGCCGCGGACGCCGCCGACGGCATCAGGTGCCCTTGATGAGCGTCTCGGCGCCGCCCGTGATGCGCCACGGGGTGGGCGGCTCGTACAGGTTGCCGAGGCCCTCGCTGTGGGCGAGCGTCAGGCGCAGCGTCGGGCCGCCGTTGGTCTTCACGGTGACGACCGCCTCGTCGTCACCCGTCTTCTCGGTCGAGTACTCGAGGTCCTTGACCTCGCCCGTGGTGTCCACGAGCAGCTTGTCGCCGTCGCCGACGAGCTTCGCGCGCTCGATCGTGCTGCGGCAGCCCACGCCCTCGGCGTCGCCCGCGAAGAGCTTCTGGGCGCGCTGCGTCATGAAGTCGCAGGCCCGCTGCCCGTTGTTCGTCGCCAGGACGTCGCTGAGGAAGTCGCGTGCGGCCGTCTGGGGCTCGTCCTTCTTGAAGTCGCTGCCGCAGCCGGTGGAGGCGAGCGCCAGCGCGGACGCCAGGGCGATTGGAAGCACGCGGGTCGTACGCATCACCGGAGCATTCTGCCGCCTCGGGCGTCCGGGCGCATCCTCCCACCGTCCGGCCACGTCCGAAGGCGCCCCGCCGGGCCCCGCCGCGGTGCCCGCGCAGCCCGTCCCGACGTGCCCGCGGACTGCCGCGTGGGCTGTGAGGATCGCGGGATGGCCCGCACTCCCGACCACTCCCCGCGGACCCCGGCGGAGCCGCGGGTGCCGGGCGACCTGCGGCCCGTGGGGGACGAGGCGCCGCCCGCCCACGACGACGTCCTGCGCGACGTCGACGTCGCCTGGACCGGCGGGGAGCGCGTCGACGCCCGCGGGGTGCAGCTCGCCGGCGCCCGCATGACGGGCGTCGACCTCGCCGGCGCCCGGCTGCCCCTGCTGGACCTCGAGGACGTCGTGGTCGCCGGGGGGAGCCTCGCCAACGCCGACCTGCGCGAGGCGACCTGGCGGCGGGTCGAGATCCGCGGGGCCCGCCTGACGGGCCTGCGGCTGACGGACGCCCGTCTCGACGAGGTCGTGCTCCGCGACTGCCGGGTCGACCTGGCGGCGCTGGGCGGCTCGCGGCTGCGGCGCGTCGTGCTCGTCGACTGCCTGATGACGGGGACCGACCTGCAGTACGTCGCGGGCGAGGACCTGCTGCTGGAGCGGTGCGACCTGCGCGAGGCGGACCTGACCGGCGCACGGTTCACCCGGACCGAGCTCCTCGGCTGTCCGCTCGAGGGTGCCCGAGGGCTGGAGCAGCTCCGTGGCGTCGGGATGCGCTGGGAGGACGTCCTGGGCTCCGCGGGGGCGTTCGCCGGGCATCTGGGCGTCCGGCTCCTCGACGGGTAGGCCCCGCCCGCCGCGCGGCCCTCCCGCTCCGTCCGCCGAGCCCGAGACCGGGCGGCCCGCCGCGCCGCGGACCGACAGCCGTGCCCGTCGCACAGGCGCCCGGCCCGCGGGCCCGCAACACTGACCGCCGTGCTGCGCGTGTTCCAGAACCCGAAGGTCGTCGTCTCGGTCGTCTTCGTGGCCGCGATATTCATGAACATCCTGGACACGACGATCGTCAACACGGCGATCCCGACGATCGGGCGCGACTTCGACAGCACGGTGTCCAGCACGGGCGCGGTGTCGTCGGCCTACCTCGTCAGCATCGCGGTGGTGATCCCGGCGTCGGGGTGGCTGGGCGACCGCTTCGGGACGCGGCGGATCTTCCTGATCGCCCTGGCGCTGTTCACGGTCGCCTCCGCCCTCTGCGCGCTCGCCGGGTCGCTCGGCCAGCTCGTCGCGTTCCGGGTGCTGCAGGGCGTCGGCGGCGGGATGCTGACCCCGGTGGGCATGGCGATGCTGTTCCGCGTCTTCCCGCCCGAGGAGCGGATCCGGGCGTCGAAGATCCTCACGGTCCCGACCGCCGCGGCCCCCGCGCTGGGCCCCGTCCTCGGCGGGCTGCTCGTCGACGGCCTGTCGTGGCACTGGGCGTTCCTCGTCAACGTGCCCGTCGGCCTGGCCGCGCTGGCCTTCGGGTCGAAGTACCTGCCGCGCCACGACGACGTCGTCGAGGAGACCGGGCGCTTCGACGCGCCGGGCTTCGTGCTCGCCGGCGCCGGCCTCGGCGGGCTCATGTTCGCGATCACCGAGGGGCCCTCCCGTGGCTGGGGGTCCGCCGGCGTCCTCGTCCCCGGGATCCTCGGCCTCGTCCTGCTGGGCCTGCTGGTGCGGCGCGAGCTCGCCGTCCGCTTCCCGCTGCTGGACCTGCGGATCTTCGGCGACCGGTTGTTCCGCCGGTCGACGCTGACGGTCCTGCCCGCCAGTGCGGGGTTCCTCGGGCTGCTCTACGCGTTCCCGTTGCTGCAGCAGGAGGGCCTCGGGCGGACCGCCACCGAGAGCGGCCTGCTGACGTTCCCCGAGGCGATCGGCGTGATGGTCGGGTCGCAGGTCGTCTCGCGCGTCTACCGGCGCTTCGGGCCGCGGCGGCTGATCAGCGGCGGGGCGACGACGGTGGCCCTGATGGCCCTCTGCCTGACCCAGGTCGACGCGTCGACCCCCGACGCCGTGGTCGTCGCGGTGATGTTCGTCCTGGGCGGCGGCATGTCGTTCGTCTTCATCCCGACCCAGTCGACCGTCTTCGCCAACGTCAGCCCGGCCCGGACCGGGCAGGCCTCCGGGCTGTTCAACGCCCTGCGCCAGACGGGCGCCGCGCTCGGCGTGGCGGTGATGGCGACCGTGATCTCCGTCGTCGGCCCGTCGCCCGCGGAGGTGGCGCGGGCCGCGTCGCCCGACCTCGGCGGCTACCACGCGGCGTTCCTCACCGCCGCGGTCCTGCTGCTGCTCGCGGTGGCGATGGCCTCCCGGATCCGCGACGCCGACGCCGCAGCCACGATGGGCCGGGACCCCGTCCCCCGCGGCGCGCACCCGGCCGGGACGCCGGCCGGGCCCGGGACGGCGCCCGCGGGAGACTGACCGGGGCGGGGCAGGCGGGGCCCGGACGCGACACCCCGCCGGCGGGGCGGGCAGCCCACGCAACGACCCGACGCGACGACGCACGGCGCCATGCCTGCGACCCGGGCCGCCGTCGTGGGTACCGTGCGACGCGATGCCCACCGCCCCCCGCACCGACTTCGATCCCGAGGAGCTCGGCTCCGGCCGCTTCTACCAGGTGATGACGGCCTCGATCGTGCCGCGGCCGATCGCCTGGGTCTCGACGACGTCCGAGGACGGGGTCGACAACCTGGCGCCGCACTCGTTCTTCACGGTCGCCTGCGTCGCGCCGCCGATCGTGCAGTTCACCTCCGTCGGCCGGAAGGACTCGCTGCGCAACATCGAGGCGACGGGCGAGTTCGTCGTCTCGCTGACGCCCGAGCCGCTGTTCGAGCAGGTCAACGCCACCGGCACCAACTACCCCGAGGACGTGTCGGAGTTCGACGCCGTCGGGCTGGAGCGCGAGCGCAGCTCGCTCGTCCGGCCGCCGCGGGTCGCCGCGTCGCCGGTCGCGCTCGAGTGCCGGCTGCACAGCGTCGTCGGCCTGGGCAACTCGTGGGTCGTGCTCGGCCGCGTCGTCCACGCTGCGGTACACACCGACTTGCTGGCCGACGACGGCCTGCCGGACATCGACCGGCTCGCGCCCCTGTCGCGCCTGGGCCGCACCGAGTGGGGCACCCGCGGCGAGATCCGCCGCATCGACCGCATCCCGTACGAGGCCGACTGAGCTGCAGGGCCGACGGAGCCGCGGGGCCGACGGAGCCGCGGGGCCGACGGACCTCGGCGGCGGAGTGAGGCGGGCGACCCGTCGAGGCGGGGGGGGGCCGTCGGGGCGGGCGACGCGTCGAGGCGGGCGACCGGACGAGGCGGCCGACCCGTCGGGCCGGGCGACACGTCGAGGCGGGGGGCCGGCGAGCCCAGCCCTATGGACACGTCTTCGGCGTGACTCGCCGGGCGCATACGGTGATTCACCCGGTGACTACGACCGGCGACGTGTCTGTTCTCCCAGGGAGGCACGGCCCGCACCCATCAGCCGACCATCGGTCGATCGGTCGGCATCGCGGAGTGCCTCGGGATCGAAGCGTCGGCGGCCGGACGGACGCCCGCCCCGTTCCAGGAACGCGATCCGGGAGCACGCCGACAGGAACGCGGGGGGCCCGCCACGGCGCCCGGGCGCCGTTCCCGGACTACGCTTGGCGCATGATCGTCCGGACGCCCGAGGAGCTCGAAGGTCTGCGCCGGGTGGGGGCGCTGGTCGCCGAGACCACGCGCCGCATGCGCGAGGCCGTCGCCCCGGGCGTCAGCACCGCCGAGCTGGACCTGATCGCCGCGCGGACGTTCCACGAGTACGGCGCGCTGTCGGGGCCGATGGAGACCTACGCGTTCCCCGGCTCGACCTGCATCTCGGTCAACGAGGAGGTCGTCCACGGCATCCCCGGTGGGCGGAAGCTGCGCGAGGGCGACCTCGTCACCCTCGACGTCACCCCCGAGCTGGACGGCTGGCTCGCCGACGCGGCGGTGACCGTGCCCGTCGGGGAGGTCTCCGACGAGGCCCGTCGGCTGCTGGACGCCGCGGACGCCTGCCTGGCCGCGGCGCTCGGCGTCGCCCGGGCGGGGATGCCGCTGCGCGAGATCGGCCGCACCGTGCAGGAGACCGCCGCGGCGCTGGGCGCCAGCCCCTTCGAGGAGCTCTGCGGCCACGGGATCGGCCGCGAGCTGCACGAGGACCCGACCGTCCCCAACGTCGACGTCCCGACGCTGCGCACGCCGCTGGAGGAGGGCCTCGTGATCGCCGTCGAGCCGATGCTGACCCTCGGCGATCCGCGCCTGGTCGAGCGCGGCGACGGCTGGACGATCGCCACCGCCGACGGCGCGCTGTCGGTGCACGTCGAGCACACGATCGTGGTGCAGGACGGCGCGCCGATCGTGCTGACGGCCTGACCGCCCGACCCAGCCCACCCGCACGGCCGTGGGTGGTGGGTCGCCGGGCTCGGCGTCAGCCCGCGCCGCCGGGGCGCGAGATGCGCCAGGTGTCGCCCGAGCGCTGCAGCTGCACCTCGAGCGGGTTCGTGTCGCCCCCGCCGCCCTGCGGCGCCACGAGCCGCACGACGGCCGTGCGACCGGTGACCGTCGCCGCGCCGACGCGCAGGTTGCCGAGCGAGCGCTTGAAGCCGTCCTCCCCGCCACCCTGGGCGTAGGCGGTGCGGATGCCCTCGGCGCACGAGTCGTCGGCGGCGTCGGCGATCCGGCGACGCTGGGCCGGCGTGTAGAGCCTGCAGACCGCCTCGCCGTCCCCGGCGGAGAACGCCGCGACGTACTGCGTGACGACGGCGCCCGCGCGGGACTCCTCGTCGCCACCCGCGGCGGGCGCGGCCGCCGTCGTGGTCGCGCTCACGGGCGGAGCCGCGTCGGGGGCGACCGTCGCCTCGTCGTCGCCGTCCGAGCCGCCGCAGGCCGTCAGACCGAGGGCCGCGGTGCCCGCGACGAGGATCGCGAGCGCCGGTCGCGCCGGGCGGCGGACCGCCGCGGGGCGGGCACCGGCCGGCCCGTGGATGCGTGGAGTCGAACCGTCGCGCATGGCCGCAAGGTAGCGGGACCGGGGGCCGCGACGCGGCGCGACAGGTGAATCCGTATCCAGAAACCGGGATTCGTCGCTCGAGGAGCGATGACGGTGTCCGCGGACGGGGTCCGGCGCGAAACCCCACGCAGGCGCGCCGGCCGTTCTAGGGTCGGGCCATGGACGCCCGCGAGATCTCGGTCCTGGCCACCGGCGGCAGCTTCTTCGAGGGCCCGCGATGGCGGGACGGCACCTGGTGGACCTCGGACTTCTACCGCCGCCGCGTCAGCCGCTGGAGCACCGACGGGGAGGAGACCGTCGTCGTCGAGCTCGACGACCAGCCGTCCGGCCTGGGCTGGCTGCCGGACGGGTCGCTCGTCATCAGCTCGATGAAGGACCGACGGGTGCTGCGGTTCGCCGACGGCGAGGTGTCGACCCTCGCCGAGCTGGCCGAGCACAGCGGCGGGCACCTCAACGACCTCGTCGTCGACGCCGCCGGGCACGTCTTCGTGGGCGACTTCGGGTTCGACCTGATGGGCGGCGGCGACGCGACGGGCGCATCGCTCAAGCGCATCGATCCGGACGGCAGCGTCACCGTCGTCGCGGAGGGCCTGCGGTTCCCCAACGGCTCCGTCATCACCGACGACGGCGCGACCCTGATCGTCGGCGAGACGCTCGGCAACCGCTACACCGCGTTCGACCTGAGCCCCGACGGCGAGCTCTCGAACCGCCGGACCTGGGCGTCGTTCGGCCCCGAGGTGCGCGACGCCACGGTCGACGAGACGATCCCGCAGCTCGTCGTCGCCCCGGACGGCTGCACGCTGGACGCCGAGGGCCACATCTGGGCGGCCGACGCCGTCGGCGGTCGCGCCGTCCGGGTCGCACCCGGCGGCGAGCTCGTCGACCAGGTCACCGCACCCGAAGGCCTGGGCGTCTTCGCCTGCGCGCTGGGCGGCGACGACGGCCGGACCCTGCTGCTCTGCTCCGCGCCGGACTTCTACGAGCACAACCGCGCGGACACCCGCGAGGCGCAGCTGCTGACGGTCCGGGTCGACGTCCCGCACGCCGGGCGGCCGTAGGCGGCTCGCCGTCCGGACCGGCCACCCCGGCGGGACGGCCGCCGAGCGGCCGCTCCGGGCGAGACCGGCGCCCCCGGCGGGACGGCCGCCGAGCGGCCGCTCAGGGCGAGACCGGCGCGCCCGCCTCGTCGTCGCGGCCCATCCGGCGGGCCGCGGTGCTCGTCGAGCCCACGGGCACGTGCTCGCCCGCCGAGGCCAGGCCGGTGCGGGGCATGTCGACCCACATGCCCTCGTACTCCCCCGCCCGAACCCGGTAGGTCTCGTGGTAGACGCCGACGGCGTCGGTCCCCCGGATCCGGCGGTTGAAGCGCGCCCACGCCGGCAGGTGGGCGGCGTCGCTCGCCCGGGCGTACGCCTCGAGCTGCTCGAACGACCGCCAGTACTGCACGTACGCGAAGCCGCCGAACATCCAGCCGAGGTGCGTGGCCAGCAGGCCCCGCTCCGGCTGGGCGCGGAGCTCGCGGATCATCGGCTGCATCGACGCCATCACGGGCACCCAGCGGTGCACGTGCAGCGGCTTGTTGATGTGGAAGCCGATGAGGAAGACGACGAAGTCCCCCTCGATCCGCGCCGTGTGGCGCCCGTGGACGACGGTCATGGCGCGAGCCTAGACCTCGCCCGTCCGCCCGTCAGGCGGACGGGCGGAGGCCGCGGCTCAGGCGGGGGCCGGGGTTCAGGCGGGGGCCGCGGCTCAGGCGGTCGCCGCGCCCTGGAGCGCGTCGAGCGCCGCCAGGACCTTCGCGTCGTGCTCGGCCGGCTTGACCTTCGGGAACACCTCGGCGACGACGCCCTCGGGGTCGACGATGACCGTCGAGCGCGAGGCGCCCCAGTAGGTCTTGCCGTACATCGACTTCTCGACCCACGTGCCGTAGAGGTCGCAGACCTCGTGGTCCTCGTCGGCCAGCAGCGTGAAGTCCAGCGCCTGCTTCTCGACGAACGACGCGACCTTCTTCACGGGGTCGGGCGAGACGCCCAGGACGCGGGCGCCGCGGGACTCGTAGTCCGCCCGGTGGTCCCGCACGGAGCAGGCCTGCGTCGTGCACCCCGGCGTCGAGGCCTTGGGGTAGAAGTAGAGGACGACCCAGGTCCCCCGCAGGTCGGACAGCGTGACGGGCGTGCCCTCCGCGTCGGGCAGGGTGAAGTCGGGGGCGGGCTGGCCGGTCTCGGGCAGGGGCACGGGTGCTCCTCGGGTCGGGTGACGGACGGCCATCGTGGCACGGCGCAGGACCCGGGACGACGGGCGTCCGTCCACCGGGGTCGGGGTACGGGTCGGCCATGGCTCCTTCGACCTCGCTCGTCCGTCCTCGTCGCGGGAAGGTGGTCGCCGGCGTGTGCGCGGCCCTCGCCAACCGGTTCGGCACGTCGCGCACCCTCGTCCGCGTGCTCTTCGTCGTGTCGATGCTGCTGCCGGGCCCGCAGATCCTCGCCTACCTCGTCGGCTGGGCGCTGATCCCGAAGGCCCCGCGCCGCTGAGGCCCCGCCCCGCACCGCCCCCGCCGAGGTCCCGCATCGCGCCGAGGCCCCGCCCCGCACGGTGATCCCGCCCCGCCGTGGCAGAGTCCGCGGCATGCCCGAGCTCCCCGACACGATGCGCGCGATCGTCGCCCCCGCCCCCGGCGGGCCCGAGACGCTGGAGGAGAGCGAGGTGCCGCGCCCCTCCCCCGGCCCCGGTCAGGTGCTGATCCGCGTCGCGGCCGCCGGCGTCAACCCCGTCGACGCGAAGACCCGCTCCGGCGCCGGAGCGGCGCGCTTCCTCGGCGACGCCGACTGGCCGTGGATCCCCGGCTGGGACCTGGCGGGCACGGTGGTCGAGGCCGGCTTCGGCGTCGCGCGCTTCGGGGTCGGGGACCGCGTCTTCGGGACGGTCGGGTTCCCCCACGCCGCCGGCGCCTACGCGGAGTACGCCGTCGCGCACGTGTCGCAGCTCAGCCGGTCCCCGCGCTCCCTCGACGACGCGCACGCCGCGGCGCTGGCGATGGGCGGCCTGACGGCCTGGCAGGCGCTCGTCGACGCCGGCGGCCTCGAGACGAACCAGCGCGTCCTGGTCACCGCCGCGGCCGGCGGCGTCGGGCACCTCGCCGTCCAGATCGCCGCGGACCTCGGGGCCCACGTCATCGCGGTCGCGTCGCCCGACAACGTCGACTTCGTCCGCGGGCTGGGGGCCTACGAGATCCTCGACCGCACCCGCGAGGACTGGGCCGACGGCGTCGAGCCGGTCGACCTCGTCCTGGACTGCTTCGGCGGACCGGCCCGCGCGCCCGCCCTGTCGACGGTCCGACCCGGCGGGACGATCGTCACCCTGCCCACGGGCGGCGACCGCGAGGCCGCGCCCGACGGCGTCCACGACCCGACGGTCTTCGTCGCCCCGGACGGTCTCGAGCTGCAACTGCTCACCGGCTCCGTCGAGCGCGGGGCCCTGAAGCCCCACGTCTCGCAGGTCCTCCCGCTCGCCGACGCGGCCCGCGCCCACGAGCTGATCGCCTCGGGCGGGACCCAGGGCAAGATCGTCCTGACGATCGACTGAGCGGGGCCGGGCCCCGACCCTCAGGCCGGGGTCGGGTGCTGCTCCTCGTGGTCGGACTGCCCCTGCGTCATGGCCTGCTCCTCGACGGCGCCGGCCGTCGTCCAGCTCTCCGGGAGCGGCTCGGGCTCGCCGCTGGCGGTCTTGCCGGCGATCGCGACACGACCGATGGCGGCCGGGGCCGCGGCGCCGCCCTTGGCGGGGATGCGATCCATCGCCAGCTCGGTCATCGCGGTGATCGTCAGCGACGGGTTGACGCCGACGTTGGCCGGGATCGCCGCGCCGTCGCAGACGAGGAGGTTCTCGTAGCCGAAGACGCGGTGGTCCTTGTCGATGACGCCGTGGTCGCGGTCGCGCCCGATGGGCGCGCCGCCGAGGATGTGCGCGGTCGACGGGATGTTGAAGAGCGCCTCGGTGGTCGAGGAGCCCGGGACGCCGCCGGTCCTGCGCGCCAGCCACGACGTGAAAGCGTTGGCCGCCGGGATGAACGTCGGGTTCGGGTTGTCCGGGTCCTGCCGCGTCTGCAGCTTGACCCGCCCGTCCTTGCGGCCCTTCGCCACGAGCGAGATCGAGTTGTCCAGCGACTGCATGACCAGGACGACGATCGTGCGCTGCGACCAGTTCTTCGAGAACAGCAGCTCGAAGACCCACCGCGGGTGGCGGACGATCTGGCCGAGCCACTTCAGCGGCCGTGTCAGGCGCGTGCCGTTGCCGGTCAGCACGGTGAAGAGCCCGCGGATCGCGCCGCCGCCCTCGCCGTAGGTGACCGTCTCGATGTGGGTGTGCGGGTCGGGGTAGATCGACGAGGTGATCGCGACGCGCTTGGACAGCGCCTCGGCCCGCCCCTCCGGGACGGTGACGCCCAGGATCGCCTCGCTGTTCGTGCGCACGAGGTGGCCGAGGCGGTCGGAGATCTTCGGCAGGTCGCCGTTGATCTTGCAGCGGGCGAGCAGCTCGTTGGTGCCCAGCGCCCCGCCGGCGACGACGACGCCGCGCGCCCGGATCGCCTGACGGTCCTTGCGGAACCGGGCGCCCGTGCGCTCGTGGACGATCTGCCAACCGTCGGTGCCGTCGGTGCCGTTCAGCGGGGTCAGCGAGACGACCTCGCGGCCCGGGGCGATCGTCGCGCCGTGCTTGTGCTCGGCGAAGTGCAGGTAGTTCTTCGTCGTCGAGTTCTTCGACCCCTGGGGGCAGCCGAGCATGCAGCGCCCGATGGAGGAGCAGCCCACGCGGGCGGGGCCCTCGCCGCCGAAGTACGGGTCGGCCGTCTCGACGCCCGGGTTCTCGAGGTACGTGCCGACGCGCGCCTTGCGGTACGTGTTGCCGACGCCGATCTCCTCGCCGTACTCCTTGAGCAGCTGGTCGGCCGGGTCGTCGGCGGTCACGTCGGTCACGCCGAGCATCCGCTGGGCGGTCTCGTAGTGCGGGGCCAGGTCGCTGCGCCAGTCGGCCAGGTCGCCCCACTGCCGGTCCTCGAAGAACGCCTTCGGCGGGACGTAGAGGGTCATGGCGTAGACGAGCGAGCCGCCGCCGACGCCGGCGCCGCTCATGATGAAGACGTCCTTGAACGTCGTCAGCTTGAACAGGCCGCGCAGGCCGAAGCGCGGCGCGTAGAAGTAGCGGCGCAGGTCCCACGAGCTCTTCGGCATCGCGTCGTCCTCGAACCGCTCCCCCCGCTCGAGGACCGTGACGCGGTGGCCCTTCTCGCTCAGGCGCAGGGCGCTGACGGAGCCGCCGAAGCCCGAGCCGATGACGACCCAGTCCGTGTCGAAGGAGCCGTCGTCGCCCGTGTTCCGGGCGACGCCCGACACCGGGCCCGTGCTCGCCGATCGATCGCCTGCCGTGGTTGCCATGCCGCTCTCCCTCTTCGCTGCCCCGGACCGGCCGTGAGGGACCGGACCAAAAGAATGACGCCTGCGTCACCTTAGCGGCTCGGGGGGCCTGCGTCACCTCTTCGGACCGTACGGCGCGCCCGCTAGTCCTTGAGCAGCCGCGAGAAGCGGCGGTCCTTGTACGGCTTGCCGCCCGTCTGACAGGTCGGGCAGTACGCCATCTCGTCGCTCTCGTAGTGCACGGCGAGGATCGTGTCGCCGCACCGCGGGCAGGCCTCGCCCGCCCGGCCGTGCACGCGCTCGGGGACCGGCATCTTGTCCTTCAGCGGCAGCTTCAGCGTCTCCGCGTAGCCGGCGATCGCCTCGTCCAGGCGCATGCGGATCGCCTCGCGGAGTGCCGCGCGCTCGTCGTCGTCGAGGTCGCCGGCGCGGCGCAACGGGGCGATCTTCGCCTCCCACAGCACCTCGTCGGCCCAGCGTCGCCCGACGCCGGCGATCACCCGCTGGTCGCGCAGGGCGCCTCGGAGCGTCCGGCGCGGGGGCAGGATCGAGAGGTCCGGCGGGTCCGGCCAGGCCTCCGGCCCCAAGGTGCTCAGCCGCTCGTCCGCCTCGAGGTCGGCCTCGCGCAGCAGCCGCCCCCAGGCGGACTGCCGGGTGCCGAACTCCTTCAGCCGCAGCTCTCGCTCGCCGTCGAAGCCGTCCGCCCCGCCCTGCAGCCGGACCACGATGCGGGCCGTGCGGTCCTTCATCGTCGCCCGCTTCTCGAACAGCTGGAGGCGCCCGGCGCTCATCAGGTGCACCAGCAGGACGGCACGTCCGTCCGGGTCGTCGTCGGTGACGAGCCCCCCGCCGGCGAAGCGGACCAGCAGCATCTTCCCCCGCCGCTCGATGCCCGTCAGCGTCGAGCCGGCCAGCGCGTCGAGCGGTGGCTTGAACGTCTGCATCGTCGCCAGGCCCGGGGCACGCGCCGAGTCGACGGTCGCACCCTGCAGCGCGGCGGAGAGGAGCCGCGCGGTGATCTCGACCTCCGGCAGCTCCGGCACGACTCAGCCCCGGACCCGCGCGAGGACGTCGGGGCCCATCAGACCCCGGAGCTCGGCCCGCGAGCCCTGCACCGTGATCAGCGCGACGGCGGCCTTGCGCATCCGCAGCCGTGCGCCGGTCAGGTCGAAGGCGACCTGCGAGAGGTCCGGCTCGTGCCCGACGACGAGCACGCGGTCGCCGAGGCCGGCCGCCTGGAGCGCCTCGTCCCGGTCCAGCCCGACGACCGCGCCGTGCTCGACGGGTGCACCGCCGAGGGCCTCGCAGGCCAGGAGCGCCGTCCGCCACGCTCGGACCTTCGGCGAGGCGAGGACGACGTCGGGGGTCAGGCCCAGGGCGGCCAGCGCGACGCCCGCGGCGCGCGCCTGCGCCTCGCCCTTCGCGGTCAGGTCGCGGTCGGCGTCCAGACCCGACGGCGCGCGGTCCTCGGCGGTGCCGTGGCGCAGCAGCAGCAGCTCGCTCACGAGGGATCCTCGGTCGAGGGGTCGGGGGTGACCGCCGACCGCCGCGCAGCGGGGCCGGAGGCGCCCGCGGCGGGCAGCAGCGCGACCGCGGGACGCTCGAACCGCGGGCCTCGCACCGCCGCGAAGCGTCGTGCCGCCCGGGCCAGCCAGAGCCGGCGACCGGCGGAGGCCAGCGCCGTGGCCAGCGCGGCGACGGTGAGGATCCGGGCGCCCGTGGAGCGCCGGCCGGGCACGACCCGCAGGGCCGTCCGGACGATGGTCGACGAGGCGGGCGGGCTCATCCTCCGAGTCTACGTCGGCGGCCGGGGGCCGCCCACGGTCCCGCCGCGCGGCACGCCGGCGTGCACGGGGCGCGGGGACGCCCGGGCGCGCGAGCCGGGGCG